>NZ_CP121682.1:1208636-1510795 GCF_029760955.1 Streptomyces cathayae
GGGCGCGGCCCTCGCGGGAGGCGGCGCGCAGGGCGGTGCCGATCTCGGAGCTGTCCGCGCCGATCTGCACGGTGGTGGCCCTGCGGGCCTCGGGCGCGGTCCACGGCACCGGGCCGTCCAGCGCGTAGTCGATCTTGAAGACGCCGGGTCCGTAGCGGTAGTTCGCGTAGTGGTCGCCGAAGCCGGCGATGCGGGCCAGGGCGGTGGGCGAGGTGTCGAAGACGTACGCCCGGGCCGGGGGCAGGTCGTCCAGGCGCTTGACCTCGTAGTCGGTGTGGATCGCGCCGCCGAGGTCCTTCAGGTATCCGGCGAGGGCGTCGGAGATGGCCTGGGAGCCGCCGCGGGCGACGGGCCAGCCGCGGGCGTGCGCGGCGAGGGCGAAGACCAGGCCGATGGCGCCGGTGGCGAAGCCGCCGAGGGGGGCGATCACATGGGCGACGAGGCCGGCGAACAGGGTCCTGGCCCGCTCGTCGCGGAAGCGGCGCATCAGCCAGGTGGAGGGCGGCAGTCCGACGAGGCCGAAGCGGGCGAGGGTGACCGGGTCGCGGGGCAGCGCGGTGAGCGGCAGGGACATGAAGTCGCGGGCCAGGGTGTCCCATCGGGGCAGGAAGGGTGCGACCAGGCGGCGGTACGCACCGGCGTCGCGCGGGCCGAAGGAGGCGGCCGTCTCGCCGACCGACCGGGACAGCACGGCCGCCGTGCCGTCCAGGAAGGGGTGGGCCATGGGCAGGTCCGCGTGCAGCCACTCGAGGCCGTAGCGCTCCAGCGGAAGGGCCCGGAACGCGGGTGAGTTGATGCCCAGCGGGTGCGCCGCGGAGCACGGGTCGTGCCGGAAGCCGGGCAGGGTCAGTTCCTCGGTGCGGGCGCCGCCGCCGACGGTGCCCCTCGCTTCGAACAGCGCGACGGAGAAGCCGCGCCGGGCCAGCTCCGCGGCGGCGGTCAGTCCGTTCGGCCCCGCTCCCACCACGACCACATCGAGCATCGACACCACCTTCGGGCTCCTTCGTCAGCCGACGGCAACCGGAGGGTCAGGATATGCCGGTGGGCCGGCACCGCCCCGGGTCCGGGGCAACATCCACCGGGGCCCGGGGCGACGGCGCCTCGGCCGGCCGTGCCGCCGGCCGGGGGGTCAGGCCCCGCCCGACAGCAGTCCCACCACCCTGCGGGCCGTGGCCTCGTCGCGGGCCGCGGTGAAGGGGAGGTCGTTGCCGCCCGTGATGCGGAAGGGGTCACCGGCGCGGGTCAGGTGGGCGCCGCCCGCCTCCTCGACGAGGAGCAGGCCCGCCGCGTGGTCCCAGGCGGCCTCCCAGCAGAACGCCGTGCTGTCCGACTCGCCGCGGGCGACGGCCAGGTACTCCAGTCCGGCCGAGCCGCAGGAGCGGGGCGCCACGCCGTCCGTCCGCAGGCCGAGGAGGGAGCGCTTCTGCTCTTCCGTGGTGAAGTCCGGGTGGGAGGTGGCCACCCGCAGGTCGCGGCCGGGGTCCGGGGAGCCCGCGTGCAGTCGCGTCCCGTCCAGGAAGGCGCCCTGTCCGCGGACGGCGGTGGCGAATTCCTCGCGGGCGGGGGCGTAGGTCCACGACGCGTGGATCACTCCCCCCTGGGCGAGGGCGACCAGGGTGCAGAATCCGGTGTCGCCCTGCACGAACTGCCGGGTGCCGTCGACGGGGTCGACGATCCACACCGGCGCCTCCCCGCGTATCCCCTCGTACGACGCCGGGTTGTCGTGCACCGCCTCCTCGCCCACCACGACGGAGCCGGGGAGCAGGGCGCGCAGCGCCTCGGTGAGGTACAGCTCGGACTGCCGGTCGGCGTCGGTCACCAGGTCGTGCGGGCCGGACTTGCGGTCGATCTCGTGGTCGGCGAGCCGGCGCCAGCGCGGCATGATCTCCTGTGCGGCCGCCTTGCGGACGGCTTCCTCCACGTCGACGGCGTACCGGGTGAGAAACTCTTCGATGGTTTCGTTGTCCTCGATCATGTGCTCCATCAGAACATGTCCCACTGACAAACCCCACCTGCCTGGTGCACTCCAGGTGGTAACCACATGAATATGGGCCCTCGGCCCGGGAGAGTATGGGCTCGGCGGCCCACCGCACGGCCCCGCGCGCCGCTCGGCCCCGCGCACCGCACGGTCCGGGGCGTCGAGCCGGCCGAGGGCTTCCGCATCAGGCGCGATCAGCCGCGACCAGCAGAGGTCAGTCGCGGCGCAGCAGGGCGAGTTCCCCGTTCATCTCCGCGAGGAACCGGACGATCACGGTGAGCTCCTCGGGTGTGAAGCGGCCCCGCGCGATGTCCGTGCTCCGCGCGAGCGGCCGGAAGTAGTCCCTGATCAGCCCTCTGGCCGGCTCCGCGAAGTGCAGGTGGACCACGCGGCGGTCGTCGGCGGCCCTGACCCGCTGGATGTGTCCCACCCTCTCCAGCCGGTCGATGCACGCGGTGACGGCGCCGGAGGTGAGGTTGAGCTGTCTGCGCAGTCTGCCCGGCGTCATGGGCTCGGTCGAGCCGTCCTGGCCGGCGTCCAGGATCGCGACCAGGGCCTGGACGTCGGTGGGATGCAGGCCGTGCGCCTGGGCGAACTCGTGGGCGACGCGGTTGAACTCGTTGTTCATCCGGCGCAGCAGGACGGCGAACGACTGCAACCCCGTGGGGTCGTCTCCGGGAAGAGGTACCGAAGGGGCGCCTGAGTCATTCATGATCCCAGTATAAGATCACTCGACAATCGAGATACTCATTCATCGACTTACCTCTTCCACTGTGAGGAACCCTCATGAGAACCGCACCGCGCCGGGCCCGCTGGCTCGTACCCCTCGTCCTCCTGCTGGTCTGGCTGGGTGTGGGCGGAACGCTCGGGCCCTACGCGGGCAAGCTGGGCGAGGTGGCCACCAACGACCAGGCGTCGTTCCTGCCGCAGAGCGCCGAGTCCACCCAGGTCCTCGAGGCCCGTGCGGCGTTCGCCCAGGCCGAGACCCTCCCGGCCATCGTGGTCTGGACGGCGGACGGGGCCCGGGTCACCGAGGCGCAGCGGGCGGCCGCCACCGAATCCGTCGGCGCGCTCGCCGGAAGCCCCGGTGTCGTCGGCAGGCCCTCGCCCGCCCTGCTCTCCGACGACGGCCAGGCCCTGCAGGCCGTCGTCCAGCTCGAGCCCGGCCTGGACGAGGAGTTGCCCGCGGTCCTCGGGGAGGTGCGCGCGGCGGCGCAGCAGGTGCCGGGCACCGAGGCGCAGATCGCCGGCCCGGCGGCGAGCCAGGCCGACCTGTCGGACGCGTTCGCGGGCATCGACGGACTGCTGCTGGGTGTGGCGCTCGCCGCCGTGCTGGTGATCCTGCTGCTCGTCTACCGCAGCGTCCTGCTGCCGTTCGTGATCATCCTCGGCTCCGTCTTCGCCCTGGGACTGGCCTGTGCCGTGGTGTACGCGCTGGCGCAGCGGGACATCGTCCAGGTCGACGGGCAGGTGCAGGGCATCCTGTCCATCCTGGTGATCGGCGCCGCGACCGACTACGCCCTGCTCCTGGCCGCGCGCTTCCGCGAGGAACTCGCCGTGCGCGGGGACCGGGCCGCGGCCGCCCTGGTGGCGGTGCGGCGCTCGTTCGGTGCGATCACCGCCAGTGCCGCCACGGTGGCGCTCGGGCTGCTGGCCCTCCTGGCGAGCGACCTCACGAACAACCGCGCGCTCGGACCGGTGGGCGCCATCGGCATCGTGTGCGCCGTGCTCACCACGCTCACCTTCCTGCCGGCCGTGCTGGCCCTGCTGGGCCGTACCGCCTACTGGCCCACTCGCCCGAAGGCGTCGGACGCGTCCGCGGAGGGCCACCCGGTGTGGCTCCGGGTGGCCGCGCGGGTGAACGCGCGTCCGCGCTTCGTCTGGCTCGTGACCGGACTCGTCCTCACCGCCCTGGCGGCCTTCTCCCCCACGCTGTCCGCCAAGGGGGTGCCGCTCGACGAGATCTTCGTGAACGACGCCCCCTCCGTCGCCGCCCAGGAGACGGTCGGCAGGCACTTCCCCGGTGGCTCGGGCAATCCGGCGGTCATCATCGCCGACGCCGACCGTGCCGACGCGGTGACGGCCGCCGCGAAGGACACCGAGGGCGTGGCATCGGCCGGCGCGGTCTCCGCCTCGGGGCGGCCCGGGGCCGGTGAGCCGCAGGTCGTCGACGGGCGGGTGCGCATCGACGCCACGCTCGACGCGGCAGCGGACAGCGACGCGGCCAAGGAGACCATCGAGCGGCTGCGCGAGAACGTGCACGCGGTCCCGGGGGCCGACGCGCTGGTCGGCGGGTACACGGCGCAGCAGTACGACACCCAGCAGACCGCCGCGCACGACCGCACGGTGATCGTTCCCGTGGTGCTCGGCATCATCCTGCTGATCCTGATCGTCCTGCTGCGCTCGCTGCTCGTACCGGTGCTGCTGGTGGCGACCGTCGCGCTGAACTTCCTGGCGACGCTGGGGGTCTCCTCCCTCGTCTTCGAGCATCTCCTCGGGTTCAGCGGCACGGACGCCTCCGTCCCGCTGTACGGATTCGTGTTCCTGGTGGCCCTCGGCGTCGACTACAACATCTTCCTGATGTCCCGGGTACGCGAGGAGGCACTCGCGCACGGCTCGCGGCAGGGTGTGCTGCGCGGGCTGACCACGACCGGCGGGGTGATCACCTCGGCGGGTGTGGTGCTCGCCGCGACGTTCGCGGCCCTGATGGTCATCCCGTTGGCGTTCCTCGTGCAGATCGCCTTCATCGTGGCCTTCGGTGTCCTGCTCGACACGCTCGTGGTCCGCTCGCTGCTGGTGCCCGCGCTCGTGATCGACATCGGGCCCCGGGCGTGGTGGCCCAGCGTCCTGGCCCGCGGCGACAGTCGTCCGGAGGAGGAGCCGCAGACGGCGGACCGGCGGCCGGCGTAGCGACGGCCGAGGCCGCGGTCCGTCCCGTACGGGATCTCCCCGTGTGACGTCCGTTCCCCGGCGCGCCGGTCTCCGGCATGCTCCGGACGGAATGCTCCGGGCGGAATGCTCCGAGCGGCATGCTCCAGACGGAGGGGAGGGGCGGTATGCCGGTGTCGGTGATGGTGGCGCTGGGGTTGACGGGGCTCGTGGGAGGCATCGGTATCACCGCTGTCGGCCCCGGTGGGGTGCTGCCCACGATCGGGCTGTTCACCCTGACCGGCCTCTCCCCCGCCGAGGTGGCCGGTACCTCCATCGTCACCCATGTCGCCACCGGCGTGCTGGGCACCGCGGCCTACACCCGTTCCGGCCAGTTGCGCGAGCCGGGAACACGCCGCGTCGCCGGGATCCTGGCCGGCACGGCCGTGCTCGGGACTCCCGTCGGGGTACTGCTCAACTCCCTCGTGTCCACTCGTACGTTCGGGGTGGTGCTCGGTGTGCTCGTGGCCGTGGTGGCCGCCCTGGTGTGGCACCGCGAGCGCCACCGGCCCGCGGCCGCGCCCGCCCGCCCGTCCGCACCCGTGGTGGCCGGACTCGGGTTCGTCGTCGCCGTCGTCTCCGGCGTCGTCGGCATCGGGGGCCCGATGCTCACCGTCCCGCTGCTGGTCGCGCTCGGCGTGCCCGTGCTGGAGTCCCTGGCCTCCGCCCAGGCCCAGTCGATCGTCATCGCCGGGGTGGGCACCGTGGGCTATCTCGCCCACGGTGCCGTCGACTGGCCCCTGGCCGCCCTGATCGGCGTCCCGGAACTGGCCGGCGTGCTCCTGGGCTGGCGGATCGCCCACGCCCTGCCCGCCCGCAGCCTGAAGTACGCGCTCGTCGTCACGTTGTTCGCGCTGGCGCCCTACCTCGTCCTGCACGGCTGAGGGGGTGCGTCCCGGTGCCGGGCGGAACGCGTCCGTACGCGCCACACCGGAGATGCGAACTGGAGTGCGCTACAGCACTGTTGGGACGTAAGTTGTGCGGAACACACCTGTTGGCTGAACACACCTGCCTCGGCTGAGAGACGGACCGTACCCATGAGCGACCCTGCGACGACGCCCGGACCCGCTGCGCACCAGAAGATCGACACCTCGGTGCCGCATTCGGCCCGGATCTGGAACTACTGGCTGGGCGGGAAGGACAACTATCCCGTCGACGAGGAGGCGGGCGACGCGTACACCGCCGTCTTCCCCGGCATCGTCACCATCGCGCGCAGCAGCCGGGCCTTCCTGCGCCGCAACATCACGTACCTGGTCTCCGAGGCCGGCATCCGGCAGTTCCTGGACATCGGGACCGGCCTGCCGACCGCCGAAAACACCCATGAGGTCGCCCAGCGCATCGCGCCGGAGAGCAGGATCGTCTACGTCGACAACGACCCGATGGTCCTGGCGCACGCTCGCGCCCTGCTCTACTCCACCCCCGAGGGTGCCACCTCCTACGTCGACTCCAGCGTGCTGGACCCGGAGCGTGTCCTGGCCGCCGCCTCGGAGACGCTGGACTTCAGCAGGCCCACCGCCCTCATCCTCAGCAACATCCTGGGGCACATCGCCGACTACGACCAGGCCCGCTCCATCGTCACCCGGCTGATGGACGCGCTGCCGTCCGGCAGCTACCTCTCCGTCAACGACGGTTCCCGGGGCGTCGACCCGGGCTTCGAGCAGGCCCAGGACGGCTACAACAAGAGCGGCGCCATCCCCTACAACCTGCGCACCGTCGACGAGATCACGTCGTTCTTCGACGGTCTGGAGCTCCTGGAGCCCGGCGTCGTCTCGGTCCCCCTGTGGCGTCCGGAGGCCGAGACCCCCGACTCCGCGCTCATCGCCGAGCACGGCGGTCTCGCCCGCAAGCCGTGACCCGCTGACGCCCCGTGCGGTCGCGGTGGGAACACCGCGACCGCCTGCGGCCCGCGTCCGGCGCTCCCGCGCTCCCGCGCTGCCGCACTGCCGCAATTCGCCTGAACGCAGGGGAAGTACGGCAAACCGCCGCTCCCGCCGGTACGCCCCTGTCACCCTCCGCCCACGGAGCGAGTTCGCCCTTCCACCCCACCCGGAAGCGTGTGAGACTGGCGTCCCGTCCGCTGTGCGGGCCCCCTTCCGCACCGACCCCCACGAGAAGTGCGACGTGCGTTCTTTTCCTCTGCCGATAGCGCTGGCCGCGCGCCTGTCCCCGGTGGTCGTCCTCGCCGCTGCGGGCTGGGCACTGTCCTCCGGACTGTCCTCCGAGCCGCAGGCGGCGGAGAAGAGAACGGCCGGGGGAACGCCGACCCAGTCCGCCTCCGCTCCGTCGACGACGACGGTGCCCATGACGTACACCGCCGCTCCCGTCCCCTGCGGCAGCGTCGCCGAGAAGACCGTCACATCCCTCGTGCCGGGGGCCAAGGCGTCCGGCAAGGAGATCAAGTCCACCGACTCCAAGCTGCGCAGGACCTGTTCCTGGAACGCGCTCGAGGGCTACGAGTACCGCTGGCTCGACGTCTCCTTCGAGGTTCTGCAGTCGGACGACGCGGCCGAACAGTCCTACGGGAGACGGCTGAAGGACAAGAGCGGCGGCGGCCCGGTCCCCGGGCTCGGTGACGCGGCGTACTCCGTCGTGAACCTCGCCACCCAGGACAAGCAGCAGACCCGTGAGGGCGTGGTGGTGGCCCGCGCCTCCAACGCGCTGGTGATCGTCACCTACAACGGCAGCGACTTCGAGTCGAAGAAGGCGCCCTCCACGGACGAGATCAACAAGGGCGCCATCAAGGCCGCCAAGGAGGCGATGGCGGCGCTGCTGGAGGGGCGGGGCTGACCCGGCCCGTCCTCGAAGCGCGCCGGGCGCCGCAGGCCTCCGACAGAAGACCGGAATTCATGGTTCCGTGACATCCCTCACGCACGTCCTCGATCTACGCAGGCCGCTTAGTAGGACCCGCTCCGGCGACATGGGGGATTTATCCGTCTTGACATGAAAGAGGGGCGGGCCGAGGCGGACGGTGATCCGGCGGGCGGCCCGGGTCCGCGGTTCGTGCGCCGGGCGGCGGCTCCTGACGAGGCGGCAGGCATCCCGACGGGCCCGTCGCGAGCAGGTCGGCATGGTCTTCCGCCCGCCGCAAGACCCCCGCAGACCTACGAAGCGCAGTAGTGCAACGGCCCTTTGCGCCCCGCGTCGGGCCGTCCCAAGAATGACCAGTCTCCGGACAACAGGGGTGAGGTCACTCATGGGAAAGCATCGTCGTCAGCGGCGGTACCGGCGGACGGTCGTCACGGCAGTCGCCATGGGCGCCGTGGGGATACCCTCGGTCGCCCTGGCCTGTGCCGACTGGCCCGGCAGCGGACAGCGGCAGCAGGACACCGCCGCCCCCGCCGCGGCCGAGGACAGGTGGGGCGACGCCGACCGGCACCACCGGTGGGACGGCAAGCCGCACGGCGGGCCCACGGCGGCGCCGTCGCACACGCCGACCGCCACCGCGGACGCCTCGAAGGGCGGGGCGCCGCGGCACAGCGGCGCCGAGCCGACGCACAACCCGAAGGCGCACAAGCCGAAGAAGACGGTCCGCGAGGCATCCGTCGCCAGGCCCACCACAGCGGCTCCGAAGCCCACCACGGCCGCCCCCGAGCCCACCCCCGCCGCCCCGAGCCCCGCCGCGACCGGCGGTGCCGCGGCCTCCGGAGCCGTCGCCGAGGTCGTGGAACTCGTCAACGCCGAGCGCGGCAAGGCCGGTTGCTCCCCGGTGAAGGTGAACGCCACCCTGACCGAGGCCGCGCAGAACCACAGCGCGGACATGGCGTCGAGCCGCACCATGTCGCACACCGGCTCGGACGGATCCTCACCCGCCGACCGCATCACCCGCGCCGGCTACACCTGGAGCACCTACGGCGAGAACGTCGCCTACGGCTACTCCTCTCCCGAGCAGGTGATGGCCGGCTGGATGTCCAGTCCCGGCCACAAGAAGAACATCCTCAACTGCTCGTTCGAGGAGATCGGTGTCGGTCTCGCACAGCCCGGCTCCTACTGGACCCAGAACTTCGGCACGGCCCGGTAGTCGCCGCAGGGGTCGCAGGGACCGGTCAGCGGCTGAGGGCCGGGATGACCTCTGCGCCGTACGCGTCGATCGTCGCCTCCTGCGCGTCGTGCATGTCGTACACGGCGAACTGGTCCACACCCAGCCCGCGCAGCGCCTCCAGCTTCTCGATGTGCGCCTCGGCCGGGCCGAGCAGGCAGAACCGGTCGACGATCTCGTCGGTGACGAAGTCCGTGGACGGGTTGCCGGCCCGCCCGTGGTGGCTGTAGTCGTAGCCGTGCCGTTCCTTGATGTACGACGTCAGCGCCTCGGGGACCAGGTCCGAGTGCTCGCCGTAGCGGGCGACCAGGTCCGCGACGTGGTTGCCGACCATGCCGCCGAACCAGCGGCACTGGTCGCGGGCGTGCGCCAGATCGTCGCCGACGTACGCCGGGGCGGCGACGCAGACGGTCACGGAGGCGGGGTCGCGCCCCACCTCCGCGGCCGCGGCCCGTACCGCCTTCACCATCCACTCGGTCAGATACGGGTCGGCGAGCTGCAGGATGAAGCCGTCGGCCTTCCGCCCGGCGAGGGCGAGCGCCTTCGGCCCGTACGCCGCCATCCAGACCGGCAGCCTGCCGTCCCTCACCCACGGGATCCGCAGCGGCTGCCCGTCGACCTCGGCCTCGCGCCCCTCGGCGAGGTCGCGGATCACGTCGATCGCCTCACCCAGGCGGGCCAGGGTGCTGGGTCTGCGTCCGGCGACCCGCATCGCGGAGTCGCCGCGGCCGATGCCGCAGACGGTCCGGTTGCCGAACATGTCGTTGAGGGTGGCGAAGGTGGAGGCGGTGACCTCCCAGGTGCGGGTGGCCGGGTTGGTGACCATCGGGCCGACCTTCAGCCCGGTGGTGCCGGCCAGGATCTGGCTGTGGATCACGAACGGCTCCTGCCACAGCACTGCGGAGTCGAAGGTCCAGCCGTGCGTGAAGCCGTTGCGCTCCGCGCGCCGCATCAGGTCGACCACCCGCGAGGCCGGCGGATCGGTCTGCAGAACGAGTCCGAAGTCCATGCGCACCGCTCCTGGCTCCTAGTAGAGGTACTGGCAGGTGGAACGTGGGGTGTAGACGCCGTGTCCGGCGCGTCCGGTGTACTCCCGCTCGGTGATGACCGGTTCGCCGCGCGAGAGGACGGTCTCGACGCGGCCGGTGACGCGTGTGCCCTCGTACGCCGAGTAGTCGACGTTCATGTGGTGCGTCTTCGCGGAGATGACCTGCTCGGCGTGCGGGTCGTAGATCACCACGTCGGCGTCGGCGCCCGGGGCGAGGGTGCCCTTCTTCGGGTAGAGGCCGAACATGCGGGCCGGGGTGGCGCAGGCGATCTCGATCCAGCGGCGGCGGGTGAGGTGCCCGTCGACGACGGCCTGGTGGAGCAGGTCCATCCGGTTCTCCACGCCCGGCATGCCGTTGGGGATCTTGGAGAAGTCGCCGCGGCCGAGGTCCTTCTGGCCGGTGAAGCAGAAGGGGCAGTGGTCGGTGGAGACCACCTGGAGGTCGTCGGTGCGCAGCGCCCGCCACAGGGATGCCTGGTGTTCCCTCGGTCTCAGGGGTGTGCTGCACACGTACTTGGCGCCCTCGAAGTCCGGCTCGGCGAGGTTGTCGGTGGACAGGAACAGGTACTGGGGACATGTCTCGCCGAAGACGTTCAGGCCCTCGTCACGGGCCCGGGTCAGCTCGGCGACCGCCTCGGTGGCGGAGACGTGCACGACGTACAGCGGGGCGCCGGCGACCTGGGCGAGCCGGATGGCACGGTGGGTGGCCTCGGCCTCCAGCAGGGCCTTGCGGACCTCGCCGTGGTAGCGGGGGTCCGTCTCGCCGCGGGCCAGCGCCTGTTCGACGAGCACGTCGATCGCGATGCCGTTCTCGGCGTGCATCATGATCAGGCCGCCGTTCTCGGCGGAGCGCTGCATGGCGCGCAGGATCTGGCCGTCGTCGGAGTAGAAGACCCCTGGATACGCCATGAATTGCTTGATTTTCGTTCCGCCACCCCCTCACACGTCGTATCGTCATCGTCGCAGGTCATGGGCGATTCCGGGAGGGTTGCGAGGGCTGGATCGAAGGCACCGGTGATGTCGAGGTCGGGAAGGATGTACAGCGGCGGCACCGGCGTTCCTTCATAGTCGCCCAGCGCGCGCACCGCGGCTCCCCAGGAGCCGTCCTTCAGATACCCCAGGACCCGCTGGTAGATGCTGTTCGGCCGGTGGCCCTGCAGAACCTCCTCGGGCAGGTCCTTCCACTGCAGCCCGTGACGCACCTTGTAGAGGGATGCCTCGAACGCCACCCGAGGCGGAACGATGCGAGTCTTCTTCCTGGGGACCGGAAAGCACGCTTCAACCCGCTTCCATTCATCGTCCGTCAGCTCCGGGGGTACGAGCAGCCCCCGCTCCTCGAACCATCCCTCGAAGGGGCAACCAGCGTTTCGTAGCATTCCGGGAACGTGGCTGGTGACGCGAACTTCGATGTCGACAAGATCAAGCAGATCCAACCTCTCGGCGAATTCCAGAGCACCGAGTCGGGGAGTCACATCAAGGGCCTGCTCGACGACCTCGTGAACTCGCTCCTCCCGCTGCTGAACCTCCAAAAGGCGTTCAGCCGCATCCGCCCTCAGATCACGAAGCCGGCGCTCCTTGCTCTGAAGCTCATCCTTCACCTCTGCGATGGACGCCTTAATCTCCAGTTCCGTCTCGGCATCGTCGCTCTCATCCGCGGCCAGGACTTCGGCCAAGGCGACAAGCTTCTTCTTCCGCAAGCGCTGGCTTCGCTCCAGTTCCTCGTCGAGAGCGGCAAGGCGCTCCTCGTACAACTGCGCTTCTCCGGGCACGTCCCCAAGCCACTCTTCAGCGAGGGCCCTGAGCTTTTCCGGATCCCCCAGCGTGCGCACCACCTCGCGCCAAACGACATCCTCTTGTCTGCGGTAGCGCTCCCCGTGCCGGTGCCGCCGCGCATCACGGATCCGGTGAAGTCGGTGGTGAATGAGGTGCCGGCGTCGATGCCGGGCGGTCCGACCGTCGCAGTGCCGTTCACCTTGGACAACCCGTAGCCGCCGGCACAGGTGTTGCTTCCGACGTGGCTGCCTCTTCGAGCCGGTCGGCGTGGAGAGCACGCCTCCGCCCACCGTCACGTGGGTGTCCCCGATGGAGTCTTCGGCCACGCCACCGCCCGTCAGGGCGGGGGCCTGCTGCGGCTGGACCGAACTGCCCGCGCCTCGCCGGAGGAAGTCGCCCGGGCGGCTCGGCTCGCGGCGACGTTCCGGACTCGGCGCCGACGAGCGTCGTCCACCGGCACGCGACAAGCGGGTCGGGTCTGCGGACACGGGCGACGGCACGGCCGCTGTCCGGGAACTGCCGTGCCGTCCCCCGCGGGTCAGTGGGACTCGGCCAGCCCCAGCGCCACATCGACGATCATGTCTTCCTGGCCGCCGACAAGGCCGCGCTTACCGACCTCCACGAGGATGGTGCGCACGTCGACGCCGTACCGCTCGGCCGCAGTCTCGGCGTGGCGCAGGAAGGAGCCGTAGACGCCGGCGTAGCCGAGGGTGAGGGTCTCGCGGTCGACGCGCACCGGACGGTCCTGCAGCGGACGCACCAGGTCGTCGGCGGCGTCCTGCAGCCCGAACAGGTCGCAGCCGTGGGCCCAGCCGTTGAGATCGGCCACGGCGATGAACGCCTCCAGCGGGGTGTTGCCCGCACCCGCGCCCTGGCCCGCCAGCGAGGCGTCGACCCGGGTGACGCCCTCCTCCACCGCGATCATCGAGTTGGCGACCGAGAGGGAGAGGTTCTCGTGGGCGTGGACGCCGATCTCGGTCGCCGGGTCGAGGACGTCCCGGTAGGCGCGGATGCGGTCGCGGACGCCGTCCATCATCAGACGGCCGCCGGAATCGGTGACGTAGACGCAGTGCGCGCCGTACGACTCCATGAGCTTGGCTTGCCCGGCGAGCGTCTTGGCGTCGGTCATGTGGCTCATCATCAGGAAGCCGGACACGTCCATGCCCAGCTCGCGGGCGGTGGCGATGTGCTGCGCGGAGACGTCGGCCTCGGTGCAGTGGGTGGCCACACGCACCGAGCGGACGCCGAGCGCGTACGCCTGCTTGAGCTCCTCGATGGTGCCGATGCCGGGCAGCAGCAGCGTAGTGAGGCGGGCGGTCTTGATGTGGGCGGCGGCGGTCTCGATCCACTCCCAGTCGGTGTGGCTGCCCGGACCGTAGTTGAGGGAGCCGCCGGCGAGGCCGTCGCCGTGGGAGACCTCGATGCCGTCGACGCCCGCGGCGTCGAGCGCGGCCACGATCCGGCCGAGCTGCTCGGGCTCGATGCGGTGGCGGATGGCGTGCATGCCGTCCCGCAGGGTGACGTCCTGGATGAAGAGCCTGTCGACGGTCATGCGCCCGCTCCCTGAAGTTCGTTGCTGTGGGCGGCCATGGCCTCGGCCATGCGGACGGCCGCGCTGGTCATGATGTCGAGGTTGCCGGCGTAGGCCGGCAGGTAGTGGGCGGCGCCCTCGACCTCGAGAAAGACCGACACCTGGTGGGTGACCGGGTCCGAGGTCAGGGTGTGCACCGGCTGGTCGGCGGGTACCGGGGTGATCTGCACCTGTCGCTTGAGCCGGTAGCCGGGCACGTACGCCGACACCTGCTCGACCATCGAGGCGATGGAGGCGCGGATCGCCTCGTGTGTGACCCTTTCCGGTGCGTTCACCAGGGCGAGCACGGTGTCCCGCATGATCAGCGGGGGCTCGGCCGGGTTGAGGATGATGACGGCCTTGCCGCGCCCCGCGCCGCCGACCCTCTCGATGGCGTGGCTCGTGGTCTCGGTGAATTCGTCGATGTTGGCGCGGGTACCGGGGCCTGCGCTCTTCGACGCGATGGACGCGACGATCTCCGCGTACGGCACCGGAGCCACCTGGGAGATCGCGGCGACGACCGGGATCGTGGCCTGACCGCCGCAGGTGACCATGTTGACGTTGTCCGCAGCGACGTGCTCGGTGAGGTTGACCGCGGGGATCACCATCGGGCCGATCGCGGCTGGTGTCAGGTCGATGAGCTGCTTGCCGTGCGGGGCGAGGACGGCGGCGTTGGTCACATGGGCCTTGGCGGACGTGGCATCGAAGACGATCTTGATGTCCTCGAAGCCGTCCATGCGGACCAGGCCCTCGACACCCTCGGCCGTGACCGGGACGCCGAGCCGCCGGGCGCGGGCGAGCCCGTCGGAGGCGGGGTCGATGCCGACCATCGCGCCTGCCTCCAAGGTGTCGGACAGGCGCAGCACCTTGATCATCAGGTCGGTGCCGATGTTGCCCGAGCCGATGATGGCCACCTTGGTCTTCATACGGAGGTTCCTTCGTCGGAGTCGGAGAGCGCGTCGCCCTCGGGGGACACGGGGAAGCGGACGGAGACGGACCCGAGGCCGCTGATCTCGGCGGTGAACGTGTCACCGGGCTCGGCGACGACCATCGGGCCGAGGGCACCGGAGAGCACGACCTGGCCCGCGCGCAGCGGGTCACCGACCCCGCGTGCGGTCCGCGCCAGCCAGGCGAGCGCCGTCAGCGGATCGCCGAGGCAGGCCGCGCCATCACCGCTGGAGACGGTCTCACAGCCCCGGGTGAGCGTCATGGCGGCGGTCACCGGCTCGAACTCGGCCATGGTCTTCGTCGACGACCCGAGCACGTACAGGGCGCTGGAGCCGTTGTCGGCGACGGTGTCGCCGAAGGTGATGTCCCAGCCGGCGATCCGGCTGTCGACGATCTCCAGGGCCGGGACGGCGTACGCCACGGCGTCCCGGATCTGCTCCGCGTCCAGGGGGCCCTCGGCGAGGTCCGCGCCGAGCACGAACGCGATCTCGGCCTCGACCTTCGGCTGGAGCAGCCGCCCGGTCGGCACGAGGGTGCCGTCGGCGACCTGCATGTCGTCGAAGAGGACACCGAAGTCAGGTTGGTCCACGCCGAGTTGGGCCTGGACTGCGGGCGAGGTGAGGCCGATCTTGCGTCCCGTGACGCGCGCGCCGGTCTCCGTACGGTGTGCGGTGAGCAGCTCCTGGACGGCGTACGCCGCCTTCACGTCGTCGCTGCCGATCAGGTCGCGGACCGGGGAGCAGGGCACGCGGTCGGCGGCGGCTGCCAACAGGCGCTGAGCCGCCTTTGCCACGGCGTCGCTGCCACGGGGAGTCTCGTTCATGCCCTCAGCTTGGAGACTCGAGGCCCGCGACGCCCAGGAAAAAGTTCCGCGCGACGGAACACGGGCCTGTCCGCCGGGCAACACCGGGGGGTCAGTGCCGCAGGAGTTCCTCGCGTCGGCCGAGGGTGGCGGTGATGCCGCCCGCCGCCGCCCGGATGCTGTTGGCGTGCCGGGTGGGCCGGAAGCGGTGCACGGGGCCCGTCACACTGACCGCGCCCACGATCTCGTCCGACGGGCCGAAGATCCCGGACGCGACGCAGACGATGCCGACCGCCGACTCCTCGTACTCGAACGCGACGCCCTTCGCGGCGATGTCGGACAGCTGGCGCGTGAGGACGTCGACGTTGGTGATGGTCCGGGGGGCTCGGCGTTCCAGTGGTCGGCGCAGCACCGACTCACGGACATCGGCGGGCGCGTGGGCGAGGAGGACCTTGCCGAGGGCAGTGGAGTGCAGCGGCATGCGCCCGCCGAGCCGGGAGGGGGAGTCAACCTGCTGGTGCCCGCCCATCTTCGCCACATAGACCACCTCGGCGCCCTCGCGGATGCCCAGGTGGACCAGTTCGTGCGTGCGCACGTACAGGTCCTCCATGAAGGGGGTCGCCACCTCCAGCAGGCCGCGCTCGACCGAGGCGCGCATCCCCAGTTCGAAGACCAGGCTGGACAGACGGTAGCGGCCCTGTACCCGGTCGAGCAGGCGCGCGGCCACCAGATCGCCGAGCGTGCGGTGCAAAGTGCCCTTGGGGAGGCCGGTGCGACGCTGCAACTCGGCGAAGCCGAGGGTGTTGTCCTCGACGCTGAACGCCTGCAGCACGGCGAGTGCCTTGCTCAGCACACCGCTCGGTGCGGCCCCGCCCACGCCTGCCTCCACTTCTCGCCGCCGCGCGTGTCCCTCCACGTTATGGCCTGCCTGCGTGATCCGATTCTATGGCGATCGGATCACGCAGGGCGTGGGCGGAGGTGCCAGGCCGTCATCGCGCAGCCGTAGACTGCCGGAATGAGTGACGATCAGGTGGCCTCGAGCATGCGAGGGAGCGAGACCGCCCGGGGCTTGACGGCGCAGGGCGGCGTCCAGGGAAAGACCGCCGGCTCCCAGACACTCGCCCGCGGCCTGCTGGCGCTGGAGGCGATCGCGGGTCAGTAGAGGGCCGAGCAATGCTCAAGACCTGTGGATCGGCCTCGGGTCGGCACGCGAAGGGCGTACCTTCCCGAATTGATCCTGTGACGGTCATCGAGTAGGCCGACGTTCGCTGCGTCGGTCGGGAGGGCACGCCCGTGCTCACGGTAGTCAGACGAAGACGGAACGACGCCACACGGCTCCCTGATTGACGAGATCGTCCGTGAGGGCGCGAGGCGGACGCCGGCCGCCGCCCTGGAAGCAGAAGTCAACTCCTATATAGCTGAGTTGGCCGGTCAGCGGGACGATTCCGGCCGCCGTCTGGTCGTGCGCAACGGCTTCCATCAGCCGCGGAAGGTGACGACCGCGGCCGGGGCGATCGAAGTGAGGGCCCCGCGGGTCAACGACAAGCGCATCGACGAGGCCACCGGTGAGCGCAAGCGGTTCTCCTCGACGATCTCCCCCAGCCTTCGGCCGGGAGGTGCCCCCAGCCGCCCTGGGCCCGCAAGTCCCCGAAGATCAGCGAGGTGCTGCCGCTGCTCTACTTGCACGGTCTGTCGTCCGGGGACTTCGTGCCCGCGCTGGAGCAGTTTCTTGGCTCCTCCGCCGGCCTCTCACCCGCGACAGTCACGCGGCTGACCGCGCAGTGGCAGGCCGACCACAAGGCGTTCATGGACCGCGATCTGTCGGCCACGGACTACGTCTACGTCTGGGCTGACGGCGTTCACCTGCGCATTCGCCTGGAGGAGGCGAAGGCCGCCGTCCTGGTCATGGTCGGCGTGCGGGCGGACGGCACCAAGGAACTGATCGCGATGACCGACGGCTACCGCGAGTCCTCCGAGGCATGGGCAGGACTGATGCGGGACTGTGCCCGCCGGGGCATGCGTGCCCCCGTCCTGGCCGTCGGCGACGGAGTGCTCGGCTTCTGGAACGCGTTGAACGAGGTGTTCCCCGCGACCCGCCATCAGCGGTGCTGGGTGCACAGAAGCCGTAAAGAATCAAGGTGCTGCTTTGCAGGGACAGGCTCGTTGTCAGGGCATGGCGGTTCCGGAGGAGATCTGTTCCCGACTCCAGTGCAGATTCTCAGTGTTGTTGCCCCACTTGAACGAGTGGCAGCGGCGGCTGGCCCTGGTTACCGAAGCCCGGTTGCTCGGGCACGGCGGCGTACGGGCGGTAGCGCGGATCGCGCAGGTCAGCGAGACGACCGTGCGTCGTGGAGTATCAGAGCTGGAAGCGGGGGCCGGGCCGCTGCCGGACGGCCGGGTGCGTGCACCAGGCGGAGGCCGCAAGCGGGCTGAAGCCAACGATCCTGCCCTGCTCAAAGCCTTGTTGGGCCTGGTCGAGCCGGACGAGCGGGGAGATCCTCAGTCTCCGCTGCGGTGGACGACGAAGTCGCTGCGCAACCTGGCCGGGGAGCTGACCCGGCAGGGGCACCCGGTGTCCGCGCCGACGGTGGGCCGGCTGCTCAAGCAGGAGGGCTTCAGCTTGTTGTTTGACCTCGGGTGTCACCCGAGGTCAAACAACAAGCTTAGCCACCGTCGATGGAGCCGACGTCGGCGTCGGTGTTCTGAAACGAGCGTGTTCAGGTCGCGCGGACGTCCCGGCAGCGATCCTGGATCATCGACCGGTGTACTGGCCGGCGCGCTTCTCCGTCAGTGCCGTCATGGCCTCGTCATGGTCGGCGGTGTGGTGCGAGATGGCCTGCATCGTGGCCGAGAGCTCCAGCACCGTGGCGAGCGGATTGAGCTGAGACTCCCGCAATAGCCGCTTGGCCATCCGCGTCGAGTGCGCCGGGTTCTTCGCTACACGGCGTGCCAGTTCGTGCGCCGCAGGGAGAAGGTCCTGGGGGTCGACGACGCGGGTAACCAGCCCCCATTCCAGCGCAGTGGCCGCGTCGACCCGGTCGCCGGTGAGGGCCATCTCTGCTGCCCGCTGGGGACCGATCGCGTGCGTGAGGAACCACGCGCCGCCGTCTCCGGGGATAATGCCGAGCTGCACGAAGCTCTCGGCGAACCAGCCTTTGGTGGAGGCGATTCGCAGGTCGCACATCATCGCCAGGTCACAGCCCGCACCAACCGCCGGTCCGTTGACGGCGGCGATCATCGGAACCTCGCTGGCCTGCATGGCGAGTGGAAGGCGTTGGATGCCGCGGCGGTAGCCGTTGCGCAACTCCCACGGGCCGCCCGCGAACATGCCGGTCTTGGCCCGCATGTCGGTGACGTTGCCGCCAGCCGAGAAGGCGGACCCTGCACCGGTGAGCACCACGCAACGCACGTCGAGGTCCGCGTTGACGCGATCGAGGTTCGCTTCGAAGGCGTCGATCATGTCCTCCCCCGAGATCGGGTTCCGCTGCTCGGGCAGATTGATGGTCCAGGTCTCCACGTGGTCCTGGCGTTCGATCAGCAAGAGGTGGTCCATCAGGCGTGTTCCCTTCTCCGGGGGCGGGACTCGGAGTCGATACGGGCGGTCCCTCAGTTCGGGCGGGCCACCAGCTTGCGGTGCCGCGATCGGGGCCCGTGCCGACGCAAGATCACCGATCATACTGGTTTATGGTGGCCGTTACGTACTTACGTAACTGTGGTCACCTCCTGGCTCCTCGCGCAGCCCGTCAGCGCGCGTCGCGGCGCCTGCACTCACCCCCGGGCGTGCCAGATCGCCGCGTGCCTGCGCAGCGCGTCCGCGATCTCGTCCTGATGCGGCACCAGGGCGCTTCGCGGGCCGACGACGCCCACCGCGGCAACGACGCGCCCACGCTCACGCACCGGTACGGCGATGCCGTCGAGGTCGGGGTTCTCCGCCGCGCCGGGCAGAACGAGCACGCCCCCGGAGCGGATTTTGTCCATGGCTCCGAGGAATCGCTCTACCCGATCACTGTCCTCGGGCCCAAGGGTCTCGAGGTAGGCCCACAGGTCGCGCTGCTCCCAGTCCGCGAGCAGCAGCCAACCCGTCGAGGTGCGGATGAGTTGGCGCCGGATGAACCGCTCCGCGAGGTAGGCCGTGCGCGGTTCGGTGGAGCAGTGGTCGAGATAGACCACGTCCGCTCCGACGGCCACCGCAACGACGGCGGTGTTGCCCGTCTCGGCGTGCAACGCCAGAAGGTCGTCGTGGCCGACCCGATGGACGGCCGGCCGGCCGGCCAACAGGTTGATGAAGTACGGCGCCACGCCCAGCTGATAGACGCGCCCTCGCTCGTCGAGATACCCGGTCGCCACCAGTCCGTTCACGAGCCCCTGCGCAGACGAGACCGGCGCGTCGAGGCGACGGGCGATCTCGGTCAGGGACAGGCCGTCCGACCGCGCGACGGCCTCCAGGATGGCCGCTACCCGATCCACCATCCTGTGGCGCGGGCGCACCCGCGTAGGCCGCTCCGACTCTCCCATCCGATCTCCTCGCTCGCTTTGGGCGCCCATGCTCTCGTACGCGACGGCGCTCCGTTGCCATCCCCACCGTGCCTGCCACCGTTGACCCGGCAGGTGGGCACGTGTATAACAGTACACGAATTTACGTAGTTACGTATCTTGCACCTCATACTCGTAGGACGGTTCCTTGTGCCTTCGCTCATGCCCGCTCCGGTCCTCGAACCCGAGGCGCTGATCGATCTGCGGCTGGAAGTGCGGGAGTTCCTGGGCTCACAGCTCGCCGCCGGCGCCTTCACCCCTGACGTTGACAGCTGGCTCAGTGGGTGGGACATCGAGTTCACCCGCGCACTCGCCCGCCGCGGTTGGCTGGGCATGACGATCCCGAAGGAGTACGGCGGTCACGGTCGGAGCTTCCTCGAGCGGTTCGTCGTGACCGAGGAGCTCCTCGCCGCGGGCGCGCCGGTCGCCGCCCACTGGATCGCCGACCGCCAGGTCGCTCCGACGCTGCTGCGCTTCGGGAGCGAGACCCTCAAGAACACCTACCTCCCACGCATCGCGGCCGGCGAGGTCTTCTTCGGCATCGGCATGTCCGAGCCCGACTCGGGTTCGGATCTCGCGAGCGTACGCACCCGAGCCGAGCGCGTGGACGGTGGTTGGCGGGTCCACGGCACCAAGCTCTGGACCTCTGGCGGCCACGAGGCCGACGCCTTCATCGCACTCGTGCGCACCTCACCGCCGACCGCGGCGAATGATCGGGGCGACCGCCACTCCGGCCTCAGCCAGCTGCTGGTCCAGCTCAAGGACCCGGGCGTCCAGATTCGGCCGGTCATCTCGGCGAACGGCCAGCACCACTTCAACGAGATCGTCCTGGACAGCGTGCACGTCGCCGACGACCACGTCGTCGGCGAGCTCGGCGCCGGCTGGAGCCAGGTGACCTCGGAGCTCTCCTACGAGCGGAGCGGCCCTGAGCGGTTCCTGTCCACCTACCCCCTGGCAGCCGCCATCCTCGGGCGCGACGACCTCATACTCGACACGGCCGAGGCGGGACGCGTCACCGCGCGGCTCGCAGGCCTGCACCAGATGTCGCTCTCCATCGCCGCCGCTCTGCAGCGTGGTGAGCGCGCCGATGTGCCGGCTGCACTGGTCAAGGTGCTCGGCACCACACTCGAGGGCGACCTCGCCGACCTGGTCGATCTCAGCCTCCCGGCCGGCTCCACCGATCCCGCCGCCAACCTGACGCGGCGCGCGGTGCAGCAGCGCCCGGGGTTCACCTTGCGTGGTGGCACCAACGAGATCCTGCGCGGCGTCATCGCCCGCGGCCTGGGAATGCGCTGATGAGCGGCATCGAGACGACGGACAGTGGGACGACCCAGAACATGACAGAGCCGATGAACCAGACGCCGACCACCGTCGATCCGGACCTGCGCGCGATGATGCGCGACGTCCTCGGCGGTGACATGACCGAGCGACTGTCCCAAGCGATCACCGGCGTCAAGCTGGACAAGACGCTGTGGCGCCAGCTCAGCGATCTCGGCCTTACCTCCCTGACCGCGCCCGAGGCGGAGGGCGGGTCGGGTGCGAGCTGGCTCGAGGCGGCCGCCCTCCTCGGCGAAAGCGCCGCCGCGGCGCGACACCTGCCGCTCGCCGAGACCGATCTGCTCGCCGGATGGCTGCTGCGTACGGCCGGGCTACCGGTCGAGGACCCGACCGTTCCGCGGACCGTCGCCCTGCTGGACGAGGGAGGCGCGGCCGACTCCGTCCCGTGGCTTCAGGACGCGGAGAGGGTGGTCGTGGTCGCGCCGTCGGGCCACGACTTCTCCGTCGTCGAACTCGGTGACACGGAACTGCGGTCGATCACCGAGACCGCTCCCGCGCCCACCAACTCGGGCCAGCAGCGAGCGCACCTCCGACTGATCGGTCCACTGCCCGCCGGCACGGCCGTGCCGGCCGCGATCGTGGAGCAACTGCGGCTGCGCGGCGCATTGGCCCGAGCAGCGCAATGTGTCGGGGCCATAGACCGCGCGGTGGACTTGTGCATCGAGCACACCTCGGTCCGTGTTCAATTCGGCCGGCCGCTCGCGAGGTTCCAAGCGGTCCAGCAGCTGGTCGCCGACGCCGCGGCGCAGGCTGCGCTGGCGCGGGCGGCGGTGGACGCTGCGGTGCTCGAAGCTGCCGCCACCGACCTGGCCGGTGGCGCCGCCCCCGGCAGGGTCGCTGTCGCCCGCTCGTGCGTCGGCCACGCGGCGTCAGTCGTCGTGCGCAACGCGCACCAGGTCCACGGCGCGATCGGCACCACTCAGGAGCACCCGCTGCAGCTTTTCACCTTGCCGGTGCTCGACTGGCGCAGCGAGTTCGGCACCACCCGCTCCTTCGACCGCCGGCTTGGCGAGCTCCTGCGCCGCGACCCGACCGCCCTGTGGGATGTCGTGCTCGGCCGAGGGGGCGCGGCATGACAGCCTCACTGCCGCTCGAGGGCGTCCGCGTGCTCGACCTGAGCACGGTGTTCATGGGGCCGTACGCCGCCCAGATCCTCGCGGGTTGGGGTGCCGAAGTGATCAAGGTCGAGGCGCTCGAGGGCGACCAGGTGCGCGGCATCGGCGACGTCGGCCGCACCGGTCTGGGTCCCATCTTCATCAATGCGAACGGTGGGAAGCGCTCTCTGGCGCTCGACCTTAAAGCGGCGGGTGCCCGCGAGGTGCTCCATGCGCTGGTACGCCGCACCGATCTCCTCCTGCACAACGTGCGTCCGCCGGCGGCTGCCAGGCTCGGCATCACCTGGGAGGACCTGTCTGTAGTGAACCCCAGCCTCGTGCACTGCGCCTTCCGCGGCTACGGCGCCGGCGGCCCGTGGGCGGACCGGCCGGCGTACGACGATGTCATTCAGGCGGGCAGTGGAGTCGCGATGGCGCAGGCTGTCGGCGGTGCCGAGCCGGCGTACTGGCGCTCTGCCGTCGCCGACAAGGTGATGGGCATCTACGGCGCGGCAGCCGCTTGTGCGGCGCTGCGATCACGGGATGTCACCGGCGAGGGGCGCGCGGTCGAGGTCCCGATGTTTGAGGCCATGGCCGCCTTCATGTTGCTGGACCGCCAGGGTGGCTGGGTCACCGACCCACCGAACGGCCCGACCGGCTACCCCCGCACCGACTCGCCGCACCGCCGGCCCTACGCCACCAAAGACGGCTACCTCGCGGTGATGATCTACGCCGACAAGCAGTGGCTCTCCTTCTTCCGGCTCATCGGGCGTACCGACCTCGGCGACGACCCCCGCTTCCATGACATCAATGCCCGCACGCGGCACATCGACGAGCTCTACGCCCTGCTGGCAAATGAGATTGCGACCCGGACGACGGCGGAATGGGAGGCGGCCTTCGAGGAGGCGGACATCCCGCACGGACCCGTCAACACGATCGAGGACCTGTTCAGCGATCCGCAACTGGTGGCCACCGACTTTTTCCAGACCATCCACCAGCCCGGCATGGGACCGGTGCGGCTGGCTCGCTCACCCATCGACATGGGCGTTCCGGCCGCTGCGCCCCGACCCGCACCCCGGCTGGGCGAGCACACCCGCGAGATCCTCGCCGAGGCCGGGTTCGCCGCCGAGGAGATCACCCAGTTGCACGACGACCGTGTCGTCGCTTCGGCTGACTGAGCGCGCGTCTGCTGGCTGCACATCGATTCTTCCAAGGGCTCTGACCGGGGCCAGTGATAGCTGGCCCCGGTCAGAGCGCGAGTCCACCCACGCGATGTTGCCCTCGCTCCCGAGGCGCAGGCCGAGCAAAGGCTCGTCCCAGCATCAAGATCCTGGGCTCGGATAAACTGCCCCTGCCCAGGGCCACCATCTGCTGCTCCCCCTCACGGCGCCAGCCAGTCGCACCGAACGGTCACAGCCGACGCGATGGTCGAAGCTCTGCTCGAAGAGCACTCGGCGCGCCGCGCCCGGGCCGTGTGTCGGTGTGAGGTCTCAGGACTTCCCTGACGGTTTGTCGTCAGGAGATCCTTGACGGTCCTTCTGGGTGCCCATGCCTTTGACGTAGAGCCTGGTGATCGGTCCGGGGTTCTCGCGGGGCCGGACTGCGAGTTCGCCCTCGCCGTGCAGGATCCGGTAGTGGGTGTCCTCGATGACGACGGTGACGATCTTTCCGGCATGCCGCGGGCCGAGCTTGATGAACTGGCCGTTGATCATGAAACGGCCGCTCGCATGCACCTTCCGCTGGGCCCGGACGGCCCCGGCCGGCAGGGGCGGAGGGGCAGCGGGGACGTCGCCGTCCGCGCCCCGCGGATCTGCCCCAGACGGTCGGCCGGAACGGGACGGGGCCCCGTTCCCCTCAGCGCGTCGTCGGCGATGGCGTGCACGAGGCGCCCGTCCAGCCGGAGGGTGACCGTGCGGCCGGCGAGGGCGAACCCGACCTGGTGGCGGCCGCCGGCCAGGCAGAGGATCCCGTCGCGCAGCACCTTGCGGTCGACCTCGACCGGTTCGCCGGCGGCGAGGACGGCCGTCCCGCTGCCGGTCCTGGGCAGCGCGGCGGGTGCGGGCTCGGCACCGGCCGGGCGGGCGCCGTAGCGCATGGTCAAGTAGGCGATGTCCTCCGGCCGCAGCCGGGACGGGACGGTGGTGACCAGGTGCCCGTCGAGGAGGAAGCGGACGCTGCGGTGGTTCGCCCAGACGGTCAGCGTCCTGCCGGCCAGCGCCTGGTGGATGCCCACCCGCTGCCTGCCCGTCCCCAGGGTGATCTCGCCGCTGGGCGGCACCCGCACGTCGCACTCGACCGCGGTCCCCTGCGGCGGCAGCACCGGCACTTCGACGACCTCGACGGACAACTCCGGCTCGTCCAGCGTCTGTTCGGGAGGCTCGTCGTTCCGGCGGACGGGGGTGTGGGGCCGGAAGAGACCGACGGGAGTGACCATGTCCAGCGCCTGGTGCGGACGCTGGTGGTTGTAGGCGTGCACCCGGCCGTCGATCCCTTCCTGGGCGGCGGCCAGCGACTCGAACGGCACCACATGATCGAGGAACTCCTCGCGCAGGGTGCGGTGAAAACGCTCGATCTTGCCCGTGGTGGTGGGCGAGCCCGGCTCGGCCAGCCGCTGGGTGATGCCGTTCTCCCGGCAGATCCGCTCGAAGAGCACCTCCACCGGCTGGGGACGGGTGTGCCGGCCGGTGAACTGCTTGCCGTTGTCGGTCAGGACCTCGAACGGCACCCCGCAGCGGCGCATCGCCGCGGTGAAGGCCGAGCACACCGCGCGGGCGCCGGGCACGGCCACGACGGAGGCGATCACGACGAACCGGGAGTGGTCGTCGATGCCGGCGACCGTCCTGCACTCCCGCCCGTCGGCCAGCGGAACCCCGCCCACCAGGTCCATCTGCCACAGGTGCATGGGCGCCTCGCGCTGCCACCGGCGGTACTTGCGCGGATACCGCTGTTCCCGGACGCGCACCAGTCCGTTGCGGGACAGCACCCGGTGGACCGTGGCTCGCGACGGCGCCGGCTCCAGCCCGCGGCGCGCGAGTTCGTGCGAGATCCGGCGGGCGCCCCACCGGGGAGGCCGGCGGCGCAGCTCGCAGATCTCGGCTTCCGCCTCGGCGGACAGACGCGTGGGACTGTTCCGCGGGCGCCGCGAGCGGTCCAGCAGGCCGGGCATGCCCTCCTGCTCGAACCGACGCCGCCGGCTGTGCAACGTCTGACGCGAGGCGCCATACCGGGCCGCGACCTCACCGGTCGGAGACCCGCCGAGCACTTCGCGGACAGCCCGGCAGCGGTACTCGACCAACTGCTGTACATCCACGACCACCGACGGAAGCCCCCCTGCCTCACCGCCGGGCGGGAGATGGCGAACGTTCAGCCGAACGTGTCAACCATGTCCCGAGCACAAACGGTCAGGCATCTCCTGAGACCTCACACCGACAGCCGTGCCCCACCGTTGCGACACCTCGCACGCGAGCAGGGCCATCCCGGCCCCGATGCGCTGACGAGGAAGGGCCCGGCGCTGCTCGACACTGTCGATCCTGACCGAACCGGTGACGTTCCGCGGTACCCCTCGCCACTCATGGGTTGCCGCCGGCTGGGCAGCCGACAGCCCGAGCGGCTCAAGCCCTCAGCGAGATCGTGCGCTTGAGATCGCTGGAAATGAGCCGGGCCGCCCGCTGGGTCAGGTCGGCTGCTGACTCCGGCCTGAACCTGCCAGTCGACCCCGAAGCAGAGATGGCCCCAACAGGACGGCCCTCGGGGTCGAAGATGGGTGCCGCGACGCATGTCAGCCCCAGCATCGCCTCCTCACGGTCGTACGCCACTCCCGCCTCCCGGGCCTGGCGCAACTGACCGACCATCAGTTCGGGTCGCATCACCGTATAGGGCGTGGAACGAGGCCAGCCCTCGTTGAGCGCCTGGATGATGAGCTCTCGGCTGCTGTGCGCGAGCATCACCTTGCCCAGAGCGGTGGTCAGCGCAGGCACCCGGGCACCGATTCGACTCAGGAGATTGGGAGAGCGAGGCCCCCTGATGCGATCCAGATAGACGATGGAGGTGCTGTCGAGCACGGCCAGATTAACCCCGAAGCCGACGTGCTGGAACAGGGCGGCCATATGCGGAGCCGCCACATCCCGCAGGAATCCGACCGGTGAGGCATCCACACTGTTGCCCAACTCGAACACGTGCGAGCTGAGCCGGTAGTTGCGTCCGACCCGGGTCAGGAAGCCGCTCTCGGTCAACTGCGCGACCAACCTGAACGCCGTGGACTTGGGCAGCCCGACACGCCTGGCCAGCTCACTCAGCGGAAGCAGATGGTCGTCACCCATGAAGGCGTCGAGGATGCTCAGCGCGCGCCCGACCGAGATGATGGCCGAGGCCTCTCCCCGAGCCTGGGGCCCCTCACCGGCCTCACTGGTCGGCGTCGTGCTCATGCCGTGCGGGCCTTGTTTCGGGCCAGGTTCGCCAGCGTCACCGCGATGACCAGGCCCGCGCCGTAGAACACGTTCTGGATCCAGCCGGAGAAGCCCAGCAACTGCAACCCGAAGATGCCGGTGGCGAGGAAGTAGATCGCCACCAGGGTGCCGACCGGATTGAACTGGCCCGGCTGGATGACCGCCGTGCCGAGAAAGACCGCTGCCAGCGCCGGCAGGAGCAAGGTCATGGAGCTGGCGGGGTCGAATCCGCCCTGCGTGGCGACCAGGAGCATGCCGGCAACACCGGCCAGCAGTCCGCCTGCGACGTAGGAGCCTGCCCGGATCCACTCGACCCGGATGCCGGCCAGGCGCGCCACCTCCTTGCTGGAGCCCACGAACAACATGTGACGCCCCAGCGGGGTGTAGGCGTAGACGTAAGCCAGGAAGGCCACGAAGGCGATGCCGTAGTAGAACGAGATGGGCATCCCGAACACCGGCGTGAGGGCGAGGTTGGAGAAGGCCGGCTCGAAGACGGTGACGATCGTCCCGTGCGAGAACATATGGCTGAGGCCACCGATCAACGTCCCGGTGCCCAGGGTGACGACGATCGAGGACACTCCCAGGTACACGGCGAAGAACGCGTTGACCGCTCCGCAGAATGCGGCTGCCGCCAGGCCCACCAGTACGCCGACCCAGATTCTGCCGGTCTGATTCGTGACCACCGGGATCAACGTGGCAGTGATGCCCATGACGAAGGCGATGGAGAGGTCGAACTCTCCGACCGCCAGAGTCACGAGCGCGGCCATGGCCAGGAACACCAGCGTCTGCTGCGACCCGAAGATCGATGTTACGGTGCCCACCGAGCCGAACTTGGTGGGCATCAGCACGAGGTAGATGCCCGCCATCACGAACCAGCCCAGAATCAGGGCGTAACGGCTCAGAAACTCTCCGACCCAGGACGGCGCGGACTGCGCCTTGGTCGCGGGGGACTCGTCACCCGCCTCCGCCCGCACCTGAGCAGCCTCACCTGACTCAGCGGCGATGTCACGGGCACCGTCAAGGCGCTCGGCTTCGAGGCGATCGGTCTTGTGGTTCATGACTCTCCCTTGACTGCTATCGGCGGCCGGTCAGTTGGGTGGAATAGATGGCGTCGAGCACCTCATCGGGCGTGCTGCGGCCGAGCGCGGTCAGACCGCCGTTCCGGTGCACCAGGATTCGGTCGCACACCTCGGCCAGATCGGTGGGTTCGATGCTCACCAGCAGCACCCCGATACCCTCGGACGCAGCGGCCCTGACGGCGCGCAGGATCTCCGCCCGCGCGCCGACATCGACGGCTTGGGTCGGCTCGTGGAGAACGAGGACCTTCGGCCCCACCGACATCCACTTGGCGAACAGCACCTTCTGCTGATTGCCACCACTCAGTTCCTTGACGGTGGTCCGAGCCGACGGCGTCCGGATGCCGAACGAGGTGATGGCCTGGTCGGCCAGCTCGTCCTGCCACTCGCGCGACACCCACCAACGGCGACCGCGGGAGACCAGGTTGGGCAGCGCAAGGTTGTCGCGGATGCTCATCTCAAGAGCCAGACCGTCGCGGTCGCGTCGCTCGGGCACCAGGGCAATCCCGGCCCGCCGGCTTCCGGACACACTCATCCGTGCCGCGTCGAGGACAGAACCGCCGGTGACGACTCGCCCCGCCACGGCCTTGGTGGAGCCGCCCAGTACGTACGGGACATGCTCGAACCCGGAGCCGGGCAGACCCGTCAGGCCGACCACCTCGCCGGCCTCGACAGTGAAGTCGAGATTCGTGATCGATGGGGTCGTGAGGCTTTGGACCTCCAAGGCCACCTTCCCCGACGGTACGTGCGGCTCCCTGGCCTCGGCCTCGGGTACGTGCTGGCCCAGCATCAACCGTGCGATGTCGCGCTCGCTGAGGTCGCGGGTCTCGCGTCCCGCAGCAGCCAGGGACCCGTCCCGGAGCACCGTGACCCGGTCGGAGTGGTCGATGACCTCGTGGAGGTTGTGGCTGATCATCAGTACCGACGTGCCCGAGTCGACCACACGCCTGAGCAACTCGTGGAACTTCCTCAGTTCCTCGCGCGGCAGGGCTCGCGTCGCCTCGTCCAGGATGATCAGCCCAGTGCCAGGTTGCAGGTCCCGCATCGCACGGGCGATCCCCACCTCGGCCCGTCGCGTGGCGCTCAGACGACCGACCGGGGTCCGGACGTCCACGGGGACGTCGAGACGCCCCAGCACCGAGCGCGCCACCGCTTCCTGCTGGCGCCAGTCGATGCGGCGCAGGTACTTCGATCGGGTGAATCGTCCGACGCCGATGTTCTCGGCGACGGTGAGGTGGTCCAGGATCCCGAGATCCTGGTGGACCACGGACACCCCTGCCTGCTGAAGCTCCGCCCACCGGACGGGAACCCGCTGGGGGTTCCCGTCCACGGTGAGCGTCATGCCTGGGTCAGGCTGGTGGTACCCCGTGAGGATCTTGACCAACGTCGACTTGCCGGAACCGTTCTGCCCCACCAGAGCGTGGAGCTCTCCGGGACGGACGTCCAACTCCACGCCCTTGAGGACCTTGGAGTGGCCGAACGTCTTGCAGACGTTGGTCGCCTGCAACCTGGCCTCAGTCATGGTCACCGGGCACCCCAAGCCTCAAGGAACTGCTTCTTGAAGGAATCGTCGCCATACCAGGTCGGCGTGCCGTAGGCGGCGCTGGTGAGTTCCAGGTCCTTGGTGTTCTCCTTGGTGAACACGCGCACCGGGGAGTCGTAGGTTTCGGGCTGCTCACCGTTGAGGAGACGGACGAAGGCGTTCGCGACCTGCCAGGCGTCGTAGGTGACGGCGGAGCCGACGTCGCCGGCCTGCTGGCCGGACTGGACGCGCTTGAGACCATCGAGGTCGCCGAGGGCCGAGACGACCTTGACCTTCTTACCGAAGCCGGCGGCGTTGACGCCGGTCAGGGTCTGGGGCACGTAGCCGTCGACGGGCTGGACGACGACGTTGATGTCCGGGTTGGCGACCAGCGCCGCGGAGACCGCGCTGGGGAGCTTGTCCAGGGTGGCGCTGCCGAACTCGACCTCGGTCAGGGTGCACGACGGGCAACGCTCCTTGAAGCGCTCCGCCGCGGCGTCCAGGTTCGCCACGGTGGTGGCGTTGTCGGTGACCTTCAGCCAGAGGGCGTGGGTGCCCGCCCCCTCCTGGGACACGGCCACGTCGGCGAGGGTGGTGTAGATCTTCTTCAGGCGCGGGGAGGTGTCGAAGAAGGCCATGTTGTCGGCCTTGGCGAAGTCCCCGGGCTTGCCGCCCATCGAGACCAGCAGGGGTACGCCGGTCTTGGCCACGCTGTCGAAGGTGTTGCGCAGCTGCGCGTACTCGATGCTGTAGCTGATGATGCCGTCGACGTCCTGGTCGGCGGCCGCCTTCAGGCACGTCGCCACCTCCGTGGGGTTGAACTTGCCGTCGCAGGTGCGTACCTCGGCGCCCATTTGCTCCAGCGCGTCGGTGACGCCGACGCCGATGGAGCGGATGGCGGGAACCGATTCACCGATCGGCACGAAGTAGAACTTCTTGCCCTTCAGGGAAATGGGGTCGGCGATCTTGGGAACCGTTGGCCACTGGGAGACCGGCTCCGCGGCGGCCTTGATGGCCGCGGCAGCCTCGGCGACACCGGTCTCGGCCTCTTCACGGTCCTCTGCTGAAAGGCTGTCGGGCTCGCCGAGTCCGCAGCTGGTCAGGGCCAGGCTGGCGGCGGCCACAATCGCCACGAAGCCGGCACGCCCTCGGGCAGCACGTCGAATCTGCATCATTGTCGTTCCTCCGGTCTTGCCGTTGATGACGGCAGAATGAACACCCGAATCGTGTGACGACGGTTACTGCACCGGAACCAAAGTGTTCCGCACCGCGGAACGATTCCCAAGAGGCTGTGGATTTCCTCACACCGGAGCCGCTCAGCTGAGGTGATGGCTCGGCGAGTCGCCCACCAGACCCGGACACCGACAGATGCCGGCGGTGGCCAGGAACCGCACCGGGTCCTGACGTCCTCTCCAGGCTCTGCGAGCCTGGAGAGGACGAACGGCTCAATCGCGCGTGATGAAGTCCACCAACAACCGGTTGAACCTGTCCGCGTGCTCCAGCTGGGCCCAGTGCCCGCATTTGTTGAGCAGCACCAGGCGGGCGTCCTGGAGCACCGGCAGCAGGCGGAGCGAGTGCTCGTGGCTGACCACCCGGTCGTCACGGCCGTGGATCAGCAGCGCGGGCGCGGAGATCGCAGTCACGTCCTTGAGCGCAGCCCGCGTCTGCACGGGTCCGCCCGTCGCCAGGCCCTCGACGAAGTTGGCGAGGTGCTTCGGGTGGGCCAGCGCGTTGTCCAGCCGCTCCTGGGCCAGCTGCTCCGCGTCCTCCACTTGGCCGTACGTCATGACGTCGACGAGTCGACGCATGTTCTCGAGGGTTGGCCGGCGGTAGGTCTCGAAGAGCAGCTTGAGGCCCTCCGAGGGCCCGTCGCTGGCTCCGTAGACGGTGGGGAACTCCGTCAGCGCCACCACGCCCATGGTGGCCAGGTGGCTCACGCGCTCCGGATAACGCGCCGCGAACGTCACTGCCGTCGACCCGCCCATGGAGTTGCCCACCAGGGCGGCACGCTCGATCCCCAGCGCGTCGAGCAGCTCCAGCACGGCGTTGGGGTGGTCGTACGTGGCGGGCAGTCCCGGGTCGGAGGCACCCCATCCGGGGGCGTCGAGCGCGATCACGCGGAAGTGCTCGGCCAGCGCCGGGATGTTGGGAGCGAAGTTGCTCCACCCCGTGGCCCCGGGGCCGCTGCCGTGCAGCAGCACCACCGGGTGGCCCTTGCCGGCCTCGTTGTAGTGGAGCCGCCACGAGGGCGTCCGGAGGGTGCGGCTCGTGCTCTGCTCGGTCAGGGTGTCGGTGCTGGTCATGGGCCGTCCTGTCTATTGATGTGGGCCTGAACTGGTCACTCGTACGATCGGCGAGGCCCAGGGGCCGGGGTATGGCTGTCATGGCTGAGCCGCTGGATGGCTTGAAGGACATGGCCACCCCGGGCCCCGCGACGACTCGACCGCCAATGGGGAGAAGCGACTCGATCGCTGCATAGGACAACGTCGGCGAGTTCGTCTGCTGGGTTGCCGCAACGACGAACTCGCGGAAGCGACCGTGCCCGAGATCTGGGCCGGAGTGGACATCGGCAAGACGCACCACCATGCGATGGTGATCAACGGAGACGGCGAACGACTGCTGTCCCGATGCGTACTGAACGACGAGTCCGAGCTGCTGGGGCTGATCGGTGATGTCCTGGCGATATCCACCGACGCGCTGTGGGCGGTCGACCTCAACCGCGGCGGCGCTGCCCTGCTGATCGGATTGCTGCTGTCGCATGGCCAGCCCATGACCTACCTCACCGGTCTTGCCGTGCACCGGGCCTCGGCGTCTTATCGAGGTGAGGGAAAGCCGGACGAGCGCGATGCCTTCGTCATCGCGGACCAGGCTCGTGTCCGCCGCGATCTGGGGATGTTGCGGCCCGGGGACGAGTTGCCTGTCGATCTGCGCACGCTGACCACCCGGCGCCTGGACGTCGTCTTCGACCGCACTCGGCAGATCAACCGCCTCAGGGCACAACTCCTTGAGATCTTCCCGGCGTTGGAGCGTTCGGTAGGCCTCATGAAGAAGGGGCGCGGCGCGCTGCTGACGGGCTACCAGGCTCCAGCCGCGATCCGCAGCGCGGGCATCAAGCGGATCGAGACTTGGCTGAAAAATCGCAAGGTCCGCAGTGCCGCCGCCATCGCAAGGATGGCCGTGGAAGCTGCCCAGGCTCAGATGACCGCGCTGCCCGGCGAGACGCCGGCCGCCGCGATGATGGCCCGTCTCGCGAAGGGGGTGATGACCCTCGACGAGGAGATCGCCGAACCTGACGCCCTCATCGAGGCCGGGTTTCGCGAGCATCCGCACGCCGAGGTGATCCTCAGCCTGCCCGGGACGGGTCCCGAACTCGGGGCCGAGTTCATCGCCACGACCGGCAAAGACATGGACGCCTTCGGCAGCGCTGACCGCCTGGCCGGGTTCGCTGGCCCGGCTCCGCAACCTCGTGACTCCGGCCGCGTCAGCGGCGACCTGCGCAGACCCCGCCGCTATCACCGCGGGCCGCTGCGGGCCGTATACCTCTCGGCGATGGCCAGCCTGCCGGCGTGCCCGGCCTCCAAGGCGTACTACCGGCGCAAGCGGAGTGAGGGGAAAGGGTGCAAGTAGGCCCTGCTCGCTCTCGCACGCCGACACCTCAACGTCCTGTGAGCCATGACCCGTGACGGAGCGTGCTGTCACGCTTCACCTTCCGTCACGGCTGCGGCTTGACAACACGATTGGGATGTCCTTCCCGCTCAGGCCCCGACGGCTTCGGTGCGACGCAGGATTCCCGGCGTCCGCCCCGCGGGGTCGTCGGTCATCTTGTGGCCCCACGTGCTGGCCCGGCGGTATGTGGCCGGCACCCAGTCGTCGTCGACATCGAGGGCTCCGAAGCCGTACTCGAGGTGGAACGACGAGGGCGTGGTCAGGTAGAAGGAGATCATCTGGTCGTTGGTGTGCCGGCCCAGCTCCTTGCGCAGGGGCACGCCCCTGGCACGGCACAGGTCCAGTGCCGTGCCGACGTCGTCGATGTTGTGCAGCTGCAGCATTATGTGGTTCAGGCCGACGGCGCCGGGGACCTGGGCCAGCGCCAGCGAGTGGTGCCGCCCGTTGCAGTGGTAGAAGTGCGACTGGGTGCCGTCGGGACGGGCGATCTTGTCGGAGAGCCGGAAGCCCATCACCTCGGTGAAGAAGGCGTGCCCGGCCTCGACGTCGGGCAGAAGCAGCACAGCGTGGCCCAGGCCCTGCTTGCCGGTCACGAACCCGCTCACCGGTCGTCCGGGACGGAAGGAGCTGGGCTCCACGACCTGGCCCCAGACGACCTCGTGACGGAAGGCCCAGGGGTCCTCGAACCAGATCAGCTGGTCGACCGAGCGCTTCTCGGCCAGCCCGCGGTCACCGGTGTGCACGGTGAGGCCGGCGGCCCTCAAACGCTCGGCGAAGGCGGGCAGCATGCCCTCTTCGCTCACGGCCCAACCGAAGTAGGCCACCTCGTCGGTCTCCCCGGGGTGGATCTGGATGCGCCACTCGGCGTCGTCGATCCGTACACGGACGCTGCCGTCCTCGCCGTCCTCCCCCAGCATGCAGCCGAGGATGTCGGGGGCGAAGGTGCGCCACTGGTCGGAGTTCGGGGAGCGGAATCCGAGATAGGCCAGCGAGCTGAGCATGTTTCTCCTAGGTGAGAGCCTGTCGGGAGGTGATGGGTCGGGGCTCCAGCAGCGCCTCGACCGAGCGTGCGGTGTCGAGGAGCATCGAGAGCCAGAGGAGGACCTCCGATCCGGTGACCTGGGGCGGCAGGCCGAGAAGCCTCAGCACGGCGAGGGCCGCTCCACTGGGCGAGCGCACCGGGACGCTCATGGCGATGACGTCGTAGACCTCGTCGGAGAGGATCTCCTCGGGCTCGTGGTACGCCGCCATCGAGCGGATGGCGTCGACGAGCGCCGAGGTGTGCTCCGGGATGTCGGAGGACTCGCTGTAGGCACCCACGAGCTCGTCGAGCTCGGGAACGCTGAGGGGACCGCTGAGGGTGATCGACCAACCGCGTTCACGCACCCGGGCCAGTTGGGCGCGTACGAGGTCGACCTCCGGCGCGTCGGCGTCACCGAGCTTCGCGAGCCACTCGTCCTCGCTGATCCCCGAACCGGGGTTCGCGGCGAAGTGGATGCCCAGGGGCGGCACCACCGGGATGCGGGAGCCCAGCCGGGTACGACGTGCGGAGGACGAGTGGTTGGCCACGGCCACGGCCACGGCATGATCCTCCTCGTAGGTGATCACGCTGCACTCGACACCGAGGTCCCGCGCCAACACCTCGATCGGCTCGCGGGCCAGTTCGACCACCCGCTGTGCCGCCGCAGCCCCCACGGACTCCAGCGACGACAGGCGACCGGGAACGAACTGGCCGAACCCGCCCTGGTAGCGCAGCATCGGCCGCCGGTTCTCCGCGAGGCCGGCGTCGATGGCCTCGGCCACCACGACCACGGTGTCCGAGGTCTCGTGCGTCTGCAGGACGCGGCAGTCGAGCCAGCCCGCCACGCCGTCCAGGACCGGGGATCCCTGCGGCGTGACCCGCCACTCCACCGAGCCCAGGCCGCCGGGAAGCGACAGCGCCCGCAGCAGCGCGTCCTGGTCCTCGGAGAGCACTGCCACCGAGCACCGTCCGCTCCTCCGGACGTCCTCGACGCCCGGAGCATCCTTCAGCACCACGAGAACCAGCGACGGGGGCGCCTGCGACACCGGGGTGAAACCGGTGAGCAGGGTGCCGACCGGCTCCTGCTGCCGGTTCCACGCCGCCATGACGCACGCGCCCGAAGGCACCTGCGACGTCACCTCGAGGAAGTCCTCGGCTTCCAGGGCGCGGGGTGAAGCCGCGTCCTCGTTCGCATCCTTGTCCGTCATTGCGTCTCGCGCTGAACCCATGATCGACACCTATGGACTTCCTTCGAATCGGTCCGCTGACCTCAATAGGTTGATGCAGCGTAGAGCGCGGGGGTACGAGCGGCTCAGATGTAGCACTTGGCCTGGGCACGCAGTCGTGCGGCCTCACGCTGGTCGGCCGGCGGGAACAGCAGGTGGCCGCCGGCGAGACCCAGGTCGATCATCGCCAGGGGCTCTGCCTGGGCATCGCCGTTGGAGGTGCCGTGCTCGCGCGCCACGATGAGGTCGCGGTAAAGGCGCTGCATGATGTTGGAGCTGTACACCGCGTTGGGACGCAGGGCCGGGAAGAGGCTGCTCACCACCGACATGCCGGCCTTGCCGTTCTGTGCGATGTCGTACATCGCCTGGGCGATCTCGAGCGTGCTGAGCTCCTCGCCACGGCAGGCGGCGTCGTAGGCCTCCTGCAGCCGGGCCACGGTGACGGTCTGCGCGGCGGAGAGGGCGCCGCGGGCCTCGGCCAGGCGGACGAGCATCAGCCGGTCGCCCTCGAGCGAGCGCGAGACCGTCTTGGAAACGCCATACGCGGACTTGAACTCCTCCAGGAACCGCCAACCGGTTCCGAGAGCGGGGGCGGCCGAGACCATCGTGTAGATGTGGGCGTGGGGCAGGCGGTAGAGCGGCGCGGTGAACTCCCGCAGTCCGGGCCCGAAACCGCCGTACAGGATGCCGCGGTCGATGGCGCGGTGCTCCGGGATGAAGATGTCGTCCACGACCACCGTGCGGCTGCCGGTGCCGTTGAGACCCAGGGTGTACCAGTCGTCGACGACCTTGGCGTCCTCGATCGGGAAGAAGAAGTTGTAGGGGACGACCTCGCCGGGCACGTCCGCGCCGACCACGACCCACTTGGCGTGGTGGATGCCGCTGGAGGAGCGCCAGGTTCCCGACAGCCGGAACCCGCCCTCGACACGGGTCGCCTTGTTGCCCTGCATGTTATAGGACGAGGAGATCAGGGCCTCGGGGTCCGCCCCGAAGATCTCGTCGTTGAGCTCCTTCGACATGTGGGCCAGCTCCCAGGAGTGCACGCCCAGGAGCATCATGATCCACCCGGTCGACGCGCAGGCCTTGCTGATCTCCGTGGCCGCGAGGAAGAACTCCGCGGGGTTCGCCTCCTCGCCGCCGTACACCTTGGCCTGCAGCGCCCGTGCGAGACCGGAGTCGGCGAGGTCCTTGAGGCTGTCCTCGTGCACGTGACGCATCTTCTCGGTCTCTGACGCCCGCTCAGCGATGCCGGGCACCAACAGCCGGGCCCGCTCCACCAGTGTCGGACGATCCGCCTGGGGGCGGGCAGCGGTTGCTGACATCGTGGGACTCCTTTTGGTGTGCATGTGCGCTGGTCGTCGACGTGTCGAACGACGTGTGTGGGATCACTCTCCGCGTCCGCAGTCACAGCCGAAAGGTTGATGTGCCGCATACCGGAACGCTGACGGAACACCGTCTCCGGCTCGGGGGCGATGATGCCGGTTCAGACCCTCGGAGCGAGCGCTCCTGCCTCACACGCCTCACGAAAGGGCTCTCATGACGCCTCCACTCCCCACCGAGACCGGGGCCACCAGCCGCCACGTTCAGGTGGACGGCACCGTCGTCCACGTCCACGAGGCCGGGTCCGGGCCGACCCTGCTGTGCATCCACGGGGGCGCGCCCGGCGCGACCGGCTGGGCGAACTTCGGCCAGAACGTCGCCACGTGGGCCCGTGGCTTCCGCGTGCTCGTGGTCGACCTGCCCGGCTTCGGCGAGTCCGACTGGGTCGAGGCTTCCGACGGCAAGCACCGCGCGCACGCGAACCTCTTCGTCGGGCTCCTGGACGAGCTGGGGATCAGCGGTCCGGTCCACGTGGTGGCCCTGGCCACGGGCGGCGCGGTGGCGATGCGCATGGCCATCGACCACCCCGACCGGGTGGCACGGCTGGTCCTCGTGAGCTCGGCCGGCGGCCTCTCCCTCTTCGACGCCTCCCCCACCGAGGGCGAACGGGCGATCCGTGAGTACTACTCCGGGACGGGCCCCTCGCTCGAGAAAATGCGCCACTACCTCGCCCTCACGGTGAGCGACCCCGCCCTGGTCACCGACGAGCTCGTCGAGGCCCGCCACCAGAACAGCATCACCCCCCAGGCCCTCGAGGGCTCCCGGCACCGCGGGCGCCCCCACCCCAGCGACGCGGTGTGGCAGGAGGCCCCCTCGATCCGGGCCCGCACCCTGATCGTGTGGGGCCGCGACAACCGCGTGAAGGGCTACGACAACGGGCTCTTCCTGCTCAACCGCATCCCGGACAGCGAGCTGCACATCTACTCGGGCGCCGGTCTGTGGGTGCCGTTCGAGCGTGCTGCCCGGTTCGAGCGGCTGGTGTCGGACTTCCTGCTGACCGACTGACCCCCTCGGGGCGCTGCCCCCGTATGCGACGAGGTCCCCGTCCCGAGCATCGGCTCGGCACGGGGACCTCGCGGTTGTGGCGGTCGGTCAGGCCCAGAGTGCTGCGTCCTCGGCGCACTCGCGGGCGGCGTCCTGCAGGCGGGAGACCCACCGCAGAATCTCGCGGCCCTCGGCCTGCTCGGGCAGCTGGCTCAGCTTGAGCGTCAGGACCACCTCACCGTGCACGTCGACGACCGGCACCGCGAGGTACAGCACGTCGTACCGGGCATCCAGGTCGATCTTCTCCGGCTCGCGCACCGACGACATCCGGCCCATGCTCTCGACGAACTCGCGGTCCCCGGTGGGGGTGCGGGGGCTGTCGGCGAACCGCTGCATCGCGTGGTCCATCTCGGCCTCGCACGTGCCGCCCTTCAGCACGAGCGACCAGCCGCGCTCGCGCACGCGCTCCAGCTGCGCCTCGGCCGAGCGCCGGAGCTCCTCGTCGAGACGGCCCAGGGAGAACCAGGCGTCCTCGGGAACGGCACAGTTGCCGGTGACGAACAGGGGCTGCAGCGGCGCCACTATCGGGATCCGGGCACCCAGGAGGGATCCCACCCGGCCCAGCGCCTGGTTGGCGCTGGCCACCAGCACTCCCTCCCCGCCGTCGCGGACCAGCACGTCGCACTGGGCGCCCAGGTCGTGGGCCACGTCCTCGATGCGGGCTCGCAGGGTCTCTGCGAGCCGCACCGAACGGATGAACGACGGACCGCCGGGCATCAGGAGCGAGCCGTGGCTGAAGCTCCCGTAGCCACCCTGGAAGAACAGGAGCGGAAGGTCCGGGTTCTGCACGCCCAGGGCGGTGGTGTCGCCCAGGACGATGTAGTGGTCGCCGACGTCGAGGGTCTCCCGCTGTCGGCACTCGATCCACGCGACGGCACCGGGCAGGATCGGGGCCCCTGCCGGCGAAGGGGTCCAGTCGAGCCCCTCGAACTTCTCGTCGTCGCTCTTCGCGAACTGGCGGCACAGGTGCTCCTGGTCGGCGCTGAGCACATTGACGCAGAAGACCTCCGCCTCGCTGAGGCGCACGTAGCTCTTCGAGCTCTTCGACGGCAGGTACGCCACCACCGGGGGCTCCAGCGACACCGAGGTGAACGACCCGATCACCATGCCGGCGGGCCGGCCGTCGGAGGCGATGCCGGTCACCACCACCACGCCGGTGGGGAAGTGACCCATGACGTTCCTGAACGCCCGCGGGTCGGGGGCGTTGCTCACTGCCTTGTGAGCCGCGACGGTACTCACAGGTACCCCAGCTTCTCGGCGCGCTCGCACGCGGCAGCACGACGCTCGGGCGGCAGGAACATGGTGTGCTCGCCGGGCAGACCCAGGTCGACCATGGCCATGGCTTGGCCGCGCTCGTCGATGTTGGCGGTGCCGTGGCTGCGCGCCACCAGGATGTCGCGGTAGAGGCGCTGCATGATGTTGGAGCTGTACACCGCGTTGGGTCGCAACGTCGGGAACAGCGAGGCGGCGATGTCGAAGATGAGCTTGCCGTTGCGGGAGATGTCGTACATCGCCTGCGCCACCTGCAGGTCGCTCTGCTCGCGCCCCTCGCACGCGGCGTCGTACGCCTCCTGCAGACGGATGCGCGGCACGGTGCCCGCGACCGACAGGTTGCCACGCGCCTCCGCCAGGCGGGTCAGCATCAGGCGGTCGTCGCCGAGGGACCGGCTGACGGTCTTGGAGACGCCGTAGGCCGTCTTGAACTCCTCGTAGAACCGCCACCCGGCACCGAGCGCGGGAGCCGAGGACACCGAGGTGTAGATCAGCGACTGGGGCACCCGGTACAGGGGCGCGTCGGTGTGCTTGAGCCCGGGCCCGAAGCCGCTGCGCAGGACGTCGCGGTCGATCGCCCGGTGCTCGGGGATGAACACGTCCTCGACCACCACGCTGCGGCTGCCGGTCCCGGCGAGGCCGAGTACGTGCCAGTCGTCGATGCTCTTGACGTCCTTGACGGGGATGACGAAGTTGTACGGTGCCGGCTCGCCCTCGACGTTGGCGCCCAGGGCCACCCACGAGGAGTGGAGGATCCCGCTCGACGACTTCCACGAGCCGGTGAGACGGTAGCCGCCGGGGACCTTGGTGGCCACGTTGCCCTGCATGTTGTAGGACGACGAGATCAGAGTGGTGGGGTCGTCACCGAAGAGCTCGTCGTTGAGCTCCTTGGACATGTGCGCCATCTCCCAGGTGTGGACACCGAGCACCATCAGGATCCACCCGGTGGACGTGCACGCCTTCGCGATCTCGGAGACCGCCTGGTAGAACTCGGCCGGGTTGGCCTCGGCGCCGCCGTACGCAGCCGACTGGAGACCGCGGGTCAGGCCCGCGTCGATCATCTCGTCGATGCTGTCCGGGTGGACGTAGCGCTGCTTCTCGACGTCCGCCGCCCGTTCTGCGATGGAAGGGTAGAGCCTGCGAGCGCGCTGCACGAGCGGCGGTTCGGTGGCGCTCGCCTCGGTGCTGGTCATGGTGAAGTTCCTCCTGGAGGTGGGATCTGGTTCGGGCTCTACTCGGCGGCGGAGCCGGCGGGAGTCTCGACGAGGGAAGGAATGGGCGGACGCCGGTCCGAGATCCCGGCGCGCACACTCGTCTTCCACGAGACACGTCCGTCACGGAAGAACTCGAGGAAGACCTGGTTGAAGAGGTCGGGCTGGTCGGTCTGACCCTGGTGCCCGGTCTCGTCGGGGTAGAAGAACTGGACGTTGGGGAGTGCGTCTTCCTGCAGGTAGCCCGCCTCGACGCGGAACACCACGTCCTGGCGGCCGTACAGGTAGATGCCCGGGATGGTGACCTTGTCGAGACGTCCGCGCGTGGTCAGGCGGGCGAGCTCGTTGGGGTCGCTGCTGCCGTCCTGCGGACCGAACACGCGGGCAAGGTTCTTCGCGTAGGTGTCGGCGTGCTTGCCGGCCGCGAGAGTGCGCATGGCAACCACGTCGTCGGTGACCTTGGAGGGGTCGTACGTGATGCTCGTGAGCACCGCCCGCATGCTCTCCTCGGTGCCGTCGAAGGCAACGTGCGGCAGCTCCTTCGGCCCACGTCCGTCCGCTCGGCGGATGTCCTCGAGCGAGACGAGGTCACCGATGCGGCCGGCGATCAACGCGAAGCTGAGGACCTGCTCGGGGTGGGTCACCACGTACTGGGCGGTGATGCTGCAGCCCATCGAGTTGCCTGCCAGGTGGAACTCGTCCACGCCCACCTGCCGCACGAAGTCGTGCACGAAGTCGACATGACCGCCCAGGCCGTACCCGTAGTGGTTGGTCGGGTCCTCGGTGAGTCCGTAGGACGGCAGGTCGGGGGCGTAGACCCGGAAGCCGCACGCCCCGAGGTAGGGGGCCATGAAGCGCCAGCCGGCCGTTCCGGACGAGCCGTTGATCCCGCCGTGGAGGAGGACCACTGCCGGCCCGGTCTCGCCGGAGGTCATGTAGTGGACCTTCGCGCCCGTGGAGAGGCGGACCCACCGGCTGAGCATGCCCGGGACGTGGACGATTCCCTCTTCGGTCAGTGCCATCGTTGACTTCCCATCGCGTGTGTTCGTCAGAGCAACCGTCGTCCAGTGATCAGAGTCACGACAACCCAGTTGTTCCGCGGTCCGGCACAAGTCCTTCCAACGGTTCAGCCGAGGCGTCGGACGATGCCGGGGGACGGCTTGGGGTTGTCCTCGTGGACGGTGTGACCCCAGATGCTGCTCTTGTCGAAGGTCTTGGGGGTCCAGTCCTCGTCGATCTCGACGCCGCCGTAGCCGTACTCGATGTTGAAGGCGGACGGCGTGGTCAGGTAGAACGACACCATCCGGTCGTTGGCGTGGCGCCCGAGCACCTTCGAGATCGGCACACCGCGCTCGAGGCAGAGGTCGTAACCACGCCCGACGTCGTCGATGGCCTCCAGCTGGAGCATGAGGTGGTTGAAGCCCACCACGCCCTCCGGCAGGCGACCCAGCGCCAGGGAGTGGTGACGGCCGTTGACGTGGTAGAAGTGCGCCTCGAGCTTGTCGGTGATGATCTTGTCGGACAGCTCGAAGCCGAGGACCCGCGTGAAGAAGTCATGGGCACGCTCGAGGTCGGGCATACCGACCACCACGTGTCCCAGGCCCTGCTGGCCGGTGATGAACCGGCTGATGGCACGACCGGGGCGGAACGACGAGGGCCGGATGATCTGGCCCCAGATCAGCTCGTGACGGTATCCCCACGGGTCCACGAACCAGCGGATTCGGTTGACGGCACGAGCAGCCGCCAGCTCGGCGTCACCCTCGTGCACCTCGACCCCCTCCGCCTCGAGGCGGCCCTGGAGCTCGTCGAGGCTGGCCTCGTCGGTGACGGCCCAGCCGAAGTAGTCGACCGCGTCGACCTCTCCCGGGTGGATCTGGATGCGCCACAGCGCGTCGTCGACGCGCAGCCGCACGGCGCCGTCCGGGCCCGGCTCGGCCAGCATGCATCCGAGCACCTCCGTGGCGAAGGTAGGCCATTCGTCGACTGCCGGGGAGGAGATGCCGAGGTAGGCGAGGGAATGGAGCATTGCTGATTCCTTTCGGCCGCGTGTGCGGATCTCGGCGGGGCGGGTCCTGGCGCAGGGTGTGGGCCCACCATCGGCGCGTCCCGATCCGGAGGGAAGGAAAAGGTTCCGGCACGCGGCACGGCCCACTCTCCGACGGGCAAGGACTGCGGGCGACCGTGGATGGTCAGGTCCGGTGCCGGTGCGGCGGTGGCGTCGGGCTTGGTCAGCGACCGGTGGCGGCGTCGGGTGGCGTCGACGATGCCGCGCTCACGCATGATCCGCTCGGCCCGCTCGCTGATGTAGTGGGTGGCCGAATCCAGCGAACCGTCACATCGTTATCCATCTACATCAAGGGCTGCCTGTAAGCCTCGGTGTGGGAGGTGAGCTGAACCGGCAGGGCCACCGTGTGGCCCGCTGCACCGTCGAACGCCTGATGCACGAGCTCGGCATCGCCGGAGCGGTCCGTGGCAAACGCGTGATCACCACGATGCCCGGCGGGCAGGTCGAGCGGGCCCCGGACCTTCTGGACCGCGACGTTGTCGCCGGCGCCCCGAACCGCTGCTGGGTCGCGGACTTCACCCACGTGAAAACCTGGGCCGGTGTCGTCTACGTCGCCTTCGTCGTGGACACCTTCTCCCGCCGGATCGTCGGCTGGTCCGCAGCCACCGTGAGGGAAACGGTCTTCGTGCTGGATACCCTGGAGATGGCGCTCTGGCAACGCGACCGCGACCAACACCCGATTCGGCCAGGTGAGTTGATTCATCAATCGGACGCCGGGTCGCCGTACACGAGTTTCCGGCTCGCTGAGCATCTGGATGCCGCCGGCATCGCCGCTTCGATCGGATCCGTCGGCGACGCCTACGACAATGCCCTGATGGAGAGCATGATCGGGCTGTTCAAGACCGAGCTGATCAAGCCCCGACGGCCATGGAAGACGCTGTCCGACGTCGAGCTCGCCACCGCCGAGTACGTCGGCTGGTACAACCACCGCCGACTCCACGGCGAGATAGGCCACGTCCCGCCCGTCGAATACGAGAACAACCACTACCTCGCAACCACGAAACCCCAGGTCACAACCAACGACTGAGATCTCTATCGAACCCGGAACGGTTCATCTCTCCCTCTGACATCACCTACGAACTGCCCGAGGGCTGGATTTTCGGCATGACCAGCCGTGGTTACACGGTGTCGGGCACCGAACTCGCCGTAGGTGAAGGGATACCGACTCGTCTCTGACTTCCCAGCAGTTGGCGGACGCCGAGGAAGTTGTGTTCAAGAAGCTCCAGACCTACGGCGGCGGCCGCATCGACCGCTGGGCCGGTATGGACGAATCGGGAGACAACGGACACGGGCGCGGACACCCCGCAACGGCACTGGACCTGACGCCCGCCGAGCCCGGCGCAACACCGGTCAGCCCGAGCCCTACAGAGAAGGCCACCACACCGGCCCCCTCCGACCCCCACCGACTGAGTAGTCGGACCCGCCGACGACGTCTTCCGCACAGGCGGGCCGGACCGGGTGGGCGCGGATCGGACCGCGTGCGAGGAATACCTGACGCGCCATCAGTACGAGCGTCAGGCGAGCGTCATGATGGCCACCGGTGGTTCGCACGAAAGTCTCGATCCGATGCGCGGCACCATGCCAGCCACTGGTCGAACCGCAGGTCGGATGCCATCCCGAGCATACGGCGAGACTTAACATCATGTAGCCATGGAAAGAGGTCGGCCGGGTCGTACGGACACTCGTATTCGAGACGAACTAGCAGGTCAGAGCTCCTTCATGCGGACTCCAAGACCGCCACGCACTCCACGTGCGACGTCATCGGGAACAGGTGGATGGCCGCCGTTCAGCTGCATCGGCGCCTGGACCTAACAACTTCGTCAGCGAAGGGCGGGGATGATGTCGGTGCCGTAGGCGTCGATGGTGGCTTCGCGGTTGTCGTGCATGTCGTAGACGGCGAACTGGTCGACGCCCAGGTCCTTGAGGTGCCGGAGCTTGTCGATGTGGGCCTCGGTGGGGCCGAGGAGGCAGAAGCGGTCGACGATCTCGTCGGGGACGAAGTCGGTGGACGGGTTGTCGGCGCGGCCGTGGTGGCTGTAGTCGTAGCCGTGGCGGTCCTTGATGTACGTGGTGAGCTCGTCGGGGACCATGGCGGAGTGCTCGCCGTACTTGGCGACGAGGTCGGCGACGTGGTTGCCGACCATGCCGCCGAACCACCGGCACTGGTCCCGGGCGTGCGCCAGGGCATCGGGCGAGTCGTCGGCCGTGACATATGCGGGCGCGGCGACGCAGATCGTGAGGGCGCCGGGGTCCCGGCCGGAGTCCTGGGCCGCCTTCCGTACCGCCTTGACCATCCATTCGGTGAGGAAGGGGTCGGCGAGCTGGAGGATGAAGCCGTCGGCCTTCTGGCCGGCGAGCGCCAGCGCCTTCGGGCCGTACGCGGCCATCCAGACCGGCAGCCTGCCGTTCTTGATCCACGGGATGCGGACCGGGTTGCCGTCGACCAGCGCCTCCCGGCCCTCGGCGAGGTCGCGGATGACGTCGATCGCCTCGCCCAGGCGGGCCAGGGTGTTGGGCCTGCGGCCGGCGACCCGCATCGCGGAGTCGCCGCGGCCGATGCCGCAGACGGTCCGGTTGCCGTACATGTCGTTGAGGGTGGCGAAGGTGGAGGCGGTGACCTCCCAGGTGCGGGTGGCCGGGTTGGTGACCATCGGGCCGACCTTCAGCCCGGTGGTGCCGGCCAGGATCTGGCTGTGGATCACGAACGGCTCCTGCCACAGCACTGCGGAGTCGAAGGTCCAGCCGTGTGTGAAGCCGTTGCGCTCCGCGCGCCGCATCAGGTCGACCACCCGCGAGGCCGGCGGATCGGTCTGCAGAACGAGTCCGAAGTCCATGCGCACCGCTCCTGGCTCCTAGTAGAGGTACTGGCAGGTGGAACGCGGGGTGTAGACGCCGTGTCCGGCGCGTCCGGTGTACTCCCGCTCGGTGATGACCGGTTCGCCGCGCGAGAGGACGGTCTCGACGCGGCCGGTGACGCGTGTGCCCTCGTACGCCGAGTAGTCGACGTTCATGTGGTGTGTCTTCGCGGAGATGACCTGCTCGGCGTGCGGGTCGTAGATCACCACGTCGGCGTCGGCGCCCGGCGCGATCGTGCCCTTCTGCGGGTAGAGGCCGAACATCCGGGCCGGGGTCGCACAGGCGATCTCGATCCAGCGGCGGCGTGAGATGTGCCCTTCGACGACAGCCTGGTGCAGCAGGTCCATCCTGTTCTCGACGCCAGGCAGGCCATTGGGGATCTTCGAGAAGTCGCCCCGGCCCAGCTCCTTCTGGCCCACGAAGCAGAACGGGCAGTGATCCGTCGACACCACCTGGAGGTCGTTCGTCCGCAGACCCCGCCACAGCGCCGCCTGATGCTCCTTCGGCCTCAGCGGCGTCGAGCACACGTACTTGGCGCCCTCGAAGTCCGGCTCCGCCAGATTGTCCGTCGACAGGAACAGGTACTGCGGGCAGGTCTCGCCGAACACCGGCAGCCCCATGTCCCTCGCCGCCGCCAGCTCCGCCACCGCCTCCTGGGCCGAGACGTGGACGACGTAGAGCGGCGCGCCGGCCACCCGGGCGAGCTGGATCGCCCGGTGGGTCGCCTCCGCCTCAAGGAGCGTCTTGCGGACCTCCCCGTGATGGCGCGGATCGGTCTCGCCGCGGGCCAGGGCCTGCTCCACCAGGACGTCGATCGCGATGCCGTTCTCCGCGTGCATCATGATCAGACCGGCCGTGTCACCAGCAACCTGCATCGCCCGCAGGATCTGGCCGTCATCCGAATAAAAGACCCCCGGATAGGCCATAAACAATTTGAACGAGGAAATGCCATGCTCGATGAGCTTCGGCATCTCCTTGAGCGTCGCCTCGTTCACGTCCGACATGATCATGTGGAACGCGTAGTCGATCGCGCACTTCCCGTCCGCCTTCTCCAGCCAGGCATCCAGGCCGGCCTGCAGCGAACGGCCCTTTGACTGCACCGCGAAATCAACGATCGTCGTCGTCCCGCCCCACGCCGCCGCCCGCGTCCCCGTCTCGAACGTGTCCGAAGCGAACGTCCCACCGAACGGCAGCTCCATATGCGTGTGCGCGTCGACCCCGCCCGGGATCACGTACTTCTGCGACGCGTCGATAACACGGTCAGCCGTCCACTCCTGCGTCCCCGGCGCCGCCAACGCCACCACCCGGCCGTGCTCGATCAGCACATCCGCGTGCACCTCGTCCGCGGCCGTGATCACAAGACCACCGGTAATCAGAGTCCGAGTCATTTCCCAGCCATCCCTTCATACCCGCCGACCACGCCACCACTGACACAGGCCGGGACCACGCCCCGGCCCACCCGCCCCCTCACGCCGCCATCTCGCACGGCACACGGCCTACTCCGCTAGAAAACCCCTGGTCACGCGGCCGAATGAAACTCTTGAATGACGTGATCCCTTCTTCCACCAGAAGGTCCATTTCCTTCAGTGTCTTCGGGTTCACGTCGGAGACGATCATGTGGAAGCCGTAGTCGACGGCGCAGTTGCCCTCGGCCTTGGCGTGCCAGGCGTCCAGCCCTTCGCGCAGGGAGCGGCCGGGGCTCTGCACCGCGAAGTCGACGACGGTGGTGGTGCCGCCCCAGGCGGCGGCCCGGGTGCCGGTCTCGAAGGTGTCGGAGGCGAAGGTGCCGCCGAACGGCAGCTCCATGTGGGTGTGGGCGTCGACACCGCCCGGGATGACGTACTTGCCGGTGGCGTCGATGACCCGGCCGTCGGTGAACGCGGCGGCGGCCGGGGTGCCGGAGGCGGCGAGGGCGGCGATGCGGCCGCCCTCGATCAGGACGTCGGCGTGGATCTCGTCGGAGGCGGTGATGACGAGGCCGCCACGGATGACGGTACGGCTCATGCGGTGACCCTCCGCTGGACGGTGGTGGAGAGGTGCGGGTCGCTACGGTGCGCTCCGCAGCGCGTGCTCGAGGATCGCGGCCCCCTCCTCGGCCTCCGCCACGTTGAGGGAGAGCGGTGGGGCGATGCGCAGGGCGCTGGTGTTGTGGCCGCCGCCCTTGCCGATGAGCAGTCCGCCCCGGCGGGCGGCCTCCAGCACGGCGGAGGCGGCCCGCGGGTCGGCCTCGTCGGTGCCCGGTTTCGTCAGCTCGACGCCGATCATCAGCCCGCGCCCGCGCACCTCCCGTACCCCGGGCACCTGGGCGGCGACGGCCCGCAGGCGTTCCAGGAGCATGCCGCCGACCCGCCGGGCGTTGCCCTGCAGGTCGTGCTCCAGCAGGTAGGTGAGGTTGGCCAGGCCGGCCGCCATGGTGACCTGGGTGCCGCCGAACGTCGAGATGCTGTTGGCGTCCAGGCAGTTCATGATCTCGGCGCGGGCGATGACACCGCCGATGGACATGCCGTTGCCGATGCCCTTGGCGAAGGTCACGATGTCGGGCGGGCCGCTGCGCGCGTGGGCCTGCCAGCCCCAGAAGTGCTCGCCGGTGCGGCCCCAGCCGGTCTGCACCTCGTCGGAGATCCACAGGATGCCGTGTGCGTTCAGCACCTCGCGGAACGCCGCGTACAGCCCGTCGGGCGGTGAGGTGAAGCCGCCGACGCCCTGGATCGGCTCGGCGATCAGCGCCGCGGGCGGGCGGGTGTGGCCGAGCAGGTCCTTGAGGTCGTCGACGCAGGCCGCGATGAAGTCGTCGTCGCCGAGCGAGGCGTACGGGCCCCGGGTGCGCACGCCGCCGTGCACGTACAGGGTCTGCAGCGGGGACAGCGAGGTCGGGGACCAGCCCCGGTTGCCGGTGACGCCGACCGCGCTGAAGGAGCGGCCGTGGTAGCTGTTGCGCATCGCCAGGACCGAGTTGCCGCGCCGGTAGGTGGTGGCGAGCAGCAGGGCGGTGTCGTTGGCCTCGGTGCCGGAGGTGGTGAAGAAGACCCGGGCGTCCGGGATGCCGCTCAACTGGGCTACTCGTTCGGCGAGTTCGACCATCTGCCGGTCGAGGTAGAGGGTGGAGGAGTGGATGATCCGCCCGGCCTGCTCGGCGACCGCCTTCGTCACCTCGGGCAGGGCGTGGGCGGTCATGGTGGTGAGGATGCCGCCGAAGAAGTCGAGGTACCGGTTGCCCGCGGAGTCCCAGACGTGGCGGCCCTCGCCGTGGGTGATCTCGATGGGCTCCTCGTAGTAGAGGGCGAGCCAGTCGGGGAGCACGGAGCGGTGGCGGCCCAGCAGGTCGTCGGTCACGGCCGCACCAGCCCCTCGTAGGCGTCGGGGCGGCGGTCGCGGTAGAACGCCCACTGCTGCCGTACGTCCTCGATGAGGTCGAAGTCGAGGTCCCGGACCACGAGTTCCTCCTTGCTGTCGTCGGCGACGTCGCCGACGAACTGGCCGCGGGGGTCGACGAAGTACGAGGTTCCGTAGAAGTCGTTGTCCCCGTACTCCTCCTGGCCCACCCGGTTGATCGCGGCGACGAAGTACTCGTTGGCGACGGCCGCGGCCGGCTGCTCCAGCTGCCAGAGGTGGGCCGAGAGGCCGCGGTGCGTGGCCGACGGGTTGTAGACCAACTGGGCTCCGTTCAGCCCGAGTTGCCGCCAGCCCTCCGGGAAGTGGCGGTCGTAGCAGATGTAGACGCCGACCTTGCCGACGGCGGTGTCGAAGACGGGCCAGCCGAGGTTGCCGGGCTTGAAGTAGAACTTCTCCCAGAACCCCTTGACCTGGGGGATGTGGTGCTTGCGGTACTTGCCGAGGACGGTGCCGTCGGCGTCGATCACGGCCGCGGTGTTGTAGTAGAACCCCGACTGCTCGACCTCGAACACCGGCACGACGATCACCATGCCGGTCTCGCGGGCCAGTTCCCGCATCCGGCGGACGGTCGGCCCGTCGGGCACGGGTTCGGCCCAGCGGTAGTGCTCGGCGTCCTGGACCTGGCAGAAGTAGGGGGCGTTGAAGACCTCCTGGAACCCGATGATCTTCGCACCCTGCCGGGCCGCCTCGCGGGCGTGCTCCTCGTGTTTCGCCACCATGGACTCCGTGTCGCCGGTCCAGGTGGCCTGGACCAGGGCGGCTCGTACGACGTGTGCCATGAGCTACTCCTTCGACGCGACGTCAGCGCCTCTACACCCGTAGAAACGGTCGTAGAGGGACGAACTTGACGTGCTCCCTGGCCTGAAGTCCAGGGATTCCGGCCTGGGCCGTCCGGCCCTTCCGGGGGCTTCCTGCTTCACCGCGCTGCGCGGGCACGGGTGCCCGTCTTACCGGCGCTCCACAGGCGTTTGGTGTCTCCGCCCGTCCGGCGGCGACGATACGGCGTCCTTCGAAGAGGACGTTGCGGGCTGCGTTGTGGTCGCGGTCGTGCACCGTGCCGCACTGGCTGCACGTCCACTGCCGGACGTGGAGAGGCTTCGGCCCGTCCTGAAATCCGCAGGCCGAGCAGACCTGGGAGGACGGGAAAGCCCGGCCCACCCTGGCGAAGGTACGGCCGTGCTTGACCGCCTTGTACTCCAGCATGCCGACGAACGCGGACCATCCCGCGTCGTGCACCGACTTGGCGAGCCGGGTGCGTGCGAGACCGGACACCGCGAGGTCTTCCACGTACACCGCTTGGTTGTCGCGGATGATCTGAGTGGAGGCCTGGTGGTGGAAGTCCCGGCGCCGGTCGGCCACCCTGGCGTGCTGGCGTGCGACCCTGCTGCGGGCCTTGGCCCGGTTCTTCGACCCTTTCTGCGTGCGGGACAGCTCCCGCTGAAGCCGCTTGAGCTTCTTCTCCGCCCGGCGCAGAAACCTCAGGGAGACGATCTTGCGCCCGTCGGACAGCACGGCGAACGCGGACAGGCCGAGATCGATCCCGGCTTCGGTCTCCGCCTCGGGCAGGATGCCCGGTGCGGTGTCCACGACGAAGCTGAGGAAGTACCGGCCACAGCTGTCCCGGGTGACGGTCAGGGACGTGGGCGCTGTGGGAAGCCGGCGTGACCATGTGACCTTGAGGTGGCCGACCTTGGCCACATACACCGTACCGTTCTCCTGCAGGGAGAAGGCGTTGGTGTTGAGGCGGATCGACTGCCGGGTGTCCTTCTTCGACTTGTAGCGGGGCGGCGCCACCTTGCGGCCCCGCCGCTTACCGGTGAGCGAGTCGAAGAAGTTCCGGTAGGCGGCATCCAGGTCCCGCAGGGACTGCTGCAGGACGACCGCGGAGACGTCGGCGAGCCAGGCGCGTTCCGCGGTGCGCTTGGCCTGCGTGATGCGCAGCCGGGACAGCTCGGCCGACGTCACGTACGGCAGCCCGGCCGCGTGCGCTTCCTTACGGTCGCGCAGGCAGTCGTTCCACACCACCCGGGCGCACCCGAACGCCCGCGCCAGCGCATGGCGCTGGGCGGCGTCGGGGTAGGCGCGGTAGTTGTAGCGAAGCTGCATAAACCATGACGCTACTACGATTCGTCTCATCGAGGGGTGGAACGGCCAAAAGCCTGGCAGGCGCGGAGTGCGGGCGTGGCCGACAGGTGGTTTCGGCGCTGCATGCGCGCTTGGTCTTCGTGACGGAGGACCGGCGCGGGGTGTTCGACGACGAGATGCCGGCGCGCTGCGAAGAGAGCATGCGCAAGGTGCGCGAGGACTTCGAGGCGGAGCCGAAGGAGTTCAACGGCGAACGTGATCACGTCCACCTCCTGGTGCACTATCCGCCCAGGGTCGCCGTCTCCAAGCTGGTCAACAGCCTCGAAGGCGTCTTAGCTCGCCGGATACGGCTGGGGACACCTCCCAGCCGCAGGCCGGGGGGAGAGTTCACCGGCCACATTAACCGCGCCGTCCTGCACGGGCACCTGTGGTCACCCTCGTATTTCTCCGCGTCGTGCGATGGGGCGCCGTTGGCGATCGTCCGTCAGCACATGGAGCAGCAGAAACCTCCGTTCTGAAGTGCACCTCAGAACGGCCCTGAGATGCATTCATCCCCGGCGTGAACGACACCGTTGGGAAATCCGTAAACCGGCCTCGTTGACTCGTTGAAGTCGGCATGATCGTTCTGTTCGTCGGAGCGAAAGGTGGGCTGGGTGTCGTTGGAGTCGTGGGATGACTGTGGGGTGCCGAAGCTGACCGCTCGGGTGGTGCGGGCGTCGTTCCCCAAGGGCTCGCTCGCGGTGCGGGTGCGGGAAGCTCTCGGCCCGCTGTTCGAGGACGGGTCCTTCGCCGAGGCGTTCGCAACACGGGGGCGTCCGGCCGTGCCGCCCGGTGCGCTGGCGCTGGTTTCGGTCCTGCAATATGCCGAGGGCCTCACTGACCGGCAGGCCGCTGGCCAGGTGCGGGCCCGCATGGACTGGAAATACCTCCTCGGCCTTGAGTTGGACGACCCCGGGTTCGATTTCTCCGTCCTGAGCGGCTTCCGTACCCGGCTGATCGCGCACGGTCTGGAGGCGAAGGTTCTGGACTTGGTACTGGAGCGGATCCCCGCGTTGGGGCTGCTGCGGTCCAAAGGACGTCAGCGCACCGACTCCACACACGTGCTGGCGAACGCCGGCTCTCCTCGCCCTACGGCCCCGACGCCCGCTACGGCCTCAAGCGAGGCTCGGGCTGGTGCGGCTACAAAACCCACCTCATTGACATCCTCCCCCTCCTGGAGAAGGAGGGGGATTCCTGGCTCAGGCTGCCGCCGGGAGCAGCGCTCCCGGCGGTCTTGTGCCCTCGGCACCAGCCGGGTTGAGACCAGCCCGGACCAGCATCACGCGTGCGGAGTTCTTGTCTCTGGGGGAGACGGCCCGGCAGGCGGTGCAGGTGTAGGTACGTTCCGACAGCGGCAGTGCGTGCTTGGTTCTCGCTCCGCACGACGCACAGTCCATGGTGGTGTGCGCGGGGTGCACCAGGCGGACGTCCCGCCCGTGCTTGCGGCCCATCTCGATCAGGGCCTGTTTGGTGGCGCCGATCGCGGCGTCGGCGGCCTTGCGGGCCATGGTGGTGCGGGCGAGGAACTTCGGCCGGAAGTCCTCGACGGCGACGGCGTCGTGGTCGGTCACGACGCGTTTGGCCCACTTGCGGGCGGTGTCCTGCCGCTGCCGGGCCACCTTCTTGTGCAGTCTCGCGGCCTGGGCCTGCGCCCGCCGGTAACCCTTGGACGCGGCCTGCCCGCGGGCGGGCTTGCGGCGGGCCATCATCCGCTGATAGCGGGCGAGGCGCTGCGCGGCCCGCTTGCCGTGTTCGGCGTGCGGCAGGTCGTGCGCGTCGGACGTGGTGGTCGCAGTCTGCTGGACGCCCCAGTCCACGCCGATCACAGCGCCCGTGGCCGGGAGCGGCTGGGCTTCGGTGGCGACGACGAACGACGCGTACCAGTGGCCGACGCTGTCCCGGTACACCCGCACCGACGAGGGTGCGCAGGGCAGGTCCCGCGACCACACCACCGTCAGGGCGATCTTGCCTGCCAGGTGCAGACGTCCGTCCTTCAGGCGGAAGCCCCGGGTGGTGTAGTTCAGGCTCGGGGCGGCCTCGCGCTTCTTCTTGTGGCGCGGCATTCCCGCACGTCGCTTCACCGGGAGACGCTTGTCGATGTCCTTCAGCGCCTTGGAACGAGCCGTGGCGAAGTCCCGGACGGTCTGCTGCTGGGGGACGCTCGCGCCGTCGCGGAGCCATGGCGTACGGGCACGGGCCTCGGTCAGCATCTTGTCGAGCCGGGCCGGACCGCACGTCAGCCCATCGTCCGGGTGCACCTTGTTGTGGGCGTGCACCTGGCGGGACTTGGCCACGCATTCGTTCCACACCCAGCGGCAGCGGTCCCACTCGGCGAGCAGGGCGGTGCGGGCGGTCGACGACACCCGCAGCCGGTAGGTGTACCGGGCATGCCCCGTCCTGTCGGCCCCTGCTGCGTGCGCCACACCCTCACCCCCTCCCGCATTCCGGCCGCGCCGACCCTGCGAGGCGACCGTACGCACGAGATCCGCACACCCGCACCCCTCTCCCGCCCCGACCACCCCCACCAGCGAACACCGGCACACACGTTCGCCTGCCCCGGTCCCACCGGGCAAGCCACAGCGGCACTCCATGCTCAGAGGGGGCAGGACGCCGCGACGTCCCGCGCCGCTGTCGCGGAATGCGATTCTCCCCCGCAAGCGGGAGGTGCCCCCACCCCGGCGTGAACGCCGGGGCCTCCTCGCAAGAGACCAGGTGATCACCGCCGATGCCCTGCACACCCAGCACGCCCACGCCACCTACCTCCGCGAACGCGGCGCCCACTACATCGCCCAGGTCAAGGCCAACCACCCCACCCTGTTCGACCGCGTCCGCTGCCTGCCCCGGCGCGAGATCACGCTCGACCACCACGAGTGAACCCGGACCCACCACCGCCTGAAGACCGCTGCCTTCGCGCACATCGACCATCCCGACGCCCGCCAGGCCCTCCAGGTCGTGCGCCGGCGCAAGGACTTCAGCAGCGGAAAGCTCACCATCGAGCGCGTCTACCTGCTCACCAGCCTGCCGCCGGGAGCCGTGAGCGGCGCTCAGCTCGCCGCGTGGATCAGAGGGCACTGGAAGATCGAAAATCTTCTGCACCACGTCCGGGACCGCACCTTCCGCGAGGACGACTCCAAGATCCATATCGGCCGGCTCCCGCGCGTCATGGCCGGCCCGCGCAACAACGCCGCCCACACGGCCGATTCACGGATTTCCCAACGGAGTCCTTCACGCCGGGGCTTTCTGCAAGGAACCCGGTAAGCCTCTCGGGCGGCCTTGCCAAGACCATCGTCGCCAACCCGCGGGGTCGATCATGATTCGCACTCCGGTGGGCGAGTCCCGGCCCCGGGCTCAGGCGGCGACCGGCGGCGGCACGGCGGGCGGCGGGACGGAGGGCACGGCCGCCGGCCCGGCGGGCGGTGCGGCCGGGGCGCAGCGGTTCACCAGTTCGTCCATCGACAGGTCGAGCGCGCGGGCGAGGGCGGCCACCGTGAAGAACGCCGGGGTGGGGGCCCGCCCGGTCTCGATCTTCCGGAGGGTCTCCGGGGAGATGCCCGCGCTCGCCGCGACCCGCGTCATGCTCCGGTCGCCGCGCGCCTCCCGCAGCAGCCGGCCGAGCCGCTCGCCGCGTTCACGTTCTTCGGGGGTGAGAGGGGTGCGCACCATGCCGTCATTCTAATACCGGTATAGTAATTGGCATGGTGGAGCTGAAGACCGACAGGTCGATCGACGCGATGTACGAGGCGGGCCAGGTCGTCGCGGACGCCCTGAAGGCCGTGCGGAAGGCCGCCGGGGTGGGGGTGTCCCTGCTGGAGCTGGACGAGGTGGCCCGGGAGGTGCTGCGCGGGGCGGGTGCGGGTTCGCCCTTCCTGGGCTACCGGCCGTCCTTCGCCCCGACCCCGTTCCCCGCCGTCATCTGCGCGTCGGTCAACGACGCGATCGTGCACGGCGTCCCGGACGGCTACCGGCTGCGTGACGGCGACCTGGTGTCCGTGGACTTCGGTGCCGAACTGGGCGGCTGGGTCGGCGACTCGGCGATCAGTTTCCTCGTGGGCACCCCGCGCGCGGGCGACGTGAGGCTGGTCGAGACCGCCGAGCGGGCCCTGGCGGCGGGCATCGGGGCCGCCGTCGTCGGCAACCGGATCGGGGACATCGCGCACGCGATCGGCACGGTGTGCCGCGCGGCGGGCTACGGCATCCTGGACGGCTTCGGCGGGCACGGCATCGGCCGTCGTATGCACGAGGACCCGCCCGTCCCCAACGAGGGCCGGCCGGGCCGGGGCATGCCGCTGCGGCACGGCATGGTGCTGGCGATCGAGCCCATGCTCATCGGCGGCGGCACCGACGGCTTTCGCACCGCGCCCGACGGCTGGACCCTGCGCACCGTCGACGGCTCGCGCGCCGCCCACGCCGAACACACCGTCGCGATCACCACCGCCGGCCCCCGCGTCCTGACGGCCCGGTGAAACCGGCTGCCGCAAGGCCCCGCGGGCGTGCCGCGGACCTGCTCCGCCCGGCCCGCTTCCGAAGTGCTGCGCCGAAGCGATCGTGCGAAGGTGTTCTACGAGCGCGACGCAGGCAGCACACACGCCACACGCACACCTGCGGGCACCCTGCGCACCGCGGGAACACGCACGGGTGTAACCGGGAGACGGCCGGGCACCCGCGTCCGGACCGACCGTACGTCGAGCAGTGAGCGCGCCCCGGGGCTCCTTCGGGTTCCCGGTTCCGCCCGGCCCAGGGGGATCCCGCGGGGGCGCCGGAACGGATGTCCATGAGCAGCGGGTTCACGGGTCCGCAGGGCTACGGCTCGGACCCCTTCGGAGAATTCCTCGCACGCTTCTTCGGCGGGCCGCGCCCCCGGCAGATCGACATCGGCCGGCTGCTGAGCCAGCCGGCCAGGGAACTGGTGCGCGGCGCCGCGCAGTACGCCGCCGAGCACGGCAGCCGGGACCTGGACACCCAGCACCTGCTGCGCGCCGCGCTCGCCACCGATCCGACCCGCGACCTGATCAGCCGGACGGGCACGGATCCCGACTCGCTGGCGGCGGAGATCGACGAACGGTCCGGGCCCGTCCAGCACGGGCCGGACGACGCCCCGCCGCCGACGTCGCTCTCGCTGACCCCCGCCGTCAAACGGGCGCTGCTGGACGCCCACGAGATGGCCCGGTCGACCGGGGCCGGCTACATCGGCCCGGAGCACGTCCTCAGCGCCCTGGCCGCCAACCCCGACTCGGCCGCCGGGCACATCCTGAACTCGGCCCACTTCACCTCCGCCGGGATGCCGCTGCCGGACGCCGCGCCGGACGCCGCACCGCCGCGCACCGAGCGGCCCCGCCCCGCGACGGGCACGCCGACGCTGGACAAGTACGGCCGTGACCTGACCGAGCTGGCCCATGAGGGCCGGATCGACCCGGTGATCGGACGGGAGGAGGAGATCGAGCAGACCGTCGAGGTGCTCTCCCGGCGCGGCAAGAACAATCCGGTGCTGATCGGTGACGCGGGCGTCGGCAAGACCGCCGTGGTGGAGGGTCTGGCGCAGCGGATCGCCGACGGGGACGTGCCCGATGTGCTCATGACCCGGCGGGTGGTCTCCCTGGACCTGGCGGGCGTGGTCGCCGGTACCCGCTACCGGGGCGACTTCGAGGAGCGGCTGAACACCATCGTCGACGAGATCCGCGCCCACTCCGACCGGCTGATCGTCTTCATCGACGAGCTGCACACCGTCGTGGGCGCCGGAGGCGGCGGCGAGGGCGGTTCGATGGACGCCGGCAACATCCTCAAGCCGGCGCTGGCCCGCGGTGAGCTGCACATCGTGGGCGCGACCACGTTGGAGGAGTACCGGCGGATCGAGAAGGACGCGGCGCTGGCCCGCCGCTTCCAGCCGATCATGGTGCCGGAGCCCACGCCCGCGGACACGATCGCGATCCTGCGCGGACTGCGCGACCGGTACGAGGCCCACCACCAGGTCCGCTACACCGACGAGGCGCTGGTGGCGGCCGTGGAGCTGTCCGACCGCTACCTCAGCGAGCGTCGCCTGCCGGACAAGGCGATCGACCTGATCGACCAGGCCGGCGCCCGGGTGCGGCTGCGGGCCCGGACCAAGGGCACGGACGTACGCACCATGGAGCGGGAGCTGGAGCAGCTGACCTGCGACAAGGACCAGGCGGTCGCCGACGAGAAGTACGAGCAGGCGACGCAGTTGCGCGACCGCATCGGCGAGCTGAAGGAGCGGATCGCCGAGGCCGGCGGTGAGGGCCGGGTCGACGAGGGCCAGAGTCTGGTGGTGGACGCCGAGGTGATCGCGGAGGTGGTGTCCCGGCAGACCGGCGTCCCGGTCAGCCGGCTCACCGAGGAGGAGAAGGACCGGCTGCTGGGCCTCGAGGAGCACCTGCACCAGCGTGTCGTCGGCCAGGACGAGGCGGTGCGGGTGGTCTCGGACGCGGTGCTGCGCTCCCGGGCCGGGCTCGCCAGCCCCGACCGGCCGATCGGCAGCTTCCTGTTCCTCGGGCCGACCGGCGTCGGCAAGACGGAGCTGGCCCGGGCGCTGGCCGAGGCCCTGTTCGGCAGCGAGGAGCGGATGGTCCGCCTCGACATGAGCGAGTACCAGGAGCGGCACACGGTCAGCCGGCTGGTCGGTGCCCCGCCCGGGTACGTCGGCCACGAGGAGGCGGGGCAGCTGACCGAGGTGGTGCGCAGGCATCCGTACTCGCTGCTGCTCCTCGACGAGGTGGAGAAGGCGCACCCCGACGTCTTCAACATCCTGCTCCAGGTCCTGGACGACGGCCGGCTGACCGACTCCCAGGGCCGGACGGTCGACTTCAGCAACACCGTCATCGTGATGACCAGCAACCTCGGTTCCGAGGCGATCACCCGCCGCGGTGCCACGCTGGGCTTCGCGACGGGCGGCGCGGAGGCGGACGAGGAGGCGCGGCGCGAGCAGATCCTGCGGCCGCTGCGGGAGCACTTCCGGCCCGAGTTCCTCAACCGGATCGACGAGGTGGTGGTGTTCCGCCAGCTCACCGCCGGGGAGCTGCGGCAGATCACCGATCTGCTGCTGGAGGGGACGCGGCGCGGCCTGCGGGGCCAGGGCGTCACGGTCGAGTTCACCGACTCCGCCGTGGACTGGCTGGCGCGGCGCGGCCATCAGCCCGAGTACGGGGCCCGGCCGCTGCGCCGCACCATCCAGCGCGAGGTCGACAACCAGCTCTCCCGGCTGCTGCTGGACGGCAGTGTCCGGGGCGGCGACCGGGTGACGGTGGACACGGCGGACGGGAACCTCACGTTCCGGACCGGGGCGAGGGCCGGCACCGAGCCCGAGGGAACCGGAACCGAGGCAGGGGCGGCCCCGGACTCAGGGGCCGGGCCCTGGCGCGGGGAGCCGCAGGCTCCCGAACAGTGAGCGGACAGGAGCCTCACGTTCCGGACGGGGCCGGGTCCAGCGGACGAGAGCGGACCCGGCACCGGAACCGAGGCAGGGCAGGCCCGGACACAGGGGCCGGGCCCTGGCCCGGAGAGGCGCCGGCTTCCGGGCGGTGAGGGTGGCCGGACGGCCCTCCGGCCCTCGCTCACCGTGCCGGAGGGCGCCGTTCCCGGCCCGCGGGCCGCATCACCGGTCACCGCGTCACCGCGTCAGCGGTGCTCCGGGTGTACGACCATCGCGGAACCGCCGCCGCGGCGGGTCTGCTCCGCCGCGGCGAGCCATCGGCCGTCCGGCAGCCGCTGCACGGCGGTGGCCGCGCCGATCTCCGGGTTCTCCTGGAACGAGTGCCCGATCGCCTCCAGCTTCTGCCGCAGCGCGCTGTCGTACAGACCGGGTTCGAGGTCCGTGCGGGCCGTGTTGCGCTGGCTGGCGCGCGGCGCGGCGATCGCGTCGACCAGCGGCAGGCCTCGGTCGAGGAACCCGGTGAGGGTGTGCAGCACGGTGGTGATGATGGTCGAACCGCCGGGCGAACCGAGCGCCACGACCGGCCGGTCGTGCCGGTCGAGCACGATCGTCGGGGCGATCGAGGACCGGGGCCGCTTGCCGGGGCCCGGCAGGTTCGGGTCGTGCACGGCCGGGTTCGCCGGGGCGAAGGAGAAGTCCGTCAGCTCGTTGTTGAGCAGGAACCCGCGGCCGGGCACGGTGATGCCGCTGCCGCCGGTCTGCTCGATGGTGAGGGTGTAGGCGACGACGTTGCCCCACCGGTCGGCGGTGGTCAGGTGCGTGGTGCTCTCGCCCTCGTACGTCGTCGGCGCCGCGGTGCCCCCCGTCGCGCAGGGTGCGGGATCGCGCGGGTCGCCGGGGGCGAGCGGGCTGGTGAGGACCGCGTCGTCCTCGATGAGGCACTCGCGGGAGTCGGCGTACCGCTGGGAGAGCAGTTCCTTCGTGGGGACGTCCTCGAAGGCGGGGTCGCCGAGCCAGCGCCCCCGGTCCGCGAACGCGATGCGGCTCGCCTCGATGAGGCGGTGCAGGTAGCGGGTGTCGTCGGCCCGGGTGAGGTCGGTGCGCTCCAGGATGTTGAGGGCCTCGCCGACCGTGGTGCCGCCGGAGGAGGAGGGCGCGATGGAGTAGACGTCCAGGCCGCGGTACGCCGTCTTCGTGGGCGGCTGGGATATGGCCCGGTACGCCGCGAGGTCCCGGGGGGACAGCTCGCCGGGGCGGGCGTTCCAGCCGGAGCCCGGGTCCACGGGCGGCTTGTTGACCGTGTTCACGATGTCCCGGCCGATGCCGCCCCGGTACAGCGCGTCGACACTCTTGCGGCGCAACTCCGCGTAGGTGCGGGCGAGGTCGGGGTTCTTGAAGGTGGAGCCGACCACCGGGAGCCGGCCGCCCGGCAGGAACAGCTCGGCGGTGGCGGGGAAGTGGCGGAAGCGGGTCTCGTTGGCGGCGGTCTGCGCGCGGAAGGTCTCGTCGACGGTGAAACCGTCGCGGGCGAGCCGCTCGGCGGGCTCCAGGACCGTGTCGAGCCGTTTGCTGCCCCACTGGTCCAGCGCCCGCTGCCAGGTGGCCGGCGTGCCGGGGGTGCCGACGCCGAGGCCGCTGCTGACGGCCTCGGCGAAGGGGATCGGCGTGCCGTTCTCCAGGAAGAGGCCGGAGTCGGCGGTCAGCGGGGCTCTCTCGCGTCCGTCGATCGTGTGCACGGTGCGGGAGCGGGCGTCGTAGTGGACGAAGTAGCCGCCTCCGCCGATGCCGGCCGAGTAGGGCTCGGTGACGCCGAGCGCGGCGGCGACGGCGACAGCCGCGTCGACGGCGTTCCCGCCCTTCCTGAGGACCTCGATCCCGGCGGCGGTGGCGTCGGCGTCGACGCTGGAGACCGCGCCGCCGTGTCCGACCGCCACGGGTGTCTTGGGGGCGGGCCCGCCGGACCCGCCGTGCGCGGCGGGGGGCGGGGCGGCCGCTCCGACCGACGCCACGACGGCGGAGGCCGTCAGGACTGCCAGGAGCACCGGTTTCCGTACGACAGGACAACGCATCCGCACCTCCGTTGAAGAGCCCTCCGCGCAGCCTCATTCAACGCCATGTTCGCGTCAGAAGCATGCGGGGCGTGCCGTCACAACTCCTCCCGGCGGCCTTTCCCCCGGGGTCCCGGACACCGGCCGGTGGGCCGGGGTTCAGTAAGCGGGCTGCTTGACCAGCAGTTCGGGGCGGGCCGCGATCTCCGGCCGGTACACCTCCTCGTCCCAGGCCTCGGGCGCCACCGGGCGGAGCGCGATGGAGACCACGTCCTCCTCCACCTCGAAGGCGTCGCGGACCGCCTCGGTGAGGCGGGTGACGAGACGTTCCCGTCCGGCCTCGTCGAGGTCCTTCGGGAAGTGGCTGATGGTCACGTGCGGCACGGGATCCTCCTCGATTCTCGGTGAATGGTCTTGCTGAGTTCGTCCACGCCCGGGTCGCGCAGGGCGCCGTAGTGGTCGGCGTCGAGGCGGACGGCGGTCGTGGGCGTACCGGTGCGGGCGAGCAGCCGCTCCAGGTGGGACTCCTCGTCGCCGCGGGCCGTGAGGACGGTGACCGGTGCCGTGATGCGCCGGTCGGCCGGCAGCCAGTCGTAGGTGCGGCGGACGAGGCGGATGATGCGGCGGACGGTGCCGGGGTCGAGCCGGCGCAGGCGGCGGGCGACGAAGTCGGCGAAGGACTCCTGGTCCGTGGCGTGGCGCAGGCACTCCTCCAGCAGCGGTCCGTCGGTGCCGGCCGCGAAAACGGAGTAGAGGATGGTGCGGAAGGTGCGGTCCGTGAAGTCCGTCACCGGGTCGCCGTCTCCCCCGGAGACCGCCGCCCCTGCCGGGCTCGGCGGGGCGGTCCGCGGGAGCCGGGGGGACCCCGGGGCGATGAGCAGCAGGTGGTCCACCTCCTCGCCCGCCTGCTCGAGCAGCCAGGCCGCCTCGAAGGCGACGCGGGCGCCGAAGGAGTAGCCCCACAGGGTGTAGGGGCCGGTGGGCTGGACGGCCCGGATGGCCGCCACGTCGGCCGCGGCCGTCTCCGGCAGGCTGCCGTGCGGGGTCTCGCCGGGGTTCAGTCCGTGTGCCTGGACGCCGTGGAACGGCCGGTCGCCGGCCGTTCGGGTGGCGAGCAGTCGCAGGTTCATGGCGTAGCCGCCGAGGCCGGGCCAGCAGAAGACGGGCCGGCCGCCGTCCGTGGTGTGCAGCGGGACGAGTCGGGAGGCGCCCTGCCCTCCGGCGGTGTCGACACGCTGGGCGAGCCGTTCCACGGTGGGCGCCTCGAAGACCACCTGGAGCGGCAGCCGGGTGCCGAACTCCCGGTTGATGCGGTGGACGAGGGCGACGGCGACGATCGAGTTGCCGCCGCAGGCGAAGAGGTCGTCGCGGACGGACACCGTGTCCCGCTTCAGCGCGGCCTTCCACAGTTCGCACAGCCGTGTCTCGGTGCGGGTGCGGGGCGGGACGAGCGGGCGGTCGTCCCGGGCGAGGGCCTCGTCGACGCGGGCGGCGAGGGCGGTGGCGTCGACCTTGCCGTTGGCGGTGAGCGGGAGCCGGTTGAGCACCAGGATCCGGTGGGGCAGCATGAAGTCGGGCAGCAGCCCGCCGAGATCATCCTTGATCATCTCAGCGGGGCCCTTCATATGGACACTGTCCTCGTCCATGCCCTCGTGGGCCCGCTGGTGTTCGCTGATCCGGCCGCCGACGGCGAAGTAGCACGGGCCGGTGGGCCGTCCGCTCTCCTCCAGGAGGGCGGTGATCCGGCGGGCGGCGGGCAGGTCGTGTCCGGTGCGGGAGCTGTACCCGCAGGACATGAGCCCGAGGCCGGACTCGTTGTGCTGGAGCCGCTGGAGCGCGCGGCCCAGGTCGATGGAGCGGCGCCACTGTGGGCCGGTGCGGCTGACCAGGGTCACGCCGAAGCAGGCACGCTCGTAGACACCCTGGTTGATGGCGATGACGTGCCGTTTGAGGACCAGCCCGGCACCGAGGCGCCGCCAGCCGCCGTCCTCGTACAGGTACTGGCCGGTGGGCAGGCCCATGGTGCTGCCGGGGTGGACCTGCAGGTACACGTCGACCGGGTCGGGGCCGGTGGGGGCGGTGTGCGGGGCGAGCGCGAAGGAGCCCAGGTAGTGGTCGCCGTCGGCGCCGTCGAGCTGCCGGGTGACGGCCGCGTCGTACGGCAGGTCGTGCAGGGTGAGACCGTACCCGGGCAGGATCTCGTCGAGGAGGCCGAGCATGTGGCCGGTCTCGAGTTCCAGGACTTCCTGGATGTTCCGCTTGTAGACGGGCTCGATGGCCGTGCGCCGGCCCAGGAAGTGCAGCCGGACGCCGGGCTCCTGGCGCGTGGTGCCGCCGGTCCGGACCAGGTGGTGGCGCTGCGGGTGGAAGTAGTACGTGCCGGGGGCGAGGCCGGCGATGCCGGTGGCCTCCACCAGGAGCTGGGTGGCGTAGAGCGAACCCGGTGATGCGTAGGCGTACTTGGCGAGGAGGCGTTCGGGGCTGCGGTGGGGGCCGAAGTTCCGGAGCAGACGGCCGAGTTCGGCGAGGGTCAGGTCCTCGGGACGGCGGGGTGCGGCAGCCGGTGCCCCGCGGGTGAGGGCGGTGCGGACGTCGTCGGCGGTGGCGGTGCCGCCCTGGTAGAAGCGGTAGGTCTTGCGGGCGAAGGCACGGCGGCGCTGCTCGGCGTCGGCCGTGGCCCCGGGGAGTTCCACGACGGGCCGTCCGGTGAGTTCGGTGTCGTCGCGGGTGCCGGGGTCGGAGAGCTGGGCTCTGACCTGGAGCTTGGACTCCTTGGAGCGGTGGTGGTCGCCGGCGTCGCTCTGGTCCATCAACGCGGCCTCGCGGGGGCTGAGTTCGATGCAGGCGACCAGGTTCTGGAAGCCGGTGCGGTGGTCGTCGCGGACGAGGACGGCGGCGTTGCGGACCCAGTCGTGGGCCTCGACGGCGAGGCGTATCTCGTCGAGTTCGATGCGGAAGCCGCGGAGCTTGACCTGGTTGTCGGCGCGTCCGGTGAACTGCACGGTGCCGTCGGGGTTGTGGTGGGCGAGGTCGCCGGTGCGGTAGAGCCGGTCGTGCGGTGCCGGGTCGCCGAACGGGCTGTCGATGAAGCGTTCAGCCGTGAGGTCGGGGCGGTGCAGATAGCCGCGGGCGAGCTGCACGCCGCTGATGTGGAGCTCGCCGGTCTCCCCCGGTGCCACGGGCCGCAGGCCGGGGCCGAGGATGTGGTAGCGGGTTCCGGCCACCGGTGTACCGATGGTCACCGCGTGGGCGCCGTCGCCGAGGTCGGCCGGGTCCACGGTGCGGGCCGAGGTGTTGATGGTGCACTCGGTGGGCCCGTAGAGGTTCACCAGCGTGCAGCCCGGGAGTATTCCGAGGAATGTCCCGGCCAGGGAACGGGAAAGCGCCTCACCGCCGCTGAAAAGGTGTCGCAGGGAAACGCAGCGGTGGAGTTCGTCGGTGTCGACGAGCGCTTGGAGCAGTGTGGGGACGCACTGCAGGACGGTCACTCCGCGCTGTTCCACCGTTTCGACGATGCGGACCGGGTCGCGGTGAATTCCGGAGGTTCCGACGACGATGCGCGCACCGTGCGCGACGGCCAGGATCTCCCATTGCGCGGCGTCGAAACTCATCGGTGTCTTCTGCAGGACGACGGCGTCCGCACCGAGCCCGTACGTGGTCGCGAGCCACCTCATCTGGTGGACGACGGACCGATGCTCGATCATGACTCCCTTGGGCTTTCCGGTGCTTCCCGAGGTGTAGACGACATAAGCGAGATCGCACGGGCGGGGCTGCTCCAGGGGAGGGTCCCCCTGATCGTCCCCATGATTCTTGAGGAATTCCGAGACGTCGCCCGGGGTGATGATCCGGAGTTCCGCCGGAGCGATTTCCGTGAGCCGTCCACGGATTTCCTCCTGAGCGAAAATCACACGCACACCGGATTGCTCCAGCATGAAGCGCAGACGCTCATCGGGATAGTCGGGGGACAGCGGAAGGTATCCGCCCCCCGAGTAGAGGACCCCCCAGACGCCGACCATCAGGGCGAGTGACGGCTCGGCGAACACGCCGACCGTCCGGTCGCCCGTCACACCGAGTCCGCGCAGGCAGCGGGCCAGGTCGGTGGCGGCGTCATGGAGCTCGCGAAAGGTCAGGCTGTCGCCTTCGTGGAGCACGGCGACGTGGTCCGGACGAGCGGCGGCCTGTGCCGCCAGCATTTCACCAAGGCTGGTCTCCGCGATCTCCCCGCAGTCCGGCGCACACATTTCTCCCCCTGAATCAGATGCTTTTTCTTCCTCCGAGATCGCAGGAAACTATGGGAGCAGATCGGCACGGTTGGCAAGCTTCGGCCAGCGAATGGCCAATAAGAAGTCATGTATGTGCCGGTTCATCCGCCTCTGCCGGTGCGGAACCGTGATGTTTCCGGCCGTTTCCTCCCCGGGGAGGCCGACCCGGCCGGGTCGGCGCCCGGTCTCCGGACGCGAGTAGAGCTGCCGGTATGTCATGGTTCGCGCCGGTACACACCCCTGCATTCTGTGCAGTGCGGGGACCCGACCCATCGAACGTATGGCGGGGCGCCCCACGCTTTGGGCAGAGTTCGGGCGTGGAATGGACGGGAGGGGCTATCCATGCACACACACCAGGAATCCACAGTCACCCTGGAAGAGCTGCGGTCCGATCTCGACGAGATCGACGCCCGTTTCCTCGAGGTGATACGCGAGCGCATCCAGAAGTGCGTCGACATCGGGCACTTCAAACGAGAGCACGACGTTCCGATGATGCAGCCGCACCGAATCGGCGTGGTGCAGGAACGCGCGGCACGGTTCGGTGAACTGCACGGCGTCGACCCGGAATTCCTCCGCAGGCTCTACGACCTGGTCATCGAGGAGACCTGCCGGGTGGAGAACCAGGTGATCGGGGACTCCGTATGAGAACTCTGCTCATCGACAACTACGACTCGTTCACCTACAACCTCTACCAGCTCCTCGGCGAGGTGAACGGCCGCCCGCCGGTCGTCGTCCGCAACGACACCGACTGGGAAAGCCTGGGGCTCGACGAGTACGACGCGATCGTCGTCTCCCCCGGCCCCGGCCGGCCCGACCGGGAGCGCGACTTCGGCATCAGCGCCCGGGCGATCCTGGAGAGCGGGCTGCCGGTCCTGGGGGTGTGTCTCGGCCACCAGGGCATCACGCGTCTCTTCGGTGGCGAGGTGGGGCTCGCGCCGCAGCCCATGCACGGACGGGTCTCCGCCGTGCGGCACACCGGCGCCGACCTCTTCGAGGGCCTGCCCAGCCCCTTCGGCGTGGTCCGCTACCACTCCCTGGCCGCCGGCGACCTGCCCGACGTGCTGGAAGCCGTCGCCTGGACGGACGACGACGTGGTGATGGGCGTACGGCACCGCACCCTGCCGGTCTGGGGCGTGCAGTTCCACCCGGAGTCCATCAGCAGCGAGTACGGCCGCGAACTCCTTGCGAACTTCCGCGACCTGGCACTGGCCCACGGCCGCCGTGCCGTGCCCGGCACGGCCGGTACGTCCGACGCGTCCCGGGCCACCGCCCCGTACACGGTGCACGTGCGCACGGTCGGCACGCGTCCCGACACCGAGGCCGCCTACCGCGAGCTGTTCGCCGGCGGCAGCCACGGCTTCTGGCTCGACAGCAGCCGCGTCATCGAGGGCCTGTCCCGCTTCTCCTTCCTCGGGAACGGCGGAGGTCCCCTCGCCGAGTACGTCACGTACCGCTCCTCCGACGGCTTCGTCACGGTCGAGACGCCGGGGCGGCCCGACCGTGACGACGAGATCGTCGAACAGGGCTTCTTCGACTACCTGGACGCGCAGGTGCGGCTGCGCGCCGTCCCCACTCCGGACGGCCTGCCCTTCGACTTCAACCTCGGCTACCTCGGCTACCTCGGCTACGAACTCAAGGCCGAGACCGGTGCGGAGACCGCGTACAAGGCGGAAACCCCGGACGCCGCACTGCTGTTCGTCGACCGCATGCTCGCCGTCGATCACGTCGAGGGGGTCTGCCACCTGCTGGCCCTGTCCCAGGGCGGCGAGGACGCGGACGCCCGGCGCTGGCTGGACGACACGGAGAAGCGCCTGCGCCTGCTGCCCGCGCCCGCGACGGACGCCGGCCCCGTCCGGTTCTCCGGCACCGGCATGACCGACCCGGCGGCGGCCGGCACCGCCCGGCTGCGGCACGACCGCGAGGCCTACCTCGACCGGATCGCCCACAGCATGGAGGAGATACGCCAGGGCGAGACGTACGAGGTGTGCCTGACCAACACGGTCACCCTGCAGGCCTCCATCGACCCGCTCACCACCTACGCGCACCTGAGGCGCATCAGCCCGGTGCCCTACGGCGCGCTGCTCGACTATCCCGGGGTGGCGGTACTGAGCGCGTCGCCGGAGCGGTTCCTGACGGTCGGCACCGACCGGGTCGCCGAGTCGAAGCCGATCAAGGGCACCCGGCCGCGCGGCAGCACCCCGGAGGAGGACGAGGCGCTGCGGCGCGACCTCATGAGCCAGGAGAAGGACCGCGCCGAGAACCTGATGATCGTGGACCTGATCCGCAACGACCTCAACGTGGTCTCCGAGGTCGGTTCGGTGCACGTGCCGCGGCTGTTCCACGTCGAGACGTACGCGCCCGTGCACCAGCTGGTGTCCACGATCCGCGGCACGCTGCGGTCCGACGAGACGGCCGTCACCTGCGTGCGTGCCGCCTTCCCCGGCGGCTCCATGACCGGCGCGCCGAAGCGCCGCACGATGGAGATCATCGACCGGCTGGAGGAGGGCCCGCGCGGCGTCTACTCCGGCTCGCTGGGGTGGTTCTCGCTCAGCGGCGCGGCCGACCTCAGCATCGTCATCCGCACGCTGGTGGCCACGGCGGACCGGGTCAGCTTCGGTGTCGGCGGTGCCATCGTGGCCCTGTCCGACGCGGAGGAGGAGTTCGAGGAGACGGTGGTGAAGTCGCGGGCCATGGTCACCGCGGTCCTCGCCACCGCCCGGGACGCCGCCCGTGGTGAGCCCGTGGCGCCCGGGAGCGGTCACGGAGGCGCCTCGTGATCAGACGTGCCGTGGTGGTCGGCGGGGCCGGAGCGGTCGGCCGGCTCTTCACCGACCGGCTGCTCGCCTCCGGCGTCCAGGTGACGGTCGTCGACACCGCCGAGCCGGACGGGAGCACCGGGCGGGCCGCCCGTCTGCGGGGCGACGTCACCGCCGTCGACTTCCGCCTGGCCGCCGAACTCGGCCACGCCGACCTGGTGGTCCTCGCCGTGCCGGAACCGGTGGCGCTCAAGGCGATCCGCGGCCTCGCCGCGGAACTGCGGCCCGACGCCCTCCTCGTGGACACCCTGTCCGTCAAGGGCCCGGTGGCCCGGGCCGTCCGGGCCGAGGCCCCGGGGGTACAGGCAGTCGGCCTGAACCCGATGTTCGCCCCGTCCCTCGGCTTCGAGGGCCGCCCGGTGGCCGCCGTCGTGGTCCACGCCGGTACCCGCACGGAGGAACTGCTCGCCCTCGTGGAGACCTGGGGCGCCACCGTCGTCCGGCTCGACGAACAGCGGCACGACCGGCTGGCCGCCGCCTCGCAGACCCTCGTGCACGCCGCGGTGCTCTCCTTCGGCCTCGCCCTCACCCGGCTGGACGTCCCCGCCGAGGACCTGCGGGCCGCCGCGCCGCCACCCGCGAACGCCCTGCTCGCGCTGCTCGCCCGGATCGCCTCCGGCACACCCGAGGTGTACTGGGACGTCCAGCACGGCAACCCCGAGGCGGCCCCGGCCCGCAAGGCCCTGGCCGACGCCGTCCGCCGGCTGGCGGAGACCGTCGAGCACGGCACGCAGGCCGACTTCACCGATCTCCTCACCGAACTCCGCACCCACCTCGGCACCGACCTCGCCCACCACCGGGACACCTGCGCCGCGCTGTTCGCGCGGATCTGAGCCGGGTCACGTCCTCACCCGACACTTCCTGGAAGGCATTCCATGAGCACCTTCGCTCCGACCGTCCTGACTCCCGAGCAGCGCACGGCCGTCGCCGCCGATCCCGGCATCGGAGGCGGCAACCTGCTGCGGTCGGCACTCGCCGTGAACCCGGCGCCCGGCGTGCCGTTCATCCACTCCACCCGCCCCATCGCCACCCCGGACGGCGAATCCCGGCAGGCTTTCAGCCTCGCCGAGTTCGACGCGCTCGCGCAGAGCTGGTCGGCCTGGTACCTGGAGCGCGGGGTACGGCCCCGGGACCGTGTGACGGTCTGGTTCGAGGACTCCGTCAGCTACTCGCTGCACTTCCACGCCCTCGCCCAGATCGGCGCGGTCGCCCTGCTCATCAACTCCAACGCGTCGCGGACCATCGCCACCTCCCTGATCGAGCAGACCACGCCCGTCGGCCTGTACGCCGACCGCGCCCGCCTGGAACTGCTCGGCGACACCTCGGCCCTCGGCCTCCGGTGGATACAGGCGGCCGAGGAGCTCCCGGCCCCGCCGGCCGCGACGCTCACCGGGGACCAGTACTGGAACCACCACGACGACGACCCGGTCACGATCCTGCACTCGTCCGGCACCACGGGACGTCCCAAGCCGACCATCCACACGCACAAGTCGATCGTGTCGGGCCCCAAGTTCCGCCTCGTCGACCACACCGAGCAGCCGGGCGCCCTGATGATGACCGCCCTGCCGCAGTCCCACCTCGGCTGCATCGCCTACACGCTGTACGCGGTCCTCGGTGGCACCCCGATCGTGGCGCCCTGCGACCTCGACGGCGCCGAACTCGCCGCCAACGTCGAGAAGTACCGGCCCACCGCGGTCATGTCGTTCTCCCACGGCTACGCCGAGTTGGCCCGTGCCGAGGTGGAGCCGGGCTCGCTCGACTCGGTCGATGTGTGGGTGTCCATCGGTGACGCCGTCCACCAGTCCCACATCACCAAGGTGCTGTCGCTGCGCGGCCCGGACCGGGAACCCGCGGCGTTCTTCGACCGGCTCGGCACCACCGAGCTCGGCTGGGGTGTGCTGCTGAAGGTCCGCACCCTCGAGTCCGAGCGCAACGACCGCTGCGCCGGCAAGCCGGTCGGCGTCGCCGAGGTCACCGTCCTGCGCGGCGACGGCAGCCACGCCGCCGACGACGAGGTCGGCCACCTGGCCGCCAAGGGGCCTGCCGTCACGCCCGGTTACTGGTCGGACTCCGGCACCACCTACCAGCACAAGCTGGCCGGATACTGGCTGCCCGGCGACATGGCCTACCGCGACTCCCAGGGCGACTTCTTCCTGGTGGACCGCGCCGTCGACGCCATCCACACCAAGGGCGGCACCGGCTACTCGGTGTTCATGGAGGAAGTCGTCCTCAACGACGTGTCCGGCCTGGGGGACGTCGCGGTGATCGCCGGGCGGAAGGACGGCGAGGTCGTCCCCGTCGCCGTCGTCACCACGGACGCGGCCCCGGAGCCGGAGAAGCTGCTGGCCCTCGCCAACGAGTCCCTCGAGGCCGCCGGTCACCCGCGGTTGGGCTTCCTGGAGATCGTGTACGACAAGGCAGACTTCCCGGTCGGTGTCACCGGTAAGGTTCTCAAGCGTCAACTGCGCGAAAAGTACGCCGATTTGGCAACTTACGTGAAGGACGCCGAGGGCAAGTCGTTCGCCACCACCCCGGAGGTCTCCGCGTGAAGAACCCCAGCACCGCGCCCGCAGCCGGCGACCCGTCCCGCGCCGAGGTCGACTTCTACTTCGACCCGGCCTGCCCGTTCGCCTGGATCACCTCCCGCTGGATCCTCGAGGTGGCCGCGCTCCGCGACATCGCGCTGCGGTTCCGTGTGATGAGCCTGTACGTCCTCAACGAGGGCCGGGAACTGCCCGACTGGTACCGCACCCTCGTGGACGACTCGCTCGCGCTCACCCGGATCTGCACGGCGGTCGCCGAACAGCACGGCGAGGAGGCGCTGCCCGGCCTGTACACGGCCCTCGGCACGCGCATCCACAACGGCGGCAACAAGGACTATCTCGCCGTCGCGGCCGAGGCGTTGGAGGAGACCGGTCTGCCCGTGTCGCTCCTCGAGGCCGCGCACAGCGACGCGTACGACAAGTCGCTGCGCAAGAGCCACCACGAGGGCATGGACCCGGTCGGTGAGGACGTGGGCACGCCCACCCTCCACATCGACGGCGTCGCCTTCTTCGGTCCGGTCCTGAACTCGATCCCGCGCGGGGAGGAGGCCGCGCGCATCTTCGACGGGGCGCGTGCCCTCGCGAACTACCCCGACTTCTTCGAGCTGAAGCGAACCCGCACCGGCAAGCTCCGGTTCGACTGAGCGCCCGCCGTCCGGGCCGCTCCCACCGGACGGGAGCGGCCCGGCGCACACCACAGCCCCGCACCCCGCACCTGCCCGGACCCGATGCCCGTACGACCGACCGAGGAAAGCCGGACCCATGGACACGTTGCAGCCCGCCGGAGCGCGCCCGGACGCCTTTGTGCTCACCGGATCCTTCCTGGTCGTGTGCCGGGCGCCCCTCTACCTCTCGGAGCTCGCCCGCCGCGGCCTGAAGGTCCTCCTCGTCACCCCGTCCGTCTGGCGCGAGGAGGCCCTGCGGGCCAGGCAGGACCCCGGCCACCCCGCCTCCGCCATCGACGACCTCGCGTTCGTCGACGGCGACGTGACCCTCGAGAACTCCTATCTGCCCGGCGTCGTCTCCGCGGTCCGCCGCTGGCGCGACGCCTACACCGTCGTGGGCGCCTACGCCGTGGGCGAGACGCAGGTCGAGCCGACCGGTGTCGTCACCGACGCGCTCGGCCTGCCCACCCCGGGGCTGCGCGCCACCCGTGCCTGCCGCAGCAAGTACCTCCAGCGCTGGTACCTGCCGGAGTTCAGCCCCCGCAGCCTCACCGTCCCGGGCGGCGAACGCGACACCGCCGACCTCTCCGCCGTCCGCTACCCGGCCGTGGTCAAGCCCGCCGGCCGCCACTCCAGCTCCGGGGTGGAGACCGTCGGGACCGCCGGGGAGCTGCGGCAGCGGCTCGGCGCCTACCCGGCGCACGAGACGGTGCTCGTCGAGGAGAAGGTCATCGGCCAGGAGTACTCCGTCGAGTCACTGGTGCAGCACGGCCGGATCCTGTTCGCGTCCGCCACCCGCAAGGACACCACCGACAGCCACGCCCGGACCTTCGTCGAGCTGTCCCACACCGTGCCCAGCGACCGTCCGGAGCACGACCGCGCCCTCCTCGACGCCAACGCCCGCATGCTGGAACAGCTCGGCTTCCGCGACGGCATCGCGCACGCCGAGTGGCGTGTCGACGCCACCGACCGTCCCGTGCTCATGGAGGTCGCCGCCCGCACGCCCGGCGACGGTCTGTGCGTGCTGTACGAACTCGCCACCGGTGCCCCGCTCGAGCCCGAGATCATGCGCATCGCCCTGGGCGAGCCCGCCTCGTACCCGGCGCCCGCCCGGGTCGCCCGCCAGGTCTACCTGGAGCACGGGGCGGGCGTGCTGCGGGACGTCACCGTCGACGGCTTCGACGTCACGCCCGCCTGGGTCGGCGAGGGCGGTCTGTGGCCGCGTATCGCACCGGGCGCACCCCAGGACGCGCCGGCGCTGCGTGCCGTCCTCGTCCACCGGGACCGCGGCACGGTCCTCGGCGAACTGCGCAGCTCGGAGGACCGTGCCCTGTCCTTCTTCATCGACGCGCCCACCGTCGCCGAGCTCGACGCGCTCGAGGCGCGGGTGCGCGGGGCCGTCACCCTCCACCTCACGCCCGTCCCGCCGCCGGTGCCCGACACCGTCACCCACGTCCTGGTCGGCTACAGCCCCGTCATGCTCGGCAAGCTGGACGGCCGGCTGCCCGCGGGGTCGGTGCTGGTGCTGGAGGAGCCGGCGGTCATCGCGGCCCGGGGCATCGCCGGGCTCGCCGACGAGCACCCGAGCGTGGCGGCGCTGCTGCCGGCCCCCTCGCAGGACGAGCGGAACCCGGAGCGGATCGGCTCCACGGTGCCCCGGCCGCCCCGCGTCCGCGCCGTGGTGCCGGTCGTCGAGTACGGCGTGGTCGTCGCCGCCGCCCTCGCCGAGGAGTGGGGCCTGCCCGGTGCCGGCCCCAAGGCCGCCCGTGTGCTGCGTGACAAGGGCCTGCTGCGGGAGGCCCTGGCGGGCAGCGGCGTCGACCAGCCCGCCTGGGCCCTCGTCGCGGGGCCGGAGGAGGTCGCCGCGTTCCGGGACGCGCACGGCGGCGAGGCCGTCCTCAAGCCCGCCGGCCGGCAGGCCAGCCTCGGGGTGCAGCTCCTCGGTCCCGGCGACGACGTGACCGCGGCCTGGCGGCACACCACCACGGCCGACGAGCCCACGCTGCGCGCCCAGTACCCGGGCACCGCCCGCTATCTGGTCGAACAGCGCCTGTACGGGCCCGAGGTGAGCGTGGAGGCCGTCGTGCACGACGGCGTCGTCGGCTTCACCAACATCACCGCGAAGAGCGTGCTGGACTCCCGGTACCCGGTGGAGACCGGCCATGCGGTGCCGGCCCCGCTGGACGCGGCCACCGCCGACGCCCTGCGCGACGCGCTCACCGGGCTGGCCGCCGCCGTCGGTTTCGGCTCCGGTGTCCTGCACTCCGAGTGGATCCTCGTCGGCGACGACCGCCGCCCGCACCTGGTGGAGTGCGCCGGCCGGCTTCCCGGCGGGGGCATCACGGTCCTGATCGACCTCGCCCACGACACCGACATCCTCCGCGATCTGCTGTGCGTCCTGGAGGGGCGCGGACCGGTCGGCCCGCTGCCGGTGCGGCGCGGTGCCGCCGTGCGGTTCCTGACGGCCGAGCCGGGCCGGGTCGAGTCGGTCACCGGCGCCGAGGAGGCGCGGGCCGCGGAGGGGGTGCACGAGCTGCACCTGACCGTCGCCCCCGGGGCCGTCGTCCGTGCCACCACCAGCTCGTGGGAGCGGGCCGGTTTCGCCGTCGCGACCGGCCCGGACGTGTCCGCGGCCGTCCGCCGGGCCGAGCACGCGGTGTCCCTCGTCTCCGTCCGCACCGACCCTCAGGGGCAGCAGTGAGATCCATCAGCTGGCGGGATTACGTCCCGGCGACGCCGGCCGGCCGCACCTTCGCGGTCATCTCCCTGGTCAACGCCATCGGCACGGGCCTCTATCTGGCCGCGTCCGCGGTGTTCTTCGTCCGCTCGGTGGGCCTGACCCCGGCCCAGGTGGGCTTCGCGCTCGCGGTGGCGGGGGTCGCCGGATTCCTCACGACCGTGCCGATCGGTGCGGCCGGTGACCGGTTCGGTGCCCAGCGCACCCTGATCGCGCTGCAGGTGTGGCGGGCGGGCGGCTTCGTCGCCCTGTGCTTCGCCGAGGGCCTGGCCCTGTTCACCGTCGTGTCGTGCTGCCTGGCCGCCGCCGAGGCGGCCACCCAGCCGATGACGCAGGCCGTGGCGTCCGCGACCGTGGCCGGCAGCGACCGCACCCGCACCATGGCCATCATCCGCACCGTGCGCAATGCCGGGTTCTCGCTGGGAGCGTTGCTGGCCACCCCGCTCATCGCCGCCGACAGCGTGTGGACGTACCGGGGCATCGTCCTCGGCACGGCCGCCGCGTTCGTCGTCTCGGCCCTCATGCTGACCCGGCTGCGCATCGCCGGTGCCGACACGCCGCAGCGGAAGGTGAGCGCGTTCACGGCCGTACGGCAGTTCCGCAACTGGCGGTACGGGCTGCTGACGGTCCTCAACGGCGTGCTCAACCTGCACGTCACGATCCTGTCCGTGGGCATCCCGCTGTGGGTGCTGGAGGCCACCGAGGTGCCGGCCGCCCTGCTGCCCGGCCTGGTGCTGGTCAACACGTTGCTGTCGATCGCGCTCCAGGTGCCCGTCGCCAAGGCCGCCGAACGCGAGGGCGGAGCCGTCCGCGCCCTGCGCCTCGGCGGTGTCGCCATGGTGCTGTGCTGCGTGGCCCTCGCGGTCGCCGCCGGACCGGACTCCGCCTGGGCCGCGGCGGTGGCGCTCGTCGTGGCGTGCGTCCTGCTGACGTTCGGCGAGATGTGGCAGGCCACCGGCGGCTGGGAGCTCAGTTACGACCACGCGCCCGAGGACCGCAAGGGCGTCTACCTGTCCGTGTTCAGCCTCGGCAACACCGCACAGCGCATCGCCGGACCCGCCCTGATCACGTCCGTGGTGATGGCCGCCGGGCCGGCCGGGTGGATCGGACTGGCCGCCGTGTTCGCCGTGGCCGCCCTGTTCGTCACGCCCGTCACCCGCGCCCTGGCGAACGCCCCCGTGCCGCCCGCCCCCGCCCTGTCCGCCGAGACCGCCGAAGGGACCGCGCGATGACCGACGCGCACGACCCGCACCGCACGGCCGCGACGCCCGCACCGCACCGCACGGCCGGCGATCCGCCGGACCTGCTTCTCGTCGGTGTGGGCACCATGGGCCGCCCCTACCTGGACGCCGCCGCCCGCCTCGGCGTGCGGGTCCGGGCCGTGGAGTCGGCGGCGGCGTGGGACAGCCGCCCCACGCACCTCGCCGCCTCCTTCCACCGCGTGGAGGGCCACGGCGACGAGGCGTGGGTGGGCGCCGTGGCGCGGGCGGCCGCGGAGCGCGCCCCCGACGGCCTGATCGCGTTCGCCGAACCGCACGTCCTCGCCGGGGCGCTCACGCAGGAGCGGCTCGGTCTGCCCGGACCGTCCCTGCACGCGGCCGTCATCTCCCGCAACAAGGCCCTGCAGCGCGCCACGTTCGCCGCGTACGGCGTGTCCCAGCCGGAGCACCTGCACGTGGCGGGCATCGCCGACGGCGCCGCGTGGATGCAAGGCCGGCTGCCCGTCGTCGTGAAGCCGCTGACCCTCGCGGGCAGCGAGGGCGTGGAGCTCGTCCGGGACGCCGCCGGTGTCGACGAGGCCGTGGCCCGCCGTGCCGGGGAAGGACCGGTGCTGGTCGAGGAGGCGGTGCAGGGCCCCGAGTACAGCTGGGAGGCGCTGGTCCGCGACGGCGAGGTGCTGTTCGAGAACGTCACCGCCAAGGACACGACCTCGCCGCCGTACTTCGTCGAGCTCGCCCACCGCTGCGGTCACGCGTTCGCGCCCGGCCCGAACGCGCGGGTGCGCGAGCTGACCCGGGGCGTGCTCACGGCGATCGGCATGCGCACCGGTCTCGTCCACCTGGAGTTCAAGGTGGGGGCCCGGGGCCCCGCGCTGATGGAGGTCGCCGTCCGCACGCCGGGCGACTACCTGCCCGACGCGATCGGCCTCACCTACGGCTTCGACGTGTACGAGGCCGTGGTGCGGCTCGCCCTCGGCCTGCCGCTGCCCGATCTGCCGAAAGCGCCCGTGCGCCACGCCGCCACCGTCTTCCCCACCGCCGCGCCCGGCACCATCCGCGAGATCCGCGGGGTCGCCGAGGTGGAGGCCCACCCCGCCGTCGTCCGCGTGCGGCTCCGCAAGACCGCCGGGGACACCGTGCGGCCCCTCACCTCTTCGTCGCAGCGCATGGGTCATGTGCTCGTCGACGCGGCCTCGCCCGCCGAACGGGAGGACGCCCTGGCGTTCGTACGCGAGAACCTGCGCGTCCTCGTCGAGCCGAACTGAACCGGAGGAACCGGCCCCATGCACCAGACTCGCGAAGGCGGCGTCGCCACCTCGTTGGAAGACCTCGTCGGGAACACGCCGATGCTGCGGCTCCGTCTCGACGGACTGCCCCCCACCGCCGACGTCCTCGCCAAGCTCGAGGCGGCCAATCCGCTGTCCAGCGTCAAGGACCGCGCCGCCCTGTCGATGCTGCGCGCCGCCGTGGCGTCCGGCGAGCTCACCCCCGGCGCCACCGTCATCGAGTCGACGTCCGGCAACACCGGCATCGCGCTCGCGGCGCTGGCCGTCGCCCGCGGCTACCGCTGCCTCATCGTGCTGCCGGACAACGCTTCCCGGGAACGCGTCCTGACGCTGCGTATGCTCGGTGCGGCCGTCGAGTTCACGGACCACGCCCTCGGCTTCGCCGGCTGCGTCGAACGGGCCGAGAAACTCCACGCCGACCTGCCCGGTTCCTGGTACGCACGGCAGCACGAGAACCCCGCCAACGTCCTCGCCCACTACGAGTCCACCGGGCCGGAGATCTGGCGGGACACCGGGGGCCGCGTCGACTACCTGGTGTGCGGGGTGGGCACCGGCGGCACCCTCACCGGCACCGCCCGCCACCTGCGGGAGCGCAACCCGGACCTGACCGTCGTGGCGGTGGAGCCGGCCGGTTCGCCGCTGCTGTCCGGCGGTGAACCGGGCCCGCACCGCATCCCCGGTCTGAACGGCGGGTTCACCAGTCCCGTCACCGACGTCTCCCTCATCGACGAGATCGTGACCGTCACCGACGAGGACGCGGCCGCCGCGTCCCGCGCCGTCACCGCCGGCACCGGGCTGCTGGTCGGGGTGTCCGCCGGCGCGGCGGCCCACGCCTGCGCCGAACTGGTCCGCCGCCACGACCTGTCGGGCAGGACCGTGGTCACCGTCTTCCCCGACAGCGGTGAGCGCTACCTCAGCTGGTGGCCGGAGGAACCGGACGCCGCGGCGGGCCCCGCGCAGGAGGACGCGGCGTGAGATTCCGCGATCTGCATCCGAATCTGCGGCTGCGCATCGGCGTCGGCTTCGTCCAGCGGTGCTTCGACATCATGCTCGTGCCGCTGATGGTCATCCACTTCTCCGGCCTGTACGGCACCGCCACCGCCGGTGTGATGACCCTCGGCGCGGCCCTCGCCACGATCGCCTGCAACCTGATCGGCGGACACCTGTCCGACACCTGGGGCCGACGTCCGGTGCTGCTCGTCGGTGAACTCGGGGCGTTCCTGTCGTACGCGGGACTCGCCCTGGTCGCCTCACCGCTGGTCGGTGGCAACGGCATCGCCTTGTACGTGCTGTACCTGACCGCCGGCTGCCTCGCCGGGATCGCGCTGCCCGCGAGCGAGACGATGATCGTCGACGTCTCGACGCCCGAGTCACGCACGGCCGTGTACACCATCAACTACTGGTCGGTGAACCTGGCGTTCATGCTCGGCTCGCTCATCGGCGGCTTCCTGTACGGCGGTTACTTCTTCCAGCTGCTGCTGGCCGCCGCCGTCGGCACGGGCCTCATCCTCCTCGTCACGTACTTCCGCATCACCGAGACCGCGCCCGCGGGCACCGTGGAGAATCCGCGCGGGGTCCGCTCGGCCCTCAGCGGCTATGTGCAGGTGTGCAGCGACCGGGTGTTCCTGCGGCTCGCCTGCGCCGCCCTGCTCATCCGCTCCGTCGAGGTGCAGATCTCCTCGTCCATCGCCGTCCGCCTGGGCAACGACTTCGACCCGCAGCGGCTGTTCCACGTCGGCTCGTGGCAGGTCACGGTGGACGGCGTCAACATGCTGGGCATCATGCGGGCGGTCAACACCCTGCTGGTGGTGTGCTGCGCCCTCTGGGTCGGCAGACTTCTCGGCAGGATGGACGAACGCCGCCGGCTCACCTACGGCATCGTCGTCTTCACCGCCGGCTACGCGGTGTGGACGGTCAGCGGCGACGCCTGGACCCTGATCGCCGCCACCTTCGTCGTCACGGCCGGTGAGCTGATGAACGCCCCGGTCAAGCAGACCCTGCTCGCCAACCTGGTGCCGGAGGAGTCCCGCACCAAGTACATGGCCGCGTACGGGCTCCAGGTGCGGCTCGGGCTTCTCGTCGGTTCCCTGTGCGTCACGCTGAGCGCCGTCGCGAACGTGTGGACCATGGCCGGTGTGTTCACCCTGTTCGGCGTGGTCGCGATCGTGCTGTACCGGTCGCTGTTCCGGGTGCTGGACGCCCGTCGCGCGGACGCGGAGAAGACGGCGGCCGCCGCGTGACCGGCCCGAAGGGACGGCGGCCGCTGCACCGCAGGGCCGCCGAGACCCTGGACGTCGTCCTGGCGCGCGATCCGTCCGTACGCACGAGGGGCGAGGCGCTCCTGCACCCCACGGTCATCGCGCTGGCCTGCCACCGCGCAGGCCACCGCCTCCACCGGCGGTGCCACTACCGTTCGGCCCGGCTGGTCTCCACGGTGGCCAAGGTCCTCACCGGGGGCATCGAGATCCATCCCGGGGCCCGCATAGGCCGGCGGTTCTTCGTCGACCACGGCAGCGGGGTCGTGATCGGCGAGACGGCCGTGATCGGGGACGACGTCTCCCTCTTCCACCAGGTGACCCTCGGTTCCACCGGCTGGTGGCACGACGGCCCCGGGGAGCGGGACCGGACCGCGCGCCGTCACCCGCGCCTCGGCAACGGTGTCACCGTGGGCGCCGGCGCCACCCTGCTCGGTCCGATCACCGTCGGCGACAACGCCCTGATCGGGGCGATGTCCCTCGTGACCTCGGACGTGCCCGACAAGTCCCGCGTACGGGCCGTGCCCGCGTCGATTCCCTCTCCCGGCACCACGTCACCAGCACATGAGCCCCCCACGGGGCCCGCAGGAAAGAAGACGCACCGATGACCGCCGAGCACCGCATCCTCATGGTCATGCCGTACCGGCAACTCGTCGAGAAGGCCGTGGCCGCCGGGTTCCGGGTGTGGTCGATCTGGGACCCGGAACTGCAGTCCCGGGACTATCTCCGCGACGTGGCGGCCCACTCGGCCGAGCTGCTGCTCTGCGACTTCGACGACGAGGCCGGGCTGCGCCGGCTGGTCCGCGAGACGGCCCTCGCCCACGACGTGGCACACGTGCTGCACCTCGGCAGGGAGACGACCATGCTGCCGGTCGCGGAGGAGGCGCACGCGCTCGGGCTGGCACCCAACCCGCCCCAGGCCGTGCGCCGCCTCAACGACAAGGCGGCGCTGCGCGAACTGCTCGCCGGGCACGGCCTCTCCCCCGTTCGCTGCGTCGCCCTCGACAGCCCCGCACAAGCCGCCGCGGCGCTCGCGGAGTTCGGCTACCCGGCCGTGGTGAAGCCGGCCGGACTCGCCGGCAGCACCGGCGTCCGGCTGGTCCAGGACCGCGGGGAACTCGACCGGTGGGCCGCCCAGTTGGCCGCCCTCGGCCACGACGGGCCCGTCCTCGTCGAGGAGTACCTGCGCGGTCCCGAGTACAGCGTGGAGACGCTCAGCGCCGGGGGCCGCCACCAGGTCGTCGGCATCACCGCCAAACGCACCACGCCCGCACCGCTGTTCGTGGAGACCGGCCAGCTCTTCCCGGCACCGCTGCCCTCCGGCACGGCGGCCGCCGTGGAGAAGGAGGTCCTCGCCCTCCTCGACGCGGCCGGACACCGCTTCGGCCCCGCCCACACCGAGGTCATCCTCACCGACGACGGCCCCCGCATCGTCGAGTCCCAGGCCCGCCTGGGCGGCGACCGCATCCCCGCCCTGATCCGCATCGCCACCGGCTTCGACATCGAGGCCGCCCTCTTCGACCTCCTCGCCGGCCGCGCCGCCGCTCCCGGCCCCGCGGTCCGCAGCGGCGCCATCCGCTTCTTCCAGTTCGAACCCGGCACCGTGGAGAGCGTCGACGGGCTCGACGCCGTCCGCGCCCTGCCCTACGTGGAGGAGGTGTCCTTCCGGTTCGCGCCGGGCGACGAACTGCCCGCCACCGTCCACTCCGCGAGCCGGCACGGCTACGTCGTCCTGGAGGCCGACGACGCCGAGCAGGCCGACCGGCGCGCCGGTGAGGCCGCCGCGCTGCTGCGCGTGCGCACCCGCGCCCCGCTCGTCAACGCGGTCACCGCCGCACCGCGCGAGCCGATGGTGCCCGAACGCACCCTGCTGCTCCTCGGCCACGCCGCCGAACCGATCCGCCGGGCCAAGGCGCTGGGCCTGAACGTCATCCTCATCCAGCACAAGGACAAGTTCACCCCCGAGCAGGCGCGGCTCGCCGACGTGACGTTCGTCGCCGACTTCACCGACTGGAGCGTGGTGGAACCCCTCGCGCGTGCCGCCCACGAAGTCTGGGGTTTCACGGCCTCGTTGTCGCTCACCGAGCCGGGCCTGGAGATCGCCGGCCGGGTCAACGACCTGTTCGGGCTGGGCGGGACCGGGTACGAACCGGCGCGCCTGTTGCGCGACAAGCTGGCCATGCGGCGGCATCTGGCCGCCGGCGCGCCGCGGTTCGCGGTGGCGGCGGAACCGCTCGGCGACCGTGCCTCGCTCGACGCGTTCGGTGCCGCCCACGGCCACCCGTTCGTCGTGAAGCCCGTCGATCTCACCGCCGGCTTCGGTGTCCTGCTGGTCCGTGGGCCCGAGGACGCCGACACGGCGTGGGAACGGATCACCGCCGTGCGCGAGGAGGGCGTCGACCGCGGCACCACGCTGTACCGGGTCACGGACTTCCTCATGGAGGAGTACATCCCGGGCCCGGAGTTCAGCGTCGAGTCGTTCAGCTTCGACGGCCGCCACGTCGTCGTCGCCCTCACCGAGAAACTCGTCGACGAGACCCACTTCGCCGAACTGGGCCACGCCGTCCCCGCCCGGCTCACGGCCGACGACGAGCGGCAGCTCACCGAGGCCACCGCCGCGTTCCTGGACGCCGTCGGGATCCAGGACGGTCCCGCACACACCGAGCTGAGGCTCTCGCCGCGCGGTCCCCTGGTCATCGAGGGCCACAACCGCAACGGCGGGGGCCACATCCAGGAACTCGTCGCGGCCGCGTACGGCATCGACCTCGTGCACTACTCCCTGGCCTGGCCGTTCCGCCTCGTCGAGCCGCTCGCCGAACGCCCCCGCCCCACCGCCGCCGGCTGTGCCCGCGGCATCCTGGCGCGGCCCGGCCGGGTCGCCGCCGTCGAGGGCGTCGAGGAGTTGCGGCTGCACCCCGCGGTGCTCGCCGTCGACATCGCGGCCCGCCCCGGGTCCGTGGTCCGCGAGACCAGGGACAACTGGGACCGGCTCGGCATGGTCGCGGTCACCGCGCCGGACACCGACGAGGCCGTGCGGCTGTGCGAGGAACTCGTCGCGACCCGCCTGACGGTCCGCATGGAAGGGGACGCTGCCCGATGACCGCCGTCGTCCTTCACCGGAGCGGCACCGGCACGCTGCCGCCCTGTCCCGAGTGGCTCGCCGGCCTCGGCCGTGACCCGGTGCTCGTCACCGACGTCCCCGGCACCGGTGTCCCCGGCGCCCCGGCCGGTTACTCCGAGGTCCGGCACGTCGGCCGGTACGCGTCCGCCGACGCCGAGACCACCGTGCTCGACCTGGCCCGGCACCGCACCGTCACCGCCGTCCTGGCGCTGCACCCCGCCGACCAGGTCCGCGCCGGCGCGCTGCGCGACGCCCTCGGCCTGCCGGGCCAGACCCGTGACGAGGCCCTGGTCCTCGTCGACGCGGTGGCCGCTCACGCCCTCCTCGGCCGGGCCGGCGTACCGGTCACGGAGCGCGCGGACGTCCGCCGCATCCTCGACCTGTACCGGGCGGCGCACGTCTGGGGCTATCCGCTCGCGGTGCGCCGCCGCCGTACCCCCGGGCGGGAGGTCGTGGCCGTGCTCCGCGACGAGACGGGGCTGCGCGCGTTCGCCCGTGGCGGCCTCACCGACGGCCCCGTCGCCGCCGTGCCCGGCCTCGTGGTGGAGCCGTACGGCGCGCAAGAGCGGCACGAGGGCCCCGGCCTGCCGGTCACCGACGCGGTGCCGGCCGTTCTGCCCCCGGACCCGGGGCACCCCTACGTCGTGGAGGCGGTGCGCCGGCCCGGCGGGGCGTGGCGTGTCGACGGCGTCCGGTACCGGCCCGGTGACCCGCGGGCCCAGGTCCGCGCCCAGGCCGCCGCGGCCGCCCGCGCCGTGGAGGTGGCGTGACATGAGCGTGCTCGTCCTGCATCAGATCGGTTCCCTGCGCGGCTCCCCGTACCACGAGTGGCTCGACGGCCACGACGGCGACGTGCTGCTGCTGACCTGCGCGGAGAACCTGAGGCTGGTCGCGGAGGAACTGCCACCGCCCGGCTCCGGTTACGCCCATGCCGAGGCCCTCGACGGGTACGACGGCAGCGGACTGCTGGAGGAGCGCGCGCTCGACCTGGCCCGTGAGCGCGGGGTCCGGCACGTGGTGGCCTGCCACGAGCGGGACCTGGAACGGGCGGCCGTCCTGCGGGAGATCCTCTCCCTGCCCGGTCAGCGGATGGACACCGTCGAACCGTTCCGGGACAAGACGCTGATGAAGCGTATCGCCGCGGACGCGGGCCTGGCGGTGGCGCCCTGGCGGGAGGTGGAGTGCGCGGCCGACATCGCCGCCCATGCCGGGCGGCACGGCTTCCCGGTGGTGGTGAAGCCCCACGACAGCGCCGGCTCGATGGGGCTGAGCGTCCTGCACTCCGAGGGGGAGCTCAGGGCGTATCTCGCCGACGACGCCGCCCATGGACTGTACGGACCGGACCGGCCGGGCCTGCTCGTCGAGGCGTACGTGCCGGGCCGCATGTGCCATGTGGACGGCATGGTGGTGAACGGGCGGACCGTGTTCGCCTGGCCGTCGCAGTACCAGTACGCGCTGGCCACCTTCCGGACCGACACCGGCCCCCGCATGGATCTCACCCTCGACGTGGACGATCCGCTGGCGGGCAGGCTCCTGGAGTTCACCGGGCGGCTGCTGGCGGCCATGCCCCAGCCGGAGCAGTTCACCTTCCACGCCGAGGTGTTCCACACCCCCGACGACGAGCTGGTGCTGTGCGAGATCGCGTGCCGCACAGGCGGCGCCGCCATCCGCGACATCGTGCGGATCATGTACGGCGTCGATCCGACGGAGGCGTGGGTGCGCGCGCAGCTGGGACTGCCGCTGCCGGAGCACCTGGGCGACGGCCCGGGGCCGCCGCGCCGGATGGCCGGGCAGATGGTGCTGATGAAGCGTCCGGGGCGTGTGGTGTCGGTGCCGCGGGAGGAGCCGGGCTTTCCGTGGCTCGAGCGCTTCACCACGTTCGTGAAGCCCGGTCAGGTGATGGGCCCGGCGACCGCGTCCTCCGACTTCCTGGTGATGGCACTGGTGAGCGGCGGGACCCGCGCCGAGTGCGTGGAGCGGCTGCGGCGGGTCGAGGAGTGGTTTTCGGGCGAGCTGGTGCTCGAACCGGCCGACGGCTGAGGCCCGTGGCGGCGACGGCCGCCGTTCCGCGAGGGGCGGGCCCCGGGAACGGCGGCCGTCGTGTGCGTGGGGCTACCGCGCCGCGGTGCGGGCGAAGCTCGCGGCGACCCGCAGCACGATGTCGTTGGCCTCCGTCTCCCCGAGGGACACCCGGGCCCCTTCCCCGGGGAACGCGCGGACGGTGACGCCCTCGTCCGCGCAGGCGTCGGCGAACGCCGAGGTGCGCTCCCCGAGGGGCAGCCACAGGAAGTTGGCCTCCGAGGGCGGCACGTCGAGGCCGGTCGCGAGGAGGGCCTCGCGGGCCCGGTGCCGTTCCTTGACCAGCGCCTCGACCCGCTCCATGAGCTCGCGTTCGGCACCGAGGGAGGCGACGGCCGCGGCCTGGGCCATGGCACCGACGCCGAACGGGACGACGGCTCGGCGGATCGCCGCCGCGACCGGCTCGTGGGCGAGGGCGTAGCCGACGCGCAGGCCGGCGAGCCCGTAGGCCTTGGAGAAGGTGCGCAGCACCACCACCTGGGGACGGTCCCGGTACAGTTCGACGCCGTCGGGCACGTCCTCGTCCCGGACGAACTCCCGGTAGGCCTCGTCGAGGACGACGAGGACGTGCCCGGGTACGCGGTCGAGGAAGCGTTCCAGTTCGGTGCGGCGCACGGCCGTGCCGGTCGGGTTGTTGGGATTGCAGACGATGACGGCCCGGGTGTCGGCGGTGACCGCGTCGGCGAGCGCCTCCAGGTCGTGCCGGTGATCGGTCAGCGGCACCCGTACGGACCGTCCGCCGCACAGCCCGGTCAGGTGCGGGTAGGCCTCGAACGACGGCCAGGCATAGGCGACTTCACCACCCTGCCCGCCCTGCCCGCCCTGCCCGCCCTGCCGGCCTTCCACGCCGACGAGCAGCGAGTGCAGCAGGTGCAGGGTGACGCCCACCGATCCGGCGCCGACCGCGACATGGCCGGCGGGAACGGAGTGCCGCCTGGCGACGGCCTCGGTGAGCTCGGTGCAGAAGCGGTCCGGGTAACGGTTGATCCTGGCCGCCTCGGCGCCCAGCAGTTCCCGCACCGAGGGCAGCGGCGGGTAGGGGTTCTCGTTCGCGGAGAGTCCGTACGGAGCGGACGGCATGGGTCACCTTTCGGACGTGGGGCTGCGGCGGACGGCGGGTCGGTCCGGGGCCGGCGGGTGGGCACCCTGGGACGGCGGGGTGCGATCGGCGGCGCGCCCGGTGGGCGGTAAGACCTTCAGGGTTCCGGAGGCTTCGGTCTCCGAGACGGTCGCGTCGCGTGCGCACGAGCCGCGTCCGGGCTCCGCGAGGTCCCGTTCGACGCCGCTGGGGTCGTCGGGCGCGGTGACCAGGTCCTCCGGGCGGGCCTCGGTGATGCGGCCCTCGCACCTCTCCTTCACACCCATGAGGTAGCCGAGCTGGAGCCGGTGCTCGGCACCGTAGTCGTCCTTGAGCCGGGCGACGTGCGACTGCAGGGAGCGCAGGCTGAATCCGAGGCGGCGGGCGATCTCCCGGTCGGACCGTCCCTCGACGAGGAGTTTGCAGATCGCATCACGTATGGACGGGATGATTTCCGCCGCGGCGTCGGCGGCCCGAACCGGAATGAAAGGATACGGTTCCGCGCGGTCCCAGGCCCTTTCGAACATGTCCGTCAGGAATTTCACGACGGCCGGTTCGGTGACGACGATCGCGGTGGTGCGGTCGGCGTTCGCCGGGATGAACACCGTCTTGCGGTCGACGATGATGAGCCGGTCGAAGAATTCGGCCAGGGTGCGTATCTGGGCACCGAAGCCGGTCACGGTGCGGACGTATTCCTTTGTCGGTTCGTCGAAGCGGGTGCTGTGTTGGTAGAGGGTCCGCATGGACACCCCGGATGCGATACGGTCGCGTACCGCTTCGAGGGCGTGGGCCAGCACGACCCCGGGGCGCGGTCCGTCCGGCTGTGCGGTGAGGATCTCCGAGGTGGCACGGTCCAGTTCGCGCTGAATGGCCTCGCCGATCTCTTCGAGACCGTGTACGTAGCGGAATCCGGAATCGGAGGGGCCGGTCCCGCCTTCGGGGTGGCGCCCGTCGGCGGGCGGGCGGAGGAGTTCCGCCTGCGTCTCGAGCGACCGGGACAGCCCCTTGAGCGCCACCGCCGCGTGACGCAGCGCCTGGGTTGCGCGCCCGGCGTCGGCGGGAGCGCGGCACGGCTCCCCCCACACCGTGCCCGACATCTCCGTCATGCCACTCTCTGGCACCTGTGTATGCATTTGCATCCCTCGTTTCACAGCAGTGCGCCGACCCGAAGTATCCATGATTATCCGGGTCCACTCCAAGGCTGGCACCATTTTTCGAACGGGAGGGGGCCCGCCATTCAAGACGCATTCTTGCCAATGGGCCGAGGAAACGTCGATCCGTTATCGATCGGCTGAAAACATTCGGCCAGACTCCGCTTCTCATTCAACCGGGCGTCGACGCGCGGCCCATTGCCGCGGTGTCCGGGGGAACGGCGTTCGCGGGCCCGATCACCAGCACATTCCACATGCCACTCGGGGATCACCGAGGACAGACGAAGAAGGGGGACTTCCATGTTCGAGGGGATTGCCAGGACGTCACGATCCTGGCGTGCCGACGGCCGGGGGGCCGTCACCGCACTGGCCCTGGCAGGCGCGCTGGGGGCGGCCGTCACGACCGGCGGCTCCGCGCGGGCGGCCGATGTCGGCTGGAACCGTCTCGTCGCGTCCGGCACCGCGGTGTTCGCCACGTCCGTCGGCGGCGGCAGCGGTCCGTCCGGCGTCGTCACCGGAAACGCCACTGGTCACGATCGTGAGAGCGACCGCACCCTCCGCCGGGCCGGCGCCGCCGCGGTCCGTGCCGTCCCGGCCGGGGACGTCGGCTGGAACAGCGCCGGGCGGCTCCTCACCGCCGGACTGCCGGCCACCGGGCCGGCCCCCGACGGCGACGTCGGCTGGAACGCCGTGCGCGTATGAGCAGCCCCGCTCCGGTCCACCGGCCCACGCCCACAGCGGAGGCCGGCAACTGAACACCGGAGGACACTCAGAGATCGGCACCGCCGGGACGGGCACCCGGAGGCTGTCCGCTCCACCGGCCGGGACGTCTTCGGCACCGGCGCGACACTGATCGCCTCCCGCGCCCACGGCGTGGTCCTCGACGACCTGCGGCGCCCGGCCGCCATCCGGCGACGGCGGTCTCCGGGCGGGCCGGCGAGGAGGGCCGCACCCTCGGCTCCGTCCTGGCCGGCCTGCCCGGACTCGACGGCGTGCTCCGGCCGGGGGAGTTCGCCGCGCCGCTCGACCCCACCCAGTACACGGGAACGGCAGGCCCCCCGGCCGACCGCGCCCCGAAGAGAGGGACACCACCGCTGTGACCGTCAGCCGGCTCACCGAGCACCCCATCGACACCAGCCATCCGAGCGGCCGCCCGGCCGGAGCCGCCCACCGCACGACCGGTGCGGCGACCCCGCCGGACGGCCGCGGGCCCGGACGCCCGCACTCCGTACCCACCCCGCATCCCTTCCCGCCGTCGGACCTGCCCGCCGCCCAGCAGCCGGAGTGGCCCGACCGGGAGGCCCTCGCCGAGGCCGTCGCGGAACTCGGCCTGGCTCCCTCCCTGGTCCTGCCGGAGGAGTGCGACACCCTCCGCGACCGCCTCGCCACCGTCGCCCGCGGCGAGGCCGTCGTCCTCCAGGGCGGCGACTGCGCCGAGACCTTCGACGGAGCCCGCGAGGAGCAGATCGACGCCAAGTTCCGCACGCTCAACCAGATGGCCGCCGTCGTCGCCGAGGCGGCCGTCATGCCCGTCGTCACCATCGGCCGCATGGCCGGTCAGTACGCCAAGCCGCGCTCCCACGCCCACGAGACCCGGGACGGCGTGACACTGCCCGCCTACCGGGGCGACCTGGTCAACGCCTCCGCCTTCACCCCCGAGTCCCGCACCCCGCAGCCCGGCCGTCTCGCCCGGGCGCACCGGGTGTCGGCGACCACGCTGAACCTGCTGCGTGCGCTGGCGGCGCACAGCCGCACCGAGTTCTGGACCAGTCACGAGGCCCTCGTCCTGGAGTACGAGCACGCCCTGACCCGCGGTACCCCGTCCGGCCCCTACAATCTGTCCGCCCACACCGTGTGGGTGGGCGAACGCACCCGCCGACCCGGCGACGCCCACATCGACTACGTCGCACGCATCCGCAACCCGATCGCCGTGAAGGTGGGCCCCACCACGACCCCCGACGACGCCCTCGCCCTCGTGGACCGGCTCGACCCCGAACGGGAACCCGGCCGCCTCACCTTCGTCGCCCGCATGGGAGCCGACGCCGTACGCGACGTCCTTCCCGACCTGGTGGCCAAGGTGACCGCCGCCGGTTCGCCCGTGGTCTGGGTGTGCGACCCCATGCACGGCAACACCTTCCTCGCCGACGGCGGGTTCAAGACCCGCCGCCTCGACGTGATCGTGGACGAACTCCGCGGATTCTTCGAGGTGCACCGCGCACTCGGCACCCATCCCGGCGGGGTCCACACGGAACTGACCGGTGATCAGGTCACCGAATGTCTGGGGGGCACCTACCCGGTCACCCCCGCCGACCTGCCGACCCGCTACGAAACCGCCTGCGACCCCAGGCTGAACCGCGGCCAGTCGCTGGACCTGGCACGGGCGCTGGCCGATCTGTACGCCGAACACCAGCTCAGTAGGAGGTAACCCTTGCAGAGTCTCACCCCCGCCGAAGACTTCCGTCGCATGCACCAGCGGGAGGAGGCCGCGTCACCGCTCGTCATCCCCAACGTGTGGGACGCGGTCAGCGCCCGCGTCTTCGCCGGGGCGGGCCATGCCGCGCTCGCCACGTCCAGTGCGGCCGTCGCCGCCGTCCTCGGCCACGAGGACGGCGGGCACACCCCGCCCGACGAGATGTTCGCCGCCATCGCCCGCATCACCCGCGCCGTGGACGTCCCCGTGACCGCCGACATCGAGGACGGATACGGGCTGTCCCCGCGCGAGATCGTCGAGCGGCTGCTCGAGGCCGGCGCGGTCGGCTGCAACCTCGAGGACTCCGACCCCGCCACCGGCCAGGTCAAGGACGCCGACCGGCACGCCGACTGGCTGGCCGAGGTCAGTGTGGAGGCCGGCGACCGGCTCGTCGTCAACGCCCGGATCGACACGTTCCTCTTCGGGGACGGCTCCGTGGAGTCCGCCGTGAAGCGTGCCCGCCGCTATGTCGAGGCGGGCGCCGACGTGGTGTACCCGATCCTCGCACCCAGCGAGCTGCTCCCCGACATCGTGGCGTGCGTGGACTGCCCGGTGAACGCGCTGTGCCTGCCGGACGGGCCCACCCCCGCCGAGCTGGGCGCTCTCGGGGCGATGCGCGTGACGTTCGGCCACACCCTGCACCGCCGGGCCACGAACGCGCTGCTCGACATCGTCAGCGACCTGGCCTGACGGAGCTTTCGTTCCGGCCTCCGGAGCCGTTCCGACCTTGTCACCGGCCCCGGAGGCATCGCCTTGCTCACAGGTGCCCCGCCCGGACCTTCCCCCTACTCCGCGGCCGGGTTCCACCGGTGGCGTCCCGGGACGCCGCACCGCCCGAGCGGTCAGTGGTCAGTGGTCAGCGGTGGTGACGAGCCGCGAGGACGACGTTCTCCTCGGAGCTCTGATCCGTCGGTGAGCCGGCGCAACCCGTCCGGCGCGCAGCTGACCTTCTTCCCGCCGGTGGGCGGCCCATGGTGCGGGTCGTCTCCACCGCGCGGGCAGTGATCTCCGACTGCCGCCGGACGGGACTGGCTCATGTGAACCGCCATCCGCAGGTGTGGGGCGGTAGGCCCCTCCCGGCGACAGCGTCCCCGCTCCGGCCGCGAAGTCCCCTCCCCCACCGGATGGGAGAGCACATCGTAGTCGAGGTCCGGCGGGACGGACTTCCCCGCGTCCCCCTGTTCGGTGCTCGAGGAGCCCGGACGCGTCAGGCCTCCGCGACCTCGGCGTACAGCTGCGACAGCTCCGGCACCCCACTGGCGGCCCACTGGTGTCCGGAGTCCACGACGTCGAACTCCCGCCCGGAGGCGAGCCGTACGACGGGCTGCCCGTCGTACCGGATCTTCCAGGCGGCTCCCGGCACGGTGCGCACGATGACGGTGCCCAGGTAGAGCCCGGCGTCGTTGCCCAGCCAGGTCAGCGTGTCCTCGTCGTCCCGCCAGCTCCCGGGCACCAGTTGGTCCAGCGCCTCCAACGAGGCCTGGGAGTCGTCCAGTCGGACTCCGGCACGGGAGGCCTGGGAGCGCAGCAGCTCGCATTCGGCGAGGAGTTCCGCGATGCCCTCGGAGTCACGGACTGCCGGCTTCTCGCGCCGGTGGCCCAGGAAAGGGATGTTCATCCCCCCAGCCTGACATTCGTACCGCCGTGCGCACCACAGGCGCGCTGCCGGCGCCTTGGCCGAGGACCGCCGCCCCGGGCCCGCCCCCGGGCCCTACACGTCGAGGTCCACCACGACCGGCGCGTGGTCCGAGGCGCCCTTGCCCTTGCGCTCCTCACGGTCGACGTACGCGTCGGAAACGGCCTTGGAGAACGGCTCGTTGCCGTACACCAGGTCGATGCGCATGCCGCGGTTCTTGGGGAAGCCGAGCTGGCGGTAGTCCCAGTACGTGAACGGGTGGTCGTACTTCAGCGGGCGCGGGACGACGTCGGTCAGGCCGGTCTCGCGCAGGGAGGCCAGGGCGGCGCGCTCGGCCGGGGTGACATGGGTGGAGCCTTCGAAGACGGCGATGTCGTGGACGTCCTCGTCGGTCGGCGCCACGTTGTAGTCGCCGAGCACCGCGAAGGGGCGGCTGCCCGCCGCGTCCCCGGCCACGGCCGCCTTCAGCGCCTCGAACCACTGGAGCTTGTACGCGTAGTGGGGGTGGTCCACCTCGCGGCCGTTGGGCACGTACACCGACCAGACGCGGACCGGGCCGCAGGTCGCGGAGACGGCACGGGGCTCCAGCTCGCCGTCGTACCCCGGATCGCCGGGCAGGCCCTTGACGACGTCCTCCAGGCCCACGCGGGAGAGCACCGCCACGCCGTTCCACCGGCCGGTCGCGTGCACCGCGGACTCGTAGCCCAGCTCGCGCAGTTCCTCGGCCGGGAAGCGCTCCTCGGCGACCTTGGCCTCCTGGAGGCACAGCACGTCCGTGCCGCTGCTCTCCAGCCAGGCCAGGAGCCGGGGCAGGCGGGCGGTGATCGAGTTCACGTTCCAGGTGGCGATGCGCATGTCCCACAACCTACCCGGCACCACCGACAATGCCCGCCCGGCGGTGGGCGGCCCCGGCTCACAGCTCGGCCGTCGCCCCGGGGGCGAGCCGCAGGTGCTCGGCGCCGCCGAGCTCGCCGATCTGGCGGTCGTAGATCGGACGGGCCAGATCGGTGAGCAGGGCGTCGTGGATGTCGTAGGCGCGCTCCGGCCGGACCTCGCGGACGTAGTCGATGACCTCCGAGATCTTGTTCCAGGGGGCCATGACCGGGAGCATCAGCGTCCGGACGGGGTGGTCGGGGACGGTGAGGGCGTCGCCGGGGTGGAAGAGGGCCCCGCCGTCGACGAGGTAGCCGACGTTGGTGACGCGCGGGAGGTCCGGGTGGATCACGGCGTGCAGCTCGCCGTGGACCTGGACGTCGAAGCCCGCGGCGGTGAACGCGTCGCCGTGCCCGACGGTGTGCACCCGGCCCGGGAACGCGGCCGAGAGCTGTTCCGCGACGGACCTCAGAGTCCAGACCGCCGCGGCCGGGTCGGCCTCCAGGGCGGCCCGCAGCCGGCCCTCGTCGAAGTGGTCGGGGTGCTCGTGCGTGACCAGGATGACGTCCGCGCCGAGCGCGGCGTCCTCCTCGCTGAACCCGCCGGGGTCGACGACGAGGGTGCGGCCGTCCTTCTCCAGGCGGACGCAGGAGTGCGACTTCTTCGTGAGCCTCATGGGCCCATCATGCCCCCGCGCCTCCGTCCGCGCGGGGTGCCCGGTGCTCACTCCCGGTCTCACTCCTGGGGGGTGGTCTCCTCCCGGACGACCTGCTGGGCCACCCGGAACGCGCTGTTCGCCGCGGGGAGGCCGCAGTAGACGGCCGCCTGGAGCAGGACCTCCTTGATCTCCCCCGGGGTGAGGCCGTTGCGCAGGGCCGCCCGGGTGTGGACGGCGAGGTCCTCCAGGTGGCCGCCGGCGACCAGGGCCGTGAGGGTGACGCAACTGCGGGTGCGCCGGTCGAGACCGGGCCGGTCCCAGACCTCGCCCCAGGCCGAGCGGGTGACGAACTCCTGGAAGTCGCCCGAGAAGTCGTCGGTCTGCGCCAGTACCTGGTCGACGTGCGCGTCGCCCAGCACCTCCCGGCGGACCTTGATCCCGGTCTCGTACGGGTCGGGCCTGCCCTGGGCCTGCGGCGGTACGGCGGCGGCGATCTCGGCGACGGGCCCGCCCTGCGGCCCCACCACCGCCCGCACGGCCTGGTCCGGGACGGCGGGCAGGACGGTCTGCCCGGTGGTCTGCTCGAAGCCGGGCTGCCAGGCGGTGGAGAAGTGCCGGACCAGCAGGTCGGTGACCGCGGCGGGCTGCTCCACCGGTACCAGGTGGGAGGCGCCGGGCACCACGGCCAGCCGGGCGTCCGGCACGCCGGCGACCAGCGTGCGGGCCTCGGCGGGGCCGGTGACCTGGTCGTCCGAGCCGACCAGGACCAGGGTCGGCACGCCGAGGCGGCCGAGTTCGGCCCGCACGTCGAACGAGGCGAGGGCCTCGCAGGCGGCGATGTAGCAGCCCGGGTCGGTGGTACGCACCATCTGCACGGCCCACTCGGTGATCGCGGGCTGCGCGGCCGCGAAGCCGCTGGTGAACCAGCGGTCGGGCGAGGTGCGGGCGATCGGGTCGAGCCCGTTGGTCCGGACGACCACCCCGCGCTGGCGGAACTCGTCGGCGGTGCCGAACCGGGGCGAGGCGGCGATCAGCGCGAGGGAGGCGACGCGCTCGGGGTGCCGCAGGGCCAGTTCGAGGCCGATCGCGCCGCCGAAGGCGCAGCCGGCGTAGCCGAAGCGCTGCACCCCGAGGCCCTCGAGGGTGGCGAGCAGCCGCGCGGTGAGCTCGCCGACCGATCCCGCCGGGTAGGCGGGCGCGCCCCCGTGCCCCGGCAGATCGAACCGGAACACCCGCCACTGCTTCGTCAGCTCGGGGATCTGCCGGTCCCACATGTGCCATGTGGTACCCAGTGAGGGAGCCAGGATCAGGACGGGAGCCTCTTCTGGCCCGTCAAAGCGGTATTGCAGGGTGTCCGGTGGTGTCTCGCTCACCCGTCAGACCCTCTCACGTCTCACAAAATCTCACATGGACGGGTCGACCCTAGCGGCTCCTGTTCCTCTGGCAACGACAGAACCGGCACCACCGGAACCTTCGAGGGCCCGGGTACGTCTTCTCCGGCGTGTACGCGTGGCCGCCCGGACAGTGTGTCCTCCAGTCCCACGCGCTCTCCCAGTCCCTACGCCACAGAGCTTGCTCCTGTGGCACGGCTTCCAAATGGTCTGGTTTGCAGCAAAGCGTGCAGTGCCGGCCCCAAGGATCAGCCTGACGCACCCGAAAGCCTTCCGGGATCTCACCGACCAGCAGCCGGTGTCCGGGTCCACCTCGGTCTTGGCTTCCATACGACTGGGCAGGTCGCTCAGTCGACAGGCCGCCTGACTCACGCCTGCTTCTCCCCCTCAACACCGTGAAGGCCGTCCCACATGGTCGCGGCTCCGCGGAGGTCTTCCACGTCCGGTTTCACGTACCACTTCTTCGTGGTCCTGACGTTCGTGTGCCCGGCCCATCGGGCGAGGATGTGATCCGGCACGCCGTTGTTGGCGAGATAGGTGAGACAGGACGAGCGAGCGTCGTACAGGCGTACTCGGCGGAGGCCAAGGACCTCCATGAGCCGGTACGCGCGTCTACGGAGCTGCTTGATCGTGAAGGCTTCCCCGGTCTCGTGTACCACGACGTACCCGGAGTCCGAGTAAGCCTCACCGAGGACGAGCTTCTCCTTGGCCTGGAGAGCCTTGAACGACTTGAGGGCAGCCAGCACCGGAGCCGGCAAGGGCAGATCACGCTCTCCGGCCAGGGACTTGGTGTCCTTTTCCACCACATATCGATTCCCTACCATCGTCCGCGTGTTGGCTATGGTCATCGTGGCATTCTCCAGGTCGACGTCTTCCCATCGGAGTCCGCAGACTTCACCCGGACGCAGACCCATGAGGGACAACAGAAGAGGGGCATAGAGCCGTTCTGTCCTGACGCCCTGAATGAACGCCTGAACTTCCTTGACGTTCCACGGATTCACTTCCTGCTTTTTCTTCCGCTCCTCCTTGCGCGCCTTACGGGGGATGGTGACGTGCTGGGCCACATTTATCGTCAGCAGCCGACGCGTCACTGCCCGATTCAAGGCGTCCTTCAATCGGGCGAGGCTCATTTCTACACTGGTCACTCCCAGCGGAGTGCCTGCTCTATCGCCGCGCACGCGTCCGTACTTCAACGCCCACTGCATCCACGCTTCTACATTTTCTTCGGTGAGCTCTTGAAGTCGGATGTGACCCAACCTCCCCCGCACCCGGTCGAGGGTGATCTGATAGCTATACATGGTGGTTTCTTCCAGGTCCTCCGCTTTCATGGTCAACCACTGATCAAGCCACTCACTGACAGTGATCTGGTTGGGCGGGACGAACGTCCCTTCCTGATGGCGGTTGGTGATGCGCGCGTACTCGGCCTTCGCTTCCTTGAGGGTGGCGAACGTACGAGTCAGTTGCTTACGCTTCCCCGTTCCAAGGTCCACGCCGACGTCGACCACGAACCGGTAGCGCACCTGCCCCTTGGAGTTGGGTGGGAGCTTCTTGATCGGAACGGACAGGAGGTACTCACTCTCCTTCAAAGTGGGACCTACGCCAGCCAGGCAAGGGCTCATCTGCCTGGCAGCAGACCGGTGCTGTTTCATCTCATGAATCAGCGATACCTGCTGAGTTCGCTGCAGCTCCACCGCCAAGCACAGCCGCGCACACGAACATCTTTCGAGGATCGCCACGATCGCCGATTTCGCTAACCGGCGATCGTCGTCTATGTTGCGCTCGCCCATCGCAGGCCATCCGCGCGTTCACTGCGTCGCGGACGACGAGGCCGAGAAGAGTAAGCGAACAGATCATTCGCGGGCGTCACCAAAAGGATCTCCTCAGCAGGTCAGAGGCGGGTTGACCGGCCCGTGGTTCAGGGGTGTTGTACGTTGACATAGCCCCACGGCGGGTTCCACCCTTTCCGAGATGTTCCTCGTCTGCCGTGAGCGAATGAGGGCCTGGTAGGCGCCGAAATCGGCTTCATCGACCAAGGGTCTGTTCCCGCGCCGCTTAGCGGAAGATAGCCGCCGAAGCCACCTCGTCGCGCAGAGTGGGCATCCAGAATCGCTCAGAAAGCCCGCCTATCCAGCGGCCGGCACAGCCCCTCACCGAATGCGGGCACGGTTCTGGCGGCTATGCCCCGCCGGAGCCGGGCGAACCAGGCGGGAGGCCTCCAGGCCCTCAGCCCTTGTTCGCCTCGTCCGGCTGGCCGAGGCGACTCAGAGCGCATCCTTGTGGAGGCCCGACCACGGAGGTCGCGTCATGAGCACCGTGCACCGGCCGCCTCCCACCGCCATCTGCTCTGCTGACTGAACGAGGCCGCCGCGGTTCCACCCTTTGGAGTTCTTTCTTGTCTGCCGTGGACGAATGCCCGCCGACAGTTGCGTGGAGCCCTCCTGCCCCGGACCCATTGAGGCGTAAGACATGCGCCAACACCTGCGACTGATGCAGGTCGGTGGGTGAGTCCCACCCTCCTTCACCGGTAGCGACCAACCTTCGGCGTGCCCTGGACGGCTGGGGAGGGTCGCGGTACCCGAACTGGAAAGGTAGTTGCATGGCCAACGATATTGTGATCGCGCAGACGACCAGCGACAACGAGGATCAGGCGAAGGCGCTGGCCCGGGGCGCGGTCGAGAGCAAGCTGACAGCGGGCGTCCACATCGATGCACCGATCACAGCCTTCTACTGGTGGAAGAACAAGGTCGAGACGGCGCGGGAGATGGCCCGGGAGCGTTTGTAGGCGTCCGAGTGGCCCTTCACAGCGGCGTCGAGGCAGCGGGCTGCCCGTCCCTGGTCCTGGTCCTGGTCCTGGTCCGCAAGGATGACGAGGTCGAACAGCCCGTGAGCGGTGTGAGGGGCCTCGTCGTAGTAGGCCATCCGCGGCGGATCCTCGGACGGGCTAGCCTGGCCGACCCGACACACGACCGACCTGGGTCTCAGGATTCCACCCAGTCCGCCAACACCTACTCACCGACAACGGCGGCTCAGGTCAGTCCCGGTCGACGTCCGCCGCCGCACATTGGTTGATCAGTCGAATCACGTTTTGTACGTCGGTCAGACCCGGCACAACATGGCAAGCGCCGGCTGCAGCAAGCGCCTCGGCCGAGGTGGTACCGGAAGCTACGCCGATCACGTGGGCGCCTCCTTCCCGTCCAGTGCGGACGTCCTCGAGGGAGTCGCCGATGATCACGGTCGTATCCCGCGTGAAGGTATACCCGTGGTGTGCGCCGGCTCGCTGCTGTGCCACGCGTACGAGGGCAGGGCGGTGGGAGTCGTCGGAGGAGTATCCACCGATGCCGAGGTCGAGATACTCGTCCAGGCCAAGAGCCTTGAGCTTGATCTCCGCGCTGCCTCGCAGGTTGCCAGTGACCACTGTGGGAACCAGCCCGGGCTCTTGTTGCACGGCGGCAAGGGCGGCAGGTGCGCCGGGCATGATCTGCCCCGTGCGAGAAAGATCGTCACGGTGACGCTCCAGTTGCGCGGGCATACGCTGCACGATGCGTTGCGCGAGTTCCTCGATCCGCTCGGGTTCCACTGCATTCGCGCGCAGCAGCTCCCGGACAGCGAGGGGCATCGTCACCCCGGTGCCCCGAGCGGGCAGACGCTCGGCAGGCCGGCCCACCACCTCCTCGAAGAGTTCCCGGTAGACCAGCCGGTCGGTGTCGCCGGTGTAGAGGAGGGTGCGGTCGATGTCCCAGAGAACCAGGATCATGCGGCGGCTCGCTGGCGCATGACGCTTTCCCCACGATCCAGTAGCTCCAGGGCGGTTGATGAGGCCCTGTAGGAACGCGCTTCATTGAGCATGGTGTGCAGGTGGTCGTCGAGACGGGCGGATTGAATGCCTTCGACGAGGGTCAGGACGTCATGGGCGGTGGCGCAGCCGGCGTCGGCGTCGCCGGCGCGCATCTGCGCGGTCGCGGCTCGGGAGAGGAACTGAGCGGTAGTGCGGGTCTCATCCTGGCTGAGCACGCCGCGGGCTGCGGCGAAGGATTGAGCCGCCCGAGCTGGCTGTCCCAGGTCGAGGTAGCAGCTTCCGGTCTGCCCGAGAATCTCCCCCGGGCTGATCCAGTACAGCCAATGAGGATCGTCCTCGCCCCGGCCACGCGCGCAGAGTTCTTCGGCTTCGGCGAGCGCGGCCAAGGCGTGGCGCTCTTCGCGGAGTCGAGCGTGACCGCGAGCCTGGCGGGTGAGGAGCATGGCGTTCAGGGCGGGGGCGTCATGATCGGTGATTGCCTGGCGTGCTGTGCGGGCGGCGGTGATGGCGTCGCGCGGGTCGCCGGTGGAGTAGCCGTGGATGGCGAGGAAACCGAGGGCGCCGGCGCGCAGGCGGGAGTCGCCTGAAGCGTGGGCTGCGCGCAGGGCGCCGAGGAAGAGGTGCTGGGCAGCGTCGTGGTCACCGCTGTCGAAGGTGTACCAGCCGGTCTGGGCTGCCGTGTCGGCGGTGACAGCAGCCAGGCGACGTCCGTAACCCTCCTTGTAGGAGCCATGCTTGAGCAGGTGCAGAAGCATCCGCAGGTGAGTCTTCGCCGTGTGGGCGAGGTTCCCGCTACCACTGGTGGCGTCCATCTGGCGGAGTGCGTCAGTGGTGCTTTGAAGCGAATCGATCAGGGCGTCGGTGACAGTCGTGGTACCGGAAGAAGCAGCCACGGCCTCCGCGGGAGCGATGGCGGACTGCAGGACGTACTGGGTGAGCGCGGCTCCGCTCAGGGCGGTCAGCACGCGGCGGCGCTTCATGGTGGTACCTCCGATGGCCACTTCAAGTGACGTCACCATACGATCCGCCGTCCAGGGCAGTACGGCCTCCATGGAGAGGTTATGACCAGGTTTCGGTGCATCGCCGCGTAGAGGTGTCAGCAGCAAAGGCTGCAGGTCGGAAGGCAGGCCAAGGCCGTTGAGAAGGTCGAGAAGGGTGGCGGGGCTGCCGATCTGCTTCTGACCGCGTTCGAGGCCGGAAATGAAGGACTGAGGGAGCGCCGTCAGCTCACGCACGGCCATCTGGGATAAACCAGACCGCTTGCGTACCAGGCGCAGCAGCTCGCCGAAATCCCAAGCCGCCAGGGCCCGGTGGACGGCTTCGTCGCGCCAGGCACGATCGGGCACTCCCGGCGCCGTTTCTGCCTTTGCGCACAGGGCGCACAGGGCGTCGGGGTTGTACTGACTCAGCTCGGTCGCGCACCTCTCGCACACGCGGCTCGGCGGTCTCATAGCGCGGTCCCCTGGGTCGAACTTCCCAACGGTCCACACGATATGCGGGATTCCGTATCTCTACAGAGATATCGCCGCAGAGATCAGCACGGGTGCGTCCTGGGCCCACACTCATGCCCACTGCGCTGACCACTCGGTCGGATGCGGTGATCACCTTGTCGCTACGGAAGGGGGAGGGACGTGCGTGGCACCACGACAACGCTGTTCGGCCCATGCCCGCCCCGTCTTCGCTCCGACAGCGAGCGGACCTCCCCTCGTAGAGCGACAGCCGTCACCCGACCGGTCCTCCATGCCCTCAAGAGGACGTGATGACAACAACTGCCGAACGACTGCTTCGCTCTCCCATGACCGACGCTGATCTGTTGAATCGCACCTTTCAAATCGCTGAGCGCAGGCCAGGTCAACCCCCCGTGCGTATTGACATGTTGCGGGTCGCAGAGATGCGCAGGCTGACGCGGAACCACCTGGTCGAAGAGGGGCTGTCCTGCTTTGCGGACGACGCCGTACTCGTCGTCTCCGAGCTGGTCACCAACGCGATCCAGCACAGCCACGGTCGAGAGGTCACCCTGACGCTCTCCCTCTGCAACGGTTGCTTGCGGATCAACGTCCACGACGGAGTCCGCAGTCATCGGTCCACTCCAGGGAGACCCTGCAACGAAGACGAGCACGGCCGCGGCTTGCTGTTGGTGCAGGCGATCGCCGGTGCCCGACGGGGCTCCTGGGGTGTCAGCGACGACGGCGCCAGTACGTGGTGCGAACTTGCATTGGCGATGAGCTGATGACAAACCTTCTCAAGGCCGCGTGCCATCGTCACCTTCAAGCTCCGACGTCACGGGCGTTCGGTTGCATCCCTCCAGTACGCGGGGTCGAGCATCTCGCCGGGCCAGGCCGGCTGACGTACGGTTCCTCGGGGTCCCATCTGTTCGAAGTATGGCGCCAGGTCGATCACGGGCGTCCCATCGACGGCATCGAGGTCGGTGACCAGGAGGTCCCGACCGTCCACGTCGAGCAGCCGCGGGTAGCTGATCGCGAGCTGGTTCGGCCGCCGGTGGTTGCGGTGCACGAAGGTCCCGGTGGCCGGCCAGCGCGTGTTCCCTCGGGGGCTGCGGGCATGAAGCTGCACATCCTCCGGGCGCGCCAGGTGGAAGCGCCACGTCACCGTCAGGTGCGAGAACTCCTCGATCCCTTGCAGGGTTTCGAGTGGGTACTCGTCGTGGAGACGGATGATCGACCGGACTCCTCCCTGGTAGTCGTCCAGGACGCGGGTGTGTCCCCCGACGACCGTGGCGATCGGCCTGACCTCGTACGTGGAGACCACCGTTCGTTCCTCTCGCTCGGCAGGGCGCGTTGGGCGGCATTCCGAGGGTGGGGACACCGCCGTCCGGATCGGTGTTCAGCCTATGGTGCGGAGCATTTCGCGTGCGCGGCGGTCCAGCTCCACAACGTGCCGGCCGCCGCGGTGCCGTGCGGGCGAGAGAGCGCTCTGCATGCGGACGATGACGTCTCGGGGATGAATCGCATCGAGCGGTACGGCCTGATCGGCGACATGCAGACAAGGGCGCATGCCGCCGCCGACGGCTCACTGGACTGGTTGTGCCTGCCCCGTTTCGACTCGGCCGCCGTCTTCGCGGCTCTGTTCGGCACGCAGAAGCACGGCGCCCGGCACATCACTCCGACCACGGACGCCGCTGTCGTCGGCCCCACTGCGGCAGCCGAGCGGCGACACCGCGGTGACTCGCTCGTCCTGGAATCGGGGCGGCGCACGCTCAGGGGCACGGCCCGGGTCATCGGCTTCATGCCGCCTCGCGACAGGGCGACCCAGGTGATTCGCATCGTCAAAGGCGTGGCCGGTGAGGTGCCGATGGCCTCCACCCCCCATCCGCGGCCTGGGGTTTCCACGATACTCACGAGGTTTTGATGACTGTACTGATACTGGCTCTCGCCGTACTGATTGCCGTCGCCGGTGCCGCACTGGCCGCGCGCTTTCACCGCCGGGGACGTCGGGCGGAGCGCCTGGCCGCCAGGGAGCGCGGGCACGCGGCAGGGGTCACCCAGCAGATGCGGGTGGCGGAGCAGTTCGTCGGCTACCTCGCCGCCACGGTGGTCCCCGCCACGTCTGCCGCGGCGCAGGCCGGACGGTCCCACCAGGCCGACCTGGCGGTCCCGTCCCAGCTGGTGGGCACCTCGATGGGCGACGCCGTCGGTGCGCTGGCCGATCAGGTCACTGCGGCCATCGCCGCCACCGGGCAACGGGCTCATGCCGCGGCCGAGGAACGTCTGGCTCAGGCGCGGCGGGAGGCCGAGGGGCGGGTCGCCCAGGTGCGGAAGGAGGCGGTCGACGTCGCCCGTGCTGCGGTGCGTGCCTTCGCCTCCAGCACGGTGGAGCGGGCCTCGAGGCTCAGCACCAGGATCGGTACTGGTGTGCGTCGGCATGTCTCGGACGAGGCGTACGAGACGCTGGTCGAGATCGACCACCTGGCCCAGCAGATGCTGCTGACGGCGAGTGGATATGCGGTGCTGGCGGGCGACAAGCTCTCGCGGCGCCATCCGGCCACCTCCCTCTCGGATGTGGTGCGCGCGGCCATGGGCCGCGTCGAGGGATACCAGCGCGTGCAGCATGCGGACCTGGATACCTTCGCGGTGGAGAGCCGGGCGGTGGAGGCGGTCGTCCACACCCTGGCCATCTTGTTGGACAACGCGCTGCGCTACTCGCCTCCCAACGCCCGGGTGCACGTCTCCGCGGAGCACGGCAACGACGCCGTGTTCCTGATCGTGGACGACGCCGGACTGCGGATGGAGGACGAGCGGCTGAACTGGGCCCGCCGGGTGATGTCCAGTGCGGAGCGCGACGACATCACCAACCTGGGGGCCTACCCGCAGACCGGGCTGCGGGTGGCGGCCGTTCTCGCCGCCGACTACGGATACCGGGTCGAGGTGACGGCCCCCAACGTCTACGGCGGTACCCGCGCCTTCATCGTGCTGCCGCAGAGTCTGCTGACCGCACCCCCACCGCCGGTGGTTCCTGCAGCCTCTCCCCTGGTGCCGCCTGCGCCGTCACGGGAACCACGACCGACTGAGCCGCCGACGAGTCAGGCGACCACGGCGAGCGGGCTCACCGTCCGCCGACGGACCGTGCATCCGGCCCCGTTCGCACGCTCGGCACCCGCTGCGCCACCGATGGAGCCGGGGCGGCCCGAGGTGGCCGCCGCCTGGATGGAAGGCACCCGCCTCGGCCGCCAGAGGCCGAGCACTCCCCCTGAGACCGAAGGAGACTGACCATGGACGGCCACGACAACAACCCCCTCGGCTGGCTGCTGGACGAGCAGCTCGGCGGCGTGGAGGGCGTCCGGTACGCCGTGCTGATGAGCAGCGACGGGCTGTTGAAGGCGCGTACGAAGACGATCGACCAGGAGGGCGGCGAGAAGTTCGCCGCGCTGACCGCCGCCATGCGCGCCTCGGCCAGGGCGTGGGACGAGTTCACCGGTGGCGGTGGTGTGCGCCAGCAGATGATCGAGTGTGTCGAGAACATCGGCCTGACGACTGCGGCCGGGCAGAACACGATGCTGTCGGTGTGTACCACCGGGCCGCACGCGGATGTCGGCCTGATCAGCCGTCACATGGCACAGCTCGCGGTGCGGGTGGGCGAGCAGCTCGGCACCGAGAAGCGCGCCTCGCGGTTGGCGGGCGGGGGATCGGCGGCGTGACCGGGCCGCGGCGTGACCCGGACATCGTCAGGCCCTACGTCCGCACGGGCGGGCGGGTCCGCCCTCGCCGGGACGTGCGCCTGGAGAGTGTGGTCATCGCCGCGACCGGCCCGGTGAACGATCTGGGGCCCGACGCCCGGCAGGTGATGGGTCTGTTCGCCGCGGGGCGCGGTGGGCTCGCCGTGGCGGACATCGCCGCCGCCCTGCAGATGCCGCCCTCCACCGTGCGGATCCTCGTCTCCGGCCTGGTGGACACCGGTCACCTGACCAGCCCCACTCCCGCCGTCTCGGACCGGCCCGACACCGACCTCATGCAAAGGGTGCTTGATGGACTACGCGAACTGGTCTGACCCTCTTGTCGCCTTCGTTCCCGCCACGGTGACCGAGTCCGCCAAGATCGTGGTCGCCGGCGGCTTCGGGGTGGGCAAGACGACTTTGATCGGCAGCGTGTCCGAGGTGGCCCCGCTGCGGATGGAAGAACCCATCACCATCGACAGTGTCGGCGTGGACGACCTGCGCGGGACGCCGGAGAAGACCACGACCACGGTGGGCATGGACTTCGGTCGGCTCCACCTGGCCGACGGGCAGCTCGTCCTCTACCTCTTCGGGCTGCCGGGGCAGCTGCGGTTCCGGCCGCTGTGGGAGGACCTGGCCGAGGGCGCGTTGGGGTGCCTGGTCCTGGCCGACACCCGGGACCTGGATGCCTGTCACGGGGCCCTGGACCTGCTCGAAGCCCAGAAGACCCCGTACGCCGTCGCGGTCAACACCTTCCCCGACGCCCCGGCCTATGAGGCGAGCGAACTGCGTCAAGCCCTCGCACTCGACGCACAGACCCCGCTGACCACCTGCGACGCCCGCGACCGCACCTCCTCGCTCTACGCACTCATCACCCTCACCGAGTACCTCACCGCGCCCCGCGCAGCCGCACCCCTGGAGCCTCGGCCATGATTCCCACCAACACCGGATCCCTCACCGGGCCGGACCGGATCCCCCTGTACTCAACGGAGTTCGCCGACGACCCGCACGCCGCATACGAACGCATGCGCAAGATCCACGGCGCGCTGGTGCCCGTCGAACTGACCCCAGGCATCCCCGCAACCCTGGTGATCGGCTATGCCCAGGCCCGGCGTATTCTCAATGACCCGCTGCGCTTCCCCGCGGATCCGCGCGTGTGGCAGCAGCAGGCGCCGGCGTCCTGCCCGGTGCGGCCGATGATGGAGTGGCGGCCCAACGCCCTGCGCAGCAGCGGTGCCGAGCACGCCCGCTACCGCGCGGCCAACACCGCCGGCCTCGACGCGATCGACCAGCACGGGCTGCGCGCACTCGTGGAGAAGGTCGCCGACTCCGCCATCACCGACTTCCGCACGACCGGCCGCGCAGACCTCGTCAGCCAGTACGCCTTCCCCATCGCCTTCCGGGTCCTGAGCACACTGCTGGGCTGCCCCGACGAGATCGGCGCCCGGATCGCCGACGGCATGGCCCGCGTCTTCGACACCACCGACGCCGCCCGCGGCAACCACATCCTCGACCAGGCCGTCGCCGACCTCGTCACCCTGCGCCGACACCAGCCGGCCGACGACATCACCACCCGCCTGATGGCCCACCCCGCCCACCTGGACGACCGGGAGATGAGCCACCAGCTCATCACGCTCTACGGCGCCGGAATCGAGCCGCTGACCAACCTCATCGTCAACACCTGCCGCAAGCTCCTCACCGACGAGGAGTTCTCCACCTCCCTGCACGCCGCCCAGTCCACCGTCCGCGACGCCCTCGACGCCGTCCTCTACACGGACCCGCCCCTGGCGAACTACTGCATCACCTACCCGCCCTATCCCGCGGACATCGACGGCGCCCTGCTCCCGGCCCACCAGCCGGTCGTGATCTCCATGGCCGCCTGCAACAACGACCCCGAACTCACCCTCGGGCTGCCCACTGACGCCATCACCGGCAACCGCGCCCACCTGGCCTGGAGCGCCGGCCCTCACACCTGCCCGGCCCGCTCCCACGCCTACCTCATCGCCGAGACCGCCATCAGCCACCTCACCGACGCGTTCCCGGAGATGGACCTCGCCGTCCCCACCGACGAGCTGCGCTGGCGCCCCGGCCCCTTCCACCGCGCCATGGAAGCCCTCCCCGTCCTCCTCCCGACCACCCGCTGAAGGAGCCCCCGTGCCCGAGCAGCCGATACTCGCCCTCGACCCCGAAGCGTCCGACCACCACGCCGAGCACCAGGCCCTGCGCGCCGGCGGCCCGGCCACCCGGGTGGACATCCTCGGTGTGACCGCCTGGTCGATCACCGACCCCGCCCTCCTCAAGCGGCTCCTCACCGGCTCGGATGTCTCCAAGGACGGCCGTGCCCACTGGCCGGCCTTCGCCGACACCGTCCCCACCTGGCCCCTGAGTCTGTGGATCACGGTGACCAACATGTTCACCGCGCACGGCACCGACCACAGCCGTCTGCGCCGCATGGTCGCCCCGGCCTTCAGTGCCCGCCGCGTCGCCGCTCTCAAGCCGACCGTCGAGACGATCGTGACCGGCATCCTCGACGACCTCAGCATCCGGCCCGCCGACGAGAGCGTCGACCTGCGCGAGCATCTCGCCCACCCGCTGCCGATCGCGGTCATCGGCCGGCTCATGGGCGTTCCCGACGGCCAACACGACAGCTTCCGCTCCGTGGTCGACGGAGTCTTCAGCACCACCGTCACCGCCGCCCAGGCCGCCGCGAACGCGACCGCCCTGTACCAGCTGCTCGACCAGCTGATCACGGCGAAGCGCGCCCGGCCCGGCGACGACATGACCTCTCTCCTCATCGCTACCCGCGACGACGAGGGCGATGGCCACACTCTCACCGAGGGCGAGCTGCGCGACACGCTCCTGCTGATGATCTCTGCCGGATACGAGACCACCGTCAACGTCATCGACCAGGCCATCAGCGCTCTGCTGACCGACCCGGAGCAGCTCGCCCACGTCCGTGCCGGCCGCGCCGACTGGAGCGACGTCGTCGAGGAGACCCTGCGGCACGAACCCGCGGTCAAGCACCTGCCCCTGCGCTACGCCCTCACGGACATCCCCCTGCCCGACGGGAAGACGATCCGCAAGGGCGACGCGGTCCTCGCCTCCTACGCCGCCGCCAACCGCCACCCCGGCTGGCACGGCGAGTCCGCCAACCTCTTCGACGCCACTCGCACCACGAAGGACCACCTCGCCTTCGGACACGGCGTGCACTTCTGCCTCGGAGCACCACTCGCCCGCCTCGAAGTCGCCACCGCGCTGAAGCAGCTGTTCGACCGCTTCCCCGACATCCGCCTCGCCGTCCCCGCGACCGATCTGAAGCCGCTGCCTTCGCTGATCAGCAACGGACACCAGGCCCTGCCCGTACACCTGCGCCCGGCCTCACGCTGAGGCCGAACCAACCAGGAAGACCGTCATGACCACCGCCCCGATCACTCCGCTCACCCCGGCCGAGCGACGCGTCGCCGACCATCTCGTCCGCGGCCTGGAGCCCCGCGCCATCGCCGCCGAGACCGGCCTGTCCTCGAACACCGTCTCCAGCTACGTCCGCACGATCCGGGCAAAGCTGCACTGCCCGACCCGCAGCGCGCCGCACGTCCTGGTGCATCATCTGCTCAGCTCGGGGCAGGCCACCCCGCCTTCTGCGACCGAACCGACGCCCGATCTCACCCCGGCACGGCGGCTGCTGCTGAGGGCCTTCGCCGAGCACACCAGCCCCTACGACGTCGCCCGCGATGCCCGCATCGCCCCGGCCGACGTACGCGCCGAGGCCGACACACTGCTCGCCGAAACGGGAGCCGACGACGCCACCCGGCTCGTAGTGCTGGCCCACGTCTGGGGCTTCCTGGGAGCCGGCCGAGAGACAACGATCCCGGCAGAGGCACGCCGATGAACACAACCTGCACTCCTCACCTGAACCCGAGCACCGAGAGGCAGGCCCCAAGCGACCGCCGACGCGATTCCGTCTACGAGATGCGGCTACTGGACACCGACGCCGAATGGGCAGAGGCCACCGCACTCCTCGCAGACCGCCTGGGCTGGCTCTCCCGCCACGGCCTGCCCGTTCCCGTTCGCGGGGACATCCCCGCCCTCTACCAAGACGAGCAGGCCATAGCCGTGGGGTTGTTCGAGGACAGCGGCCTGTTCAGCTGCCTGATCCTCGACCGGACTCCCGACCTCGGGCACTGGGGCTCAGGCGGCGCCGGCCCCAGCCTGTTCCTCGACCACGTCCACACCCTCCCCGGGCGCTCCGACAACCTCATCCGGCTTGTCACCCTGTGGGCCTCCGACTACGCCGCCCGCCTCGGCCTGCCGTGCGTCCTTGCCGAGGCCCGGCACGGCCTGAGCGTCGATCCGATTGCACGCTTCCTTGATCAGCTGAAGGGCATGGGCTGGTCAGTCCGCGGAGCGGGCCGCCCGTCTCGAACTGCCCGCCGATCCCCGCCCCGGACTCGCGGCGTTCATCGGCTGTGCCGTCCCCCTCCCGCGCGAGCCCGTCCGGCCCAGCAGCCGCCGGAGCCGCTCATGACCAGCACAGGACCGCCCCGGCATGGCGCGGCGACCGAACCAGTAGCTGTTCAGTGCTGCCCACCCGATGCACCGGCAAGAGCAGCATCCACGATCAAGAAAGCAGGTCCAGTGATGAAGACGTCCCACGCCGTGCTTGTCTCCTCCGCTGTTGGGGCCGTGGCCATCTGGTTCGCCGAGCGACGGCACCGTCAGCGGCTCGCACTGGACACGGCGCACATCCATCAACGCCTGCTCTCCGACATCGCGGCTGACCCGGAGCACCGGGCGATCTGGGCGCTTGAGGGGCTGTCCGACGAGGAGTCCAAGCACCTGCTGTGCTGCAACCGGCAGGTCAGCTTCCTCTCGGTCAAGTACCGCCTGGGCCTGCTCGACAAGGCCGGGCTGCGGGTGCAGGTCCGCGTGCTGATGGAGCGCGAGCCGTTCCGCGCCTACTGGCAGCGTTCCGCGACGTTCCGCGACGAGGAGGCCGGGGACCGCGTCGACCGCTCGTTCAACAGGGTCTTCGAGGACGAGTACGCCGCCATGGCCGACGCCGATGAAGCGGTCGGCCGACTGCTGACCAGTGCGTAACGGTCCCAGCCAGCGGGCGGTTGCTCCACCCGGCAGCCGAGCCCGCAAGACGGCTCGGCGCCGGACGGCACGCGTGGGAGGGACCCGTTCCCGCCTCGGGCTCCTCCCCGCACGAAGCGCGACCCACGAGAGAAGGGAACAACGGTGGTCATATCCCAGACCGCTTTCCGCCGAAGTCCGACGGCAAGTCGGCTGGGCGGCACGTAGAGCACTACCCCGGATACCGACCTGGCCAGCGTCGGCGACGACCGACAGATGACGCGCCTGGACCGCTCAGACACCACGTAAGGAACCCACATGACCGGTGTGACGACCGCCGACTCCAGCGAGGCCACCCGCCTGCGCCACGAGATCATCGACCAGTTGCGGAACGAGGGCTGGATCACCTCCGCAGAGGTTGAGGCGGCGATGAAGAAGGTGCCCCGCGACCGGTTCACCCCGCCACAGACGCCGCTGAAGGAGGTGTACGACCCGTACTCGGCGGTGATCACGAAGACCGATGAGCACGGCGTGCAGATCAGCAGCGTCTCCGCCCCACAGATCCAGGCCATTCAACTGGAGCAGTGCCGGCTCCGGCCCGGCATGCGGGTCCTGGAGATCGGCTCGGGCGGCCTCAACGCCGCCTACCTGGCCGAGATCGTCGGCCGCGACGGCCGGGTGACCACGGTCGACATCGACAAGGAGGTCACCGAGCGTGCCACCCGGCTCCTCGCCGAGAACGGCTACGACCAGGTGCGCGTGGTCACGGCGGACGCAGCCGAACCGATCCCTGACCTGGGCATCGTGGACGTCATCCTGGTCACCGTGGGCGCCTGGGACATCCCGCCCGCCTGGATCGACCAGCTCAGCCCCACCGGCCGGCTGGTCGTGCCGTTGCGCACGCGCGGTCTGACCCGCTCCGTGGCCCTCACCCGCGCCGGCGATCACCTTGAGTCGCGCTCCGCGAAGATCTGCGGCTTCGTTCCCATGCAGGGCTCCGCCGGGCACGAGGAGCAGCTCCTCCTGGTGAACGGCACACCGGAGATCGGCCTGCGCTTCGACGACGGCCTGCCCATCGACCCGAGCCGGCTCGACAACGCCGTCACCACACCCAGGGTCGAGAGGTGGACCGGTGTGACCATCGGCCGACAGGAGCCACTGGCCACGCTCCAGATGCACCTGGCGATCACCATTCCGGGGTTCTGCATCATGGCCGTCGACGAGGATCTGGACACCGGCATCGTGACGCCGAACCGCAAGGGCTTCTCGCTCGCCGCCGCCGAAGACGACTCCTTCGCCTACCTCGTACACCACCCCTTTGGGGACAAGGACGTCGAGTACGGCGTCCACGCCCTGGGCAATCACGCGCAGCAGCTCGCCAAGAAGATCGCCAAGAGCCTGCGCGACTGGGAGGCCCACCGCCGCGGCGGGCCCGTCCCGGTCATCCGGGTCTACCCGGCCGGCACCCCCGACGAGCAGATCGAGGGCGACCGGGTCATCGACAAGGTCCACACCCGGATCTCGCTCTCCTGGCCCGCGACCTAGCAATCGCGCCGCCAGGTCGTCATGCACCACTTCATCGAACAAGGAGAGTGATCGACATGAGTCCCACCGCCGCCCTGATGGACCGGCCGACGCAGCTCGTCGAGGACGACGACTTCGCCCCGCTGGAGGTCAAGGCCATCGTCGCCGCCCACCCGATCGGCAAGCTGATGTGTTCCACGGGTGACGGCTGCGGGAGCACCTGCTCGGGCAGCTCGTCCGCGTGCAGCTCCTTCATCGAGGACCCGGCCTGATCCCAGGCCGGGTCGCGAGCGGGGGCGCCGAGCAGGTCTGCCCGGCGCCCCCGCCCCACCCCTACCCCCACGAGCTGCCGGAAGGGACCATGGCCTTGGACGTTCCCAGATACCAGTGGACGGGCGCCGCCGTCCTACGGGCCACCACCGGCCCGAGCACCGCAGTCCTGCCCGCGGCCCTTGATCTGGACAGCGCGGACGCCGTCCGTGACTGGCTCGCCAAGCTGTGGCAGCGCGCCGAGATACGCAACGCCCTCTTCGCCGCCAGCCCCGTGCTCTGCCAGACCATCGACAACATCGTGCACGGCCGCCACGACCAGCCCCGCCAGCTCCGCCGCGCCGCGCTGTCGGTCATCTCCTACCTGTTGCGGTGGCAGCACCGGCCCGCCCCCTTCGGGCTGTTCGCCGGTACCGCACCGCTCACCATCGGCACCACACCCCGCGTGCGCTGGGGCCCGCGCCACGCGGTCACGCTGCGCGCCGACGGCGAGTGGCTCAGCGACGTCGTCCGCGACCTGGAGCAGCAGCCCGCCCTCCTGGAGCGCCTGATGGTCATCGCCAACAACACCGCCGAGTTCCGCGGTGACCGGCTTGCCGCTCCTGGCCCGCCGGCCGACGGCCACGCCCGGTTGATGGCCCCGGTCGAAATCTCCCTGCGCGCGACCCGGCCGGTGAAGGCGGCCATGGAGCACGCCCGCACGCCGATCACCTACGCCGCACTCCGCGACCTCCTCACGACCGCGTTCCCGGCCGGCGCGGGAGGCAAGATCGACGCGGTCCTTCAGGACCTGATCGAGCAGAACGTCCTCATCACCAGCCTCTGTCCCCCGATGACCACGGTCGATGCCCTCGACCACGTGTGCGCCGAGCTGAAGCGAGTCGACGCGCACTCCCTCCCCGACGTCGGCGGGCTCGCGCGCACCCTGTACGGGCTGCGCGACGACCTCACCGCGCACACCAGCCCGTCCGCCGAGACGGACCTGCGTGAACTGACGGCGCGAATGCACCGGCACTCGTCCATCGCGCCCCTGCCCGTGGTCGTCGACACCGCCCTGAACTGCGAGGTGCAACTGCCCGGAGAGGTCATCCAGGAGGTAGAGGACGCGGTCGCCGTCCTGCACCACGTGAGCCCGCTGCCGTACGGCTACAAGCTGTGGCGTGACTACCACCGTCGCTTCCGTGCCCGGTACGGGGTCGGCGCTGTCGTCCCCGTCCTCGACCTGGTCGCCGACAGCGGCCTGGGCCGGCCCGCCGAATACGTCGGCTCCGAGCGCGGCAAAGCCCCAAAGACGATCAGCGACCGCGACACGGTCGTCCTCAAACTCCTGCAACAAGCACACATGGAAGGCCGCGACGAACTCGTCCTCGACGACGCGGCGATCAGCGAACTCGCCGAGGCGGCCGGCACCGAGGAACGTCTCTACGGCGAGGGCAGCGAGATCGCCTTCGAAGTCCACGCGCCCTCCACGCACCACCTGGCCGACGGCAGGTTCGACATCGAGATCACTGGCGTGCCCCGCCCCGGCAGCAGCATGCTCGGGCGCTTCGCGCACCTGATGCCCACCGCCGAACAGCACCTGCTCACGGACTCCTACGTGACCCGGCCGGACGTCATCACCGCCCAGCTCTCGTTCAGCCCCAGGCGCCGCCGCAACGAGAACGTGGCCCGCACCGATCGCCTGCTGCCGTACGTGATCCCGCTCGGCGAGCACCCCGGCGAGCACGGTGAACCGATCCCGCTGGACGACATCGGTGTCACGGCGGACGCCCGCCGCTTCCACCTCGTGCAGGTCTCCAGCGGGCGCCCGATCGACGTGCGGGTCCTGCACGCGCTGGAGGCCGGTATCCAGACGCCGCCGCTGGCTCGGTTCCTGTCCGAGGTCTCCGGCAGCCGGCGGGCGGTGTACAAGCGGTTCGACTTCGGCGCGGCTGCCCGCCTGCCGTACCTGCCCCGCGTGCGCTATCGCCGCACCACCCTGGCCCCGGCCCGTTGGTTGCTCAGCAGCAAGGACCTCCCCGGCCGCAAGGCACCGGTCGAGGAGTGGGAGGCGGCATTCGCCGTGTGGCGCGCACGGCTGAACGTCCCCAGCCGTGTCTGCGTGGTCGAGTACGACCAGCGACTCCCGGTCGACCTCGACCATCCCGCGCACCGTCGCCTCGTGCGTTCGCAGCTCCACGAAGCCCCGGAGCTGGAGCTGCGCGAGGTCGTGGACCCGGCCCGGTACGGGTGGATCGGCCGGGCCCACGAGATCCTGCTGCCCCTCCGTCGCGCCACCCCCGCCGTCTCGAGCACGCCGCTGCCCGCCTTCCGCGCGCAGCCCGTCCCAGCCGTACAACTCCCTGGCTGTGGCGAGGTGCTGAGGATGCGTCTGCATGCCCATCCGGACCGGTTCGACGAGATCCTGGACCGGCACGTTCCGCGCCTGCTCGACGTGCTCGGCCAGCCGATGTGGTGGTTCTCTCGGCACCGAGAACTCGCCCGCCCCGAAGCCGGCCAGCACCTCACGGTCACCTTGCACCTTCCCGAGGCCGCCGCGGCCACGGCCACGGTGAACCGCTGGGCGACGGACCTGCATCTCCAACGCCTGCTGTCCGCGCTCACCCTGGAGCCGTACCAGCCCCAGACCGGCCGCTACGGAACAGGGCCGGCCATGGACGCTGCGCACCGCGCCTTCGCGGCCGACTCCAGCGCCGCCCTCGCCCAGATCCGCCTCACCACCCGTGGCGCCGTCCTCTCCCAGGCGCTCACGGCCGCGAGCCTGGCCGACCTCGCCACACACCTGCTCGCGTCCGAGGACGCCGCATGGGACTGGCTGATCCAGAACACCCCGGCCCACGGTCGCCCCGACCGCACTGTGCGCGTCCAGGCCATCCAGCTCTACGCCACCCGTCAGCGGCTCGCCGAACACGGCGCCGCCGAACTCGGCGAGGGGTGGGCCGTACGCTCCACCGCCCTGGCCAAGTACCGGAAGGCCCTCATCACGGCAGAGCGTGAGCCGACCACGGTCCTCCGGTCCCTGCTCCATCACCACCACGTACGCGCCATGGGCGTCGGCCCCGCTACCGAGGCCGCCACGCTGCACCTCGCCCGGACGATCGCCTTACGCCACCGCCCCGTCAAGGCTCCGCGATGATCACAGCCCACGACCGGGCGCAGACCCTGGCCCATGAGTACGCCGCACACCTCGCACGCCCGAGCGGACCGGTAGAAGACCAGCCGTGGCTCGGGCAGTCCCTCGCCGAGGGCGCCGCCGGCATCGCCCTGCTCCACATCGAACGCGCGACGCACGGCCATGCGCCGTGGAGCACCGCGCACCACTGGATCGGACAAGCCGCGGCCGGGGACATCACCGCCGCCGACACCACCGGGCTGTACCTCGGCGCCCCCGCGCTCGCCTTCGTCCTGACGACCGTCCCCGACTCCAGGGATCATCTCTACCGGGGCGCCCACGACACCCTGCACGCACACGTCGCAGCCCTCGCGCATCGCCGCGTGGACGCCGCGCTCGCACGCCTCCACCGCGGCGCATCAGCCACCTTTGCCGAATACGACACCTTCTACGGACTCACCGGCATCGGCGCCTACCTGATGCGCAGCGCCCCGGACAGCAGCGCCATGGAACGCGTCCTGCGCTACCTCATGACACTGGCCCAGCCGCTGACCGGCGACTGCGGCCCCACGCCCGGGTGGTGGGTCGACCACGATCCCCAGCGCCGCGACACCCTGGCGGGCGGGCACGGCAACTTCGGCGCCGCCCACGGCATCACCGGCCCCCTGCTCCTCTTGGCCCGGGCCGAGCGCCGCGGCATTCGTGTCGACGGACAAGCCGATGCGATCCGCACGATCTGCGATCACCTCGACACCTGGAAGCAGGACAGCGACACCGGTCCGTGGTGGCCCGAACACCTCACGCTCGCCGACCTCAAGGCCGGCCGGCCCCACCAACGCCATCCCGGACGGCCGAGCTGGTGCTACGGCACGCCCGGCATCGCGCGGGCCGGGCAGCTCGCCGGGATCGCACTGGGCGACCAGGACCTCCAGCGCAGCTACGAGGACGCCCTGTACCGGTGCCTCACCGATCCCGTGCAGCTCGGCAAGATCATCGACACGAGCCTGTGCCACGGCTGGGCGGGGGTCTACCAAACCGTCTTCCGCGCAGCACACGACGCCAGCACCCCGCAGCTCGACGCCCTCCTGCCGGAACTGCGCGAGAGCCTGACCATCCATGCCCGAGGTGCCTCAGCCAAGGGACCCGGCTTCCTGGAGGGCGACGCCGGCTGCGCCCTCGCCCTCACCACCGCCGCCGCCAACCAGCCCCCGACCACCGGATGGGACGCATGTCTGCTGATCAGCTAACCCCTGTTACCTGGCCGCCGACCCCCGACCCGGTCGGACAAGCCGTCCGCCAGGTTCTGGCCGGACACCCGATCACCGAGGTCGCCCAGCACGCGGGTATGGAGCCGATTGCGCTCTCCGACGCGGCCGAGGTGTTCCAGCAGGCGGGGAACGAAGCCCTCGCACGCCACGAACTCCGCACCGACTGGACACAGTTCTACGTGGAATTCGCCGACTGGGGCGACGCCGAGTCGGCCGCGGCCGCGCACCTCGCGCCGATGCTGAACAGCCTGGAGGATCGCGGCGCGCTTTCGTCGTGGTGGTTCATCCGTAAACATCCCTGCTGGCGGCTACGCCTCTACGGCTGCCCTGACTCCCCGGCGCACACCGAGCTCACCACCCACCTGAACAAGCTGGTCAAGGCCGGGCACCTTCGGCGCTGGTGGCCGGGGATCTACGAGCCCGAGACCGCGGCCTTCGGCGGCCGCGCAGGCATGCTCGCCGCGCACGCCCTGTTCTCCGCCGACAGTCACCACCTTCTCGCCGGGCACAGCCGTAGCAACGTTCCCATCGGCCGCCGGGAACTGTCCGTCATCCTGTGCACGGTCATGATGCAGGCGGCCGGGCTGGAGTGGCAGGAACAGGGCGACGTCTGGGACCGCGTGATCAACGAGGAGCACCGCTCCGTTACCGGAGAGGTCCTCGAAGACCGGCTGGAGGGGATGACCCGGCAGATCCGTCAGCTTCTGACCAGCCAGACCAGCCCGAACGGGCCGCTGTTCGGTCCGCAGGGCCCGCTCCATCCCGTCGCCGAATGGGCGGCGGCCTTCCGGAGCACCGGCAACGCCCTGAAGGAGGCGGTCGCCTGTGGCTCCCTCGACCGGGGCATCCGCAGGGTGCTCGCCTACCACGTGATCTTCCACTGGAACCGCGCCGGCCTGTCCCTCGGTGCGCAAAGCGCCCTCGCGCTCGCCGCCCGCGCCGCCGTCCTCGACCCGCCCCCGCCGGGACCCGAGATTGCTTGACTTCCACCTTCCAGACGGCAGAGAGGCAGCAGATTCATCGGTCGCTCGGGCGGTGCCGGCATCCCGTCGCCTTCGGGCGGTCCGCCGCTCGAACCTCATTCGTCACAGGGGTTTCACGCGTCGGCGATTCGGCCATTCCGGGCCGCCACCCAGGGGCGGCACAGCGGGCCCAGGGCCGTACAGACCGTGCGGCGCAAGGGGTCCACGCCGTCCGGAATCGAGCGCGTTCGAATCCCGATCGGCGTCGTTAAGCCGTGCACCGCCGAGCCATCCGGGTACGGCACCGACCCCACGGAGGGACCAGGTGACTGTGACTGCCGCCCCGACCGAAACCCCAAGGACGCCTCCCCCTCCACCGCCGGCCACCATCAGCTTCGAGGGCAGGTTCGGCCAGAACCCGCTGGAGGACGCCGGCTTCGGGACGATGTGCCGACGCCTGCCCTCCGTACTGGCCCACACCGCGCGCAAGGCATGGGCCGTCGACAGGACCGGCTCCGTCCTCCTCCTCGTATGCCAGGTGCTCACCGGCGTCGCCGCTGCTGTCGTCCTGGCCTCCACCGCCCGCGCCATGACGCACGTCCTCGGCGGCGGCACCGTTTCCGAACGTCTGCACGGCGCGGTCCCCGCCTTGATCGTGGTGACCCTGGCCGCGGGCACCGGCCGGATCTGCGGCCTCCTGTCCTCGTACGCGGACGGACGCATCACGCCGCTGTTGACCACCGAAGCCGACGTCGCGCTCGTCTCCGCCGTGCTGCGTGTGGAGTCGTCCGCCTACGGGAGAGACGGTTTCTCCGACCAGCAGGAGGCGGCCGAGATCGGGGTCACCCGCACCCGCCTGATGGTGCAGGACGCGCAGCGGTTCATGTCCGCCCTGGTCCGCATGATCGCCGCCGGCGGGGTCATCACCGCACTGCATCCGCTGATGCTGCCGGTGCTCCTCCTGGCCGTGCTGCCCGCCGGGGTGGGGGCCGTGCTGTCGGCCCGTGTCGACTACCGCACGCACTTCCTCAACCTCGGCGACCGCAACGTACGGGCCATGATGCGCAGTTGGGCCACCCACTCCCGCTTCGGCGACGAGGTCCGCGCCAACGGCATGACCGGCTACCAGATCCACTGGTACCAGGCCCTGTCCGACCGCATCGACCGACGCACCCTCGAAGCGGCGCCGCAGATGCTGCGCATCCAGTTGTCCACCAGCGCCCTGGGCGGCTTCTTCCTGATGTGCACCTGGGCCACCCTCGCCGGTCTCTCCGTCACCGGCCGCATCGCCCTGCCCGTCGCGGCCACCGCGGTGGTCGCCGTCCAGAGCGCGCTCGCCGCGCTCTCCCAGCTCGTCATCAACGGCGCCGCCCTGTTCCACACCTCGCTCTACCTCGCCGACATGCGGGCGTTCCTCGGCCTCGCTCACGAACGCGCCCCGAAGCGGGGTGAGCTGACGATCCCGGAACATGTCGACGAGATCCGTATCGAGGAGGCCGTCTACCACTACCCCGGCAAGGAGGATCCGGCCGTCGCGGGGATCTCCCTGACCCTGCGCCGCGGTGAGATCCTGGCCGTCGTCGGCGCGAACGGTTCCGGCAAGTCCACCCTGACCAGACTCATCACCGGGATCGTGCTCGCCGACAAGGGGCGCGTCCTGTGGGACGGCGTCGATCTCGCCGACGCCGACCCCGACGCTGTGTGGAGCCGCACCTCACTCGTTCCGCAGAACTTCGCGTGCTGGCCGTTGCGGGCCCGCGAGAACATCACCCTGGGCCAGCCCCGCACCCACGACGACGAGCCGGTGTGGGACGCCATCGACGCCGTCGGCATGCGCGAGGAGATCGAGAGGCTGCCCCGCCGACTCGACACCCTCCTGGCCCGAGAGCTGTTCGGCGGCGCCGAACTGTCGGGCGGTCAGTGGCAGCGGCTCGTGTGTGGCCGCGCGCTGTACCGGCAGACGCCGCTCATGATCCTGGACGAGCCCACCTCGCAGATGGACGCCCGCGGCGAGCACGCGATCTTCACGCAGATCAAGCGCCTGGCACCCCAGTGCATGACGATCGTCGTCACGCACCAGCTGGAGAACACCCGGCTCGCCGACCGCATCCTCGTGATGGACGAAGGCCGCGTCGTCGAACAGGGCGCGTACGACGACCTGGTGAACGCCGGCGGCCAGTTCGCCGACCTCGTCGCCCTGGCCAAGGACCGCTGACCCACCCACGGAATCGAGACCCACATGACCGACACCTGGCAGACGATCGCGGACCTCGCCGACCGCCTCGACGACCACTCCACGCTCCCCCGCGAACAGCGAGTCCTCTTCCACCTCCTCAAGATCCAGGAGGAGGCCGGCGAAGTCGCCGAAGCCGCCATCGGCGCAGCCGGGCAGAACCCCCGCAAGGGCCACTCCCACACCTGGCAGGACGTCGAATCCGAGGTCTGCGACGTCATCGTCACCGGCATGGTCGCCCTGATGCGTATGAACCCCAACGCGGAGGCGGTCTTCGCCCAGCACATGCAGCGCACCGCGGACCGCGATCCGAGCCGGCCCGGGAGGACAGCCGCCAGCCACTCCTCGCACGCGCAGTTCCCACACCCGGGCGGTGCGCCGAGCACCTCCGAACCCGCCTGACGAGGCCCGGAAGGAACGCTATGGTCCACACGTCACAAGACGCCCGAGCAAGCGGAGCGTACGAAGCAGGCGAGGCCGGCGCATACTGGGAGCCGCTGTGGCAATCCGACCGCCGCTATCGGAGCATGGACGCGCCGGAACACGAAGCCCTGAACCGGCAAGTAAGCCTCGGTCGAGGGAGGCCGGCGCTCGACATCGGCTCCGGCGACGGGGCACTCGTGCAGGCCCTCGCCGAACTCGGCTACCGGCCGACCGGGATCGACTGCGCACCCAGCGCGCTCTCCACCGCCCGTCGCGAGCACCCCGGCCTTGACTTCAGGCACTTCGACTTCGACACCGACGACCTGGCCGACCTGCCCGAACCGGCGTTCACGCTCATCACCTGCCGACTGGTCTACCGCTGGGTCCAGGACAAGCACGCCTTCCTGTCCCGGGTGCGGCAACTCCTCGCCCCCGGCGGCATCTTCTGGGTGGCCACTTCCGTACGCAGCCCCCGGCACGACGAAGCCAAACCGTGGGAGATCGAGGTCACAGAGGTGGAACTCCTCACCGCCAGCTGGAGCCGTGCGGACGTGACACAGCTCGACGAGTCGTACCACTGCTTCGCCCTGCACCCCTGACCTCGCCCGCTTCACCTTCGCCGTCCGAAAGGCCCACCGTGACGACTCCGCCCACCACCGAACTCGACGAAGCGAGCGAGCCACGCCACCGGCTCGCCGACCAACTCCACGCAGCCGGCCACATCCGCACCACCGCGGTCGAGAACGCCTTCCACACCGTGCCCCGGCACGCCTTCGCCCCCGACGTCCCGATCCACAAGGCGTACGCCAACGACATCATCCCCACCCACCACACAGCCGACGGTCGAATCATCAGTTCCGTGTCCGCTCCATGGCTCCAGGCCGACATGCTCGAAGCCGCCCGCATCCGGCCCGGCCACCGCGTCCTGGAGATCGGCTCCGGCGGCTACAACGCCGCCCTCATCGCCGAACTCGTCGGCCCCACCGGCAGCGTCACCACCCTCGACATCGACCCGGCCGTCACCGACCACGCCGCCCGATTCCTCGCCGAAACCGGATACGACCGCGTCCGCGTGGTCACCGCCGACGCCGAACACCTCCACGCCGGCATCGTGCCGGACGGCGGCTTCGACACCATCCTGGTCACCGTCGCCACCTGGGACCTTCCCTGGATCGACGCTGTCGCCGACGGCGGACGTCTCGTCGCCCCGCTGCGCCTGCACCAGTACACCTGGGCCATCGGCTTCACCAGGCGCGACGGGGCCCTGCACAGCGACGAGCCGCTCATCGTCTGCGGCTTCGTCGCCATGCAGGGCGACGGCGCCTGGAACACGGACCGGCGCACCGTCCCGGGCACCGGCGTTCACCTGTCCTGGGAGGACGGCACCCCACTGCCCGTCGACCAGCTCGAACCCGCCCTCACCCGCGAACCGGTCGTGGCGCACACCCACGTCACCGTCGGCGGCCAGGAGCCCTTCGACGCCCTCACCCTCTACCTGGCCGGAGCCCTGCCCGGCTTCTGCCGCCTCTCGGTCGACCCCGACGGCAACAACGGAATCCTCAACCCGCCGCCCCGGCACTGGCCCGGCGCCGCGATCGTCCGCGGCCCCTCCCTCGCGCGCCTGGCCACCGAACGCATCTCCGACGGAGACGACGGCAACGGCCTGTACGAGCTGGTCGTCCACGGCTACGGGCCCCACGGCCACCTGGCCGCCCAGGAGATGACCGAACAGGTCCAACACTGGCAGCGCAACCACCGCGCCGCCCTCTGCCCGCGGATCACCGTCCATCCCCTGGCCGACGGTGGTCCCGCGACCGTGACCGACGATCCGCACGTCTTCGTCAAGAAGCGCACCCGCGTCGTGATCGACTGGCCGATCGTTCCCGGCACGGCGGCCCTGCTCACCGACGCCGAACGCTCGCTGCTCGCCGCACATGTGCCGCCCGCTGCCGGGGGACGGGCTCTCGATGTCGGGTGCGGCACCGGCGAACTCGCCGCACACCTGTCCTCGGCCGGGTACACCGTGGACGCCGTCGACCGGTCCGAGACCGCCCTCGCCGAAGCCAGCTCCCGCCACGGCGGGGCCGCTCGATGGCTCCGTCTCGACATCGAGGAGGACGACGGGGCCGCACTGCACGGCGACGGCTACGACCTGATCACCCTGCGATTCGTCGCTCCGTTCCTCAGCTCCCGCGCCCACACCCTGGACGCGCTGGGCCGGCGGCTGCGGCCGGGCGGCACCCTCGTGATCATCACCCCGCTCGCCGTCGACACCCCCGCCGCACGGCGCGGTATCGCCCTCGCCGAGGACGAGCTTGAACGCCTACAGAGCCGGTGGGCGGCAGCGGAGCGACACGACGCCGACGGGCTGGTCTTCCTCGTCCTGCGTGGGCCGCGCCAGGACGAGACCGCCCCGCACCTCGCGGCGCAGCACACGCCGTCGAGTGCACACAACGGGGAAGGAGACGCCCCCCGGCGCCGGCACCACTTCCACCTCTTGGGGCGCTACTACGCGCAGGTGGAGTCGGGACGCAAGACGATCGAGGTCCGCGTCGCCACCCCCGAGAAGGCGGCCGTCGAAGTCGGGGACGCCATCGTCTTCCACGACCGGGACAGCGACCGGGAACTCGACATCGTCGTGAAGCGGATCACCACGTACGGCTCGTTCGAGGACCTGCTCAGCGCGGAGGACCCCACCCGTATCGACCCGGACGGCCGGCGCGAGGAACTGCTCGCCAGCCTCCGCAGCATCTATCCGCCAGCCAAGGAGGCGCTCGGCGCCCTCGCCCTCGAGTTCGACCACCGTCCCGCACGGCCCGGCCGTCCCATGCCGATGACCCCGTCGCAGTACGCGCAGACCGTTCCCCACCACACGGTGTACGGCTGCCTGTACGTCCGTGACGAGCACGATCGGCCGGTGCAGCTGCGCTCGGTCTACGGATCCCGGCTCTGGCAGTTCCCCGGCGGCAACCTCGACGTGCAAAGGGAGGACCCACTCCAGACCGCCCGGCGCGAAGCGGTCGAAGAGACCGGTCTCGAACTCGGCCCGGAAACGCCAAGGCTGCTGCTGACGCACTTCCTGCACGCCGGGCCCCGGATGCCCTTGAACAAGGTGGGTCTCATCTTCGACGGAGGCCGGCTCAGCGCGGACCGGCTCGGCCGGATCCGCCTCGATCCTGCGGAGCACGACATGTGGGCCGCCCACGACCTTGCCGACTGGCAGGAGTTGATGGCGCCCCTGGCCTTCGCCCGTCTCGACGCCGTCGAACGAGCCCGGCGCGGCGAAGGCCCGGCCTACCTCATCACGCATACCTGATCCGCGTCCCGCTGCCCACCGAGGAGACACCGTGCCCGTCGAGGACATCAACACCCAAGCCTGGAAGATCTACGGCCGGCGCCAGCTGGCTCGCGGCTACATGCCGCCCATCCCCGACCACCTGGCCTGGACGCCCTGGGAGGGGGTTGGACCGGGTGTTGAAGTCCTCGGCGACATCACCGGCCGGCGTGTCCTGGACATCGGCTCCGGGGCCGGCCACCACGCCGTGCATCTCGCCCAGGCCCACGGCGCTCGCGTCACCGGGATCGAGCTGTCGCCGACCCAGCACGAGCGCGCCGTCTCCACGCACGCGGATGTGCCGGGCGTGGAATTCACGCACGGAGATGTGGTCGAATACCTCGCCCGGTCCGAACCGTTCGACGCCGCGTACGCCATCGGCACCCTGGCCTTCATCGACCCGCACCGCGTGCTGCCCGCACTGCGCGACGGTCTGCACCCTGGCGCGCCGCTGGTCCTTTCGCTCCTGCACACAGACCTGCACGGCCGCGGCCCGTCCACGGAACCGGCACCGCGCGAGCAGACGATCCTGTTGCGTGAAGATCCCCCCTTGCCGACTCGGATGTGGGTCCTCGCACCGCAGCTGTGGGAGGACCTGCTCACCGAGTACGGCTTCCGCGTCGAGGCCATCGACCTGCTGCACCACCCCGAGGAAAACGCCCCGGTCATCCAGCAGCTCATCCGGGCCCGACGCCTGCCCGACCGGCCGGCGCGGGTGTCCAGCCGCCCCCGCAGCATCAAGCCACCGCAGGCGCACGCGGCCGTGGGGGTTGGCGCGATCCTCCTCAGCGCGCAGGGACTGCTCCTGGGCCGTCATCGTCGCGGCACCCTCGAACTGCCCGGCGGAACCGTCGAGGCCGGGGAATCCCTCGAAGCCGCGGTAGTCCGCGCACTCCGCGAGGAGACCGGCCTGATCGCCCGCCCTGCCGACGTCAGGCTCCTGGGAACGCTCGTCGACCACGTCGAAGATGTCCTTCGGGTCACGGTGGGTGCCCTCGTTCACGCCTGGCGGGGACAGCCGACCCGGCAACCGGACGAAAGCGTCGGCGACTGGGCCTGGTATCCCCTGGATCAGCTTCCCGACGGTCTGTTCGTGTGCAGTGCACACATCCTGACGGCCTGGCGTCCCGACCTGCCCATCGACCACACCCCCGCGCACTTCACGCCCTTCGCCTACGGCCCATCGCCCTCGACGCCAATGGGCGGCGTGGCATGACGTCCACCCGCGAGCCCGGGCTGTTCCGGTCCCTGTGGCGGCTCCGGCAGCGCACCGCGAGCAAGACGGGGCAGCACCACGTGACCGGCCCCGCGCTACTCACCGGGGTTCTCACTCCTCATCCTGCCGCGTGCGAGGCGCGATCGACTAGATGATCAATTCCAAGGGGTGTCTTGTGCCTGTGCATCCCTGTGCCGTGACACGTTAGTTGGAACCTGGCCAGGCGGGTTGGAACCAGGCGGCTAGGCTTCGGCTATGCCGCCCCAGCACCAGTCCGCAGGCCCCGCTGACGAGCAGTTGTCGATCATCGACAACTTGAGCTCTCTGCCCTTCCCTGAGGTGGAGGGAAGGCCGGGACCGGACGGCCAGTGGGGTGGGCCCGGGTTTCACCTGGCCGTGCTCCGAGAGAGCCGGGACTTCTGGGAGGACCGGAGCACCGAGATCGTCCAGGCGGCCGAGCAGGAGTTGGAAGCCAACCTCGCCGCTCTGGCTGTCATCCTCACGAAACGTTGGGGCGCCCCGGAAGCGGTTGATCTGTGGCCGTATCTCGGGCTCGACGACCCCGACCCTGACGTCACGACTCGCGAGCCACTCAGCTTCCTATGCAGTGTCGCCGGGAGCATGCAGATGTGGCGGTTGCCGAACTCGGAGCGATGGATCGGCCTGACCATCGGTCAAGCCGATCCGGAGTGGCAGTTCCAACTGCTGGCGGCCGTTGGTGAAGCGTCCTCGCTCGCCCGGTGAACCGCAGCCTGAACTTCTTGCGGTCGGGGGAAACGAGACGAGTCGGGCCGACTAAATGATCGATTTCAAGGGATCGGCTGCGCGCACAAGGGAAGGGAGCCCAACGTCGGTGTGTGAAGACAGAGTTGGACTCCCTCGCCATCGCACTCTATGTGAAGACCGACGACCTGCTGAAGGCATCACCGCATCTGGCTCCCTGGCGTCCGGCCATCGGGATCGCTCCGCAACTGACCGATGCTGAGCTGGTCACGCTCGCGATGATGCAGGCCATGCTGGGCTTCACCTCCGAGGCCAAGTGGCTTCGCTATGCCCGCGCCCACCTGCGGCATCTCTTCCCCTACCTGCCAAAGCAGCCCGGCTACAACAAGCGCCTGCGCAAGGCCGCCGAGCTGCTGCGGCGGGTCACCCGGGTGCTGGCCACCGACACCTCGGTATGGAGCGACGACGTGTGGATCGTGGATTCCACGCCGGTGGAGTGCGGGCGTTCCCGCGAGACCGTCAAGCGCTCCGACCTGGCCGGATGGGCCGAGTACGGGCACTGCGCCAGCCACAGCCGCTTCTTTTGGGGCCTGCGCCTGCACCTGGTGTGCACCCTGCAGGGCCTGCCGATCGCCTTTGCCCTGACCGGGGCCAAGGCCGATGAACGCGAGACTCTGCTGGACCTGCTCGCCGCCGAACCGGGCCTGACCGCCGCCCGGCCCGGACAGACGCTGATCGGTGACAAGAACTACTTCGGCCGCGACTTCGAGCACCAGTTGGCCGAGCAGGACATCCGGCTGCTGCGGCCGGCCCGCAAGGGCGAGGCGGAACGGCCCGGTGCCTCGCTGTTCAAGCCGTTGCGGCAGGTGATCGAGTCGGTCAACGAGTCCTTCAAGGGCCAACTCAACCTCGAACAGCACCGAGGCCGTACACCGGGCGGCGTGATCGCCCGTGTCATGCAGCGCATCCTCGCGTTGACCTCCGCGATCTGGCACAACGACCACACCGGCCAGCCCGTCCTTCGCTCACTGACCGCCTACGACCACTAACCACAGACCCCTTGGAATCGATCATCTAGGACGCACACGTCAGGCCGCCGCGAGCGTCAGGAGCGCGTCGACTCCCTCTGCGGCGTGCACTCGCTGGAACTGGGGGACGAGGTCCTGGACCAAATGCTCGCAGCGTGGGGCGCTGATTCGGCGGGCGAGTACCAAGGCTTCGCCGGCGGCGGCTGCGGCGAGTTCCGGTTCGCCGAGCTTGAGGTGGCTGGCGGCCTGGTAGGCGAGGAAGACGCCTCGGGTCTTGTCGCGGGCCGCAGGCAGCAGGGCTTGCCCTTCGGTGATCAGCTGGTGGGCGCGGGCGGTGTCGCCGAGATCGAGGAGGTACTGGCCGGAGTCGACGGCGAGGTCGGCCTCGGACATCCACGAGCACCAGGGCGGCAAGGGCCGGGTGGTCGACGCTCCCAGGAGTTGTTCGGCCACGGTGAGAGATCGCCGCGCGTCCTTGCCGTTGCCCTGGGCTGCGAGTGCACGGGCCAGGCGCAGGTTGAGCAGGGACTTCGCGGCGGGGTGCTCGGTGCGGGTGAGGGCGTGGGTGAGGATGCCGACGGCGGTGGTGTGGTCCTGGCGCCAGGCTGCCTGGTAGGCCAGGTCCCCGAGCATGGCGGCGCCCATGTCGTGGTCGCCGGTGGCGTGGGTGCTGTGCAGGGCGGCGACCCAGTGCTTGGTTGCCGCCGTGTGCAGACCGTGGTCGAATCGATGCCACGCGACGGTCTGGGAGAGGGAGGCTGCCAGCGAGTGCAGGCGGTTGCCGATCGGCCGGGTGAAGCGGCCGTGCTCAATGAGATCGGTGACCGTCGCGAGGTGGGCATCGAGGAGCATGGCCAGGTGCTGGCGCTGCTCGGTGGCGACCGAGCTGAGCTTGCGGGTGCTGTCTTCGAGCATGGTGACGAGATCGTCCCCCACGCTTCTGGCACCGCCGGCGGCAGCGAGGGCGGGCACGACCCCGGTGTCCGCCCAGGCGGCGGCAAGGCCGGTCAGGACGGTGCCCGAAACGGTGAGGAAGGCACGGCGGTCCATGGTGCTGATGAGGGCCTCCCGGAGGGCGGGCACTGTGCTGGCGGGACCGAGAGCGACGACGCCCGACTCGTCCCAGTGAAGCCAGTTCGGCCAGTTCCCCGGGTCGACCGCGTCAGTCGGCATGCCGAGGGCCTCGGCAAGATAGTGCTGGTTGTCGGCGTCCGGAGTCACACCCAGGACCTCCCACTTGCGCAACCGGGCCTTGTCGGTGCCCGAGCGCAGGCCCCGGCGGGCTGCGGCGGCGCGGATCTTGGCCGCCAGGTCAGGGCGAGTCAGCCCTCGTTGCGACCGGGCGTACGTGAGCGGGTGGGTGAACTGGTCCACCTCGACATCAAAGCACCGTCCACCTCCCTTCGCCCTTGCTTCGATGCAGCGGGACTCCTGCGGGACTCCCGGCAAATTCTGTACGGATAAGCACAGTTGATGGAGTCTCAAATACCTGCCCGAGCGGCAGAGGCGGCTCTGGAAGATGCGCTCGCACACGTTCGCTGCGATGTCGTCGAGGGGCTCGCCGCCAGCCCTAAGTGGTCTGCTTCGTAAGTCCTTCGGGGGTTGACGTTGGAGCTTGCCGTGCACTTACCCGCGGTCAGGTGCCGAGGCCGGTGAGGTGGAGGTGGCAAGCGGTGTCGAGAGCGTCCTCGGGGGGGGGTGCCACTGCCGCTGCCGATGGGCAGCAGGGCGTCCTGATAGCGGTCGCCGGCCGCGTCGTACAGGGCGAAGCCCCAACGGTTCGCGGTGCCGTGGAAGCGCAGGCGCATCAGCTTGACGCTCCCGCTGCCGGCCAGTTCGCCCTGGACGTAGGCGTACTGGCCCCGGTGGCGGACCCGCAGGCCGGCCAGCCGCGGCCAGGCGGCCTTGGCGCGCATGTTCAGGTACAGCTCAAGCTGAAGCCGGGTGTGTTCCGAGGGCGTGGGCACAGCGGACATCCTGCCGCAGGGCCGGGGTGCGGGGTGCGGCAGGATGCGGCCTGTCCTGGTCCACTTTCGTGATCGGCGTGTCCGCCTTGCCCGTTGCCCGCGCCCGCCCGATAGCCCTGACCGCCTCGGAACGTGAGCGGCTGAAGAAGATGGCCTACGGCCACAGGATTGAGCACCGGATCCGTCAGCGCGCCCAGATCGTTCTGCACGCCGCCCGGGGCCGCCCCAACGCCCGGATCGCTCGCGAGACCGGGCTGCACCTGGACACCGTCCGCACCTGGCGCGGCCGCTTCGCCGAGCACCGGCTGCCGGCTCTGTCCGACCGCAAGCGGTCCGGCCGGCCGGCCACCTTCACGCCGCTGCAGACCGCGCAGGTCAAGGCCCTGGCCTGTCAGCTGCCCGCCAAGAGCGGGGTGCCGCTGTCCCGCTGGTCGGCCCCGGAACTGGCCCGCGAGGTCGCCGCCCGCGCCATTGCCGGCGCGATCTCCGCTTCCACCGTGCGCCGCTGGCTCAAGGAGGACGCGATCAAGCCCTGGCAGCACCAGCCCTGGATCTTCATCACCGACCCCGTCTTCCGGCCCAGGGCCGAACGCGTGCTCGGCCTGTACGCCCGCACCTGGGGCGGCGTCCCGCTCGGCGCGGACGAGTACGTGATCAGCGCCGACGAGAAGACCTCCATCCAGGCCCGCTGCCGCTGCCACCCCACCCTGGCCCCGGGCCAGGCCAGGGCGATGCGGGTCAACCACACCTACGACCGCGGCGGCGCCCTGGCCTACCTGGCCGCCTACGACGTCCACCGCGCACAGGTCTTCGGCCGCTGCGAGCCGAGAAAACCGGCATCGACCCGTTCATGGCCTTGGTCGCCCAGGTCATGAGCACCGAGCCGTACGCCGGGGCCAAGCGCGTGTTCTGGATCGTGGACAACGGCTCCTCCCACCGCGGCCGGAAGGCCGCCGACCGGCTGACCGCCGCGTTCCCGAACGCCGTCATGGTCCACACCCCGGTCCACGCCTCCAGGCTGAACCAGGTGGAGATCTACTTCTCCGTCGTACAGCGCAAGGCCGTCTCACCCAACGACTTCACCGACCTCGACGAGGTCACAGACCGGCTCCGAGCGTTCGAAGACCGCTACAACGCCACGGCACAGCTGTTCCAGTGGAAGTTCACCACCTCCGACCTGGACGATCTGCTGGCCAGGCTCGACCGGCACACCGCCGATCACCCAGAAGAATCCTCCGTCGCCCTGGCCGCCTGATCAACCCCCGAAGGACTTACGGAGTCGACCACTTAGCTTCGAAGACCCGACCTACCTCAACGGCACGGGAGCCTCGTGCGTTGCAGACCCCGCCCGTCCACCGGCTGACCCGCTCCGGCCACCGGTGCTGTCCGCGGGGTCGCGAAGCACGCCGCCGCCGGGCAGCGGCGTGCGGCTCGCTCAGGCCGGCGGGACGTCCGGGCCGGCCCCGTCGGTGAGCAGGACCCCGGCTCCCCGGCCCCGGCCGCCGGGCCAGGACGGTCGTCTCCGAGCAGCACGGTCGGCAGGGGGCCCTCGAGAGTGGCGTCGTCCAAGACGGCGCCCATGCGGTCGCCGATCATCCGGACCGCCGCCACCAGTCCGGGCTCGCTGCCCCCGCCTGCTTCCCGTCGTTCCTGTAGGGCATCCCACCAGGGATGTGGCGGGGGCCGCCGAGTGCCCGGGTCATCCGGTTCGAAGGCTTCGGTGCACCAGCCGTCGCGCTAGTCTTCTGAGTCAGGAATCCCGTTCAGATGTGTAGAGTTGCGGGGTGGTGCGTACTGGGCGGCCGAAGGCCGAGTTGATCCTGTCGGATGAGGAACGGGCCGCGCTGGAGGGCTGGGTGCGGCGCCGTTCCACGCCGCAGGCGTGGGCCTTGCGGTGCCGGATCATCCTGGCGTGCGCCACCGGCGCGTCGAACAAGGACGTGGCTGCGCAACTCGGCTCGACGCCGCATGCGGTGGGCCGCTGGCGGAAGCGGTTCGTTGAGCACCGGATCGCCGGCCTGGGCGACATGCCACGCTCCGGCGGGCCCCGGACGGTCACCGACGAGCAGGTGGCCGCCGTGGTGCAGCGGACGCTGGAGAGCACGCCGAAGAACGCCACCCACTGGTCAACCCGGGCGATGGCCCAGGAGATGGGCCTGTCGCAGTCGACGGTGTCGCGGATCTGGCGGGCGTTCGGCCTGCAGCCGCACCGCACCGAGACGTTCAAGCTGTCCACCGACCCGTACTTCGTCGACAAGGTGCACGACGTGGTCGGCCTGTACCTGGATCCGCCGGAGCGGGCGCTGGTGTTCTGCGTGGACGAGAAGTCGCAGATCCAGGCCCTGGACCGCTCCCAGCCGGTGCTGCCGATGATGCCCGGCGTCCCGCAGCGCCTCACCCACGACTATGTGCGGGCGGGCACCACCACCCTGTTCGCCGCGCTGGAGGTGGCCACGGGCAAGGTGATCGGCTCGCTGCACCGCCGGCACCGGGCCGAGGAGTTCAAGAAGTTCCTGGTCAAGCTGGACCGGGAGGTCCCGGCGGATCTGGACGTGCACCTGGTGCTGGACAACTACGCCACCCACAAGACCCCGGCGATCAAGACGTGGCTGCTGGCCCATCCCCGCTTCCACCTGCACTTCACGCCCACCGGGTCGTCCTGGCTGAACCTGGTGGAGCGGTGGTTCGCCGAGCTGACGAACAAGCAGATACGGCGCGGCGTCCACAAATCGGTGCAGGCGCTGGAGAAGGACATCCGCGCCTGGATCGCTGCGTGGAACACCGACCCGAAGCCCTACGTGTGGACGAAGACCGCGGACGAGATCCTCGAACGCCTCGCCGGTTATCTGAACAGAATTCCTGACTCAGAAGACTAGTGCCCGAAGGCGTCCACGCTGACATTACTGTCGACGGTGAATGTCTCCGTGTCGTGGGAGAGCCTCGACAGGAGGCCGGGCATGCCGCCCAGGACTCCCCATTCCTCGTAGCAGAACGACCAGTCGCCCAGCGAACCGACCCGCAGCACCGACTTCGGGGCCCCAGCCCGGTAAGCATCGGCGCCCAGGCGGACTGCCTCCAGCTTCGGCATTATCCGGGCATCTCCGGGGAGTGCGCCGTAGCGGACGAGTACGTCGTCCGGTGGGATGCCACGGGTGAACGTGGTGCACCACGATTCTGCGCGGACCCAGTCGAGGGAAGGCCCTGTCGGCAACTCGCTCATCTTTGCTCACCCTCGCAGGGAACGATGGCCGTCCAGGAGGCGTCGCCCCTGATTGCGTCAAGAACAGAAATGATCACTCATGGCCACGGGCATCCTGCTGCCAGGCCCCTACCCCGGGCCCTCACGCAACGTGACGGCCAGGCAGTCCACTCGGGACGACACACCGCCCAAGTTCGAAGATCCCCGAAAGTTCGAGCCCCACAGTAACGGACAGCCGTCTCGCGCCGTACGGTCACCGATCGCCCAGGGTGTCGTCTCGGCCTTTCGTGAACTGCGCACGGACGGCCCGCTGTCAGTCCCCCTTCGTAGGCTGGTGTGAGACACCTGAGACAGGAGGGCAACGTGGCCCGCAACGGAATCAACAAGCGCGAGCTAGACAAGTGGGCGAGAAACGTCGTCAAGGAGACCAACAAGAGCCTGGAGCGCGCTCAACGACGGAACCCTCCTCGTGTGTCTGCCCAGCTCGATGCCACCGCCGGCGCGGTCCCCGGCGGTGAGACGACCGAGAGCAGCGGCTATCTGGCCCGGCTGCTGCTGTGGCTGGACAGCAGCGCGAAGCAGAACCCGTCGGCGTACATCAACGTCGCCCCCTTTGTTGAGGAACTCCAGCTAGAGGAAGAAGATCCGACCATCCTCGCTCTCCAACTGGAGCAGCACGGCCTGGTGGAGATCCTCCGTGCCATGGGAGATACCGGCACCCACGTCCATCTCACCGACCCAGGCCGCGTCGCCGTGCGTCAGCTGAAAGACCTGCAGAAGGACCGTGCCGCCCGGATCCGGCACACGATGGACGCCCTGCTGCGGTGGCTCTTCGACACCGCCAGCGACCAGACGCCCGTCAATCCGGCCCTGTTCCTCGCGACGCCCGGCTCGTACTTCGCCGGAACCGAGATCAGCGGGACCGAGCTGCACCAGGCGCTCGCATACCTGACAGAGCACAAGCTGATCGAACACATCGACACCGACCCCGCCACGGTCGCCATCACATCCCGGGGCGTCAGCTGCGCCCTGTCCGGAGGAAGCGTGCAGGACCACATCAACCAGCCCCGCCCCGGCACCACATACAACAACTACATGCCGAACGCCAAGGGCGTCATCATGGGCGAGCAGCAGCACTTCACCCAGAACAACACCGACGGCGTCGACCCCACGCTGTTTGCCCAGCTCGCCGGATACATCGGCCAGGTCAGTACCACCCTGGGAATGTCCGACGCGGACCGCGTGGAGCTGGAGCGCGTCGCCCAGGACCTCCACACCGAGGCGACCTCGGGCAACCCTGAGCCGGGCCGCCTGCGTCAGTTCGCCACGCAGCTCAAGGACAAGCTCCTGGAGGCCGGCACCACCATCGCGGCCACGATGGGAGTACAGATGGCTGATCAGGCCCTCGCCGGACTGATGCAGTAGCCGCTTCCAGCACCACCACGGGCCCGGGGGTCAGCCATGACGCCCGGGCCCGGTGAAAGAGGAACAGTGAAGGAAGAGACCGCCGAACAGAACCGCTATTGGCGCGCGATGTGCGCGCTCCCCGCAGCGAGCCGGGAACCTGCTACCGCCGGGCACGCTGTCTTCTGGGACGTCACCGAAAAGATCCTCAAGGAGCACGCACCTGCCGATGGTCCTGAACCCTCTTGTCAGGGGTGCGGCAAGCGCTGGCCGTGCGAGATAGCCGAGTCCGCCATGAAGCAGGTCGGGGTGTGGTCGTGAGCACCCCCATGCCGCCGTCGGAACCACCGCTACTGCCAGTGCTCCCGCTCACCCCCCGGCGTAGCCTGCTCGAGAGCATGAACCGTGACGATGCGCCTGGTTCGGCACCACACGGTACTGGGAGAGGGGAGCCGGGCATGGCGAACGGCGGGCAGATGGAGACGGCTGCACTGGTGGCGATGCTCAGCGAGCGCGCCTTGGTGAAGGTCAAGCTGGCCCTGGTCGCGGACGCACAACAGTGGCGACTGCACCATGGCCAGGTCACCTTGGACGACGACGCCCCACTGAAGGATCGAGCCTGGCGCTACAGCACGGCAACCTTTCTGGAGCTGCGCCTGCCCGGCCCGACGGTCGCCGCGCTGCTGCGGGGCGACGACCAGGACGTCCACGGCCTTCGCGTCGTCTCCCCCGACCCGGTGTCCTCCAGCGCCTCCACCTATCGGCTGCGCGGCCAGGAAGAGTGGGGCCGGGTGACCACGCCATGGCCGCGCACCGAGTGGACCATCAACCGGGACACCAGCGCTCCCCAGCCCGGCCACGGCCTACTGGTCGGGGGCGGCCCTTCCTTTCTGAACTTCGACCAAGCGCTTAACGCCTTCCTTCACCAGCGCCCCCACGACAGCACCGCGGGCCGTGCGGACCTGTGGCGTATCGTCCTGCCGCAGCGTGCGGGCTGGTTTGCGCAGATCACCATCGGGCCCGACCTGCTGACGGCCGTCGTTGACGGTGAGGCCCTGAACGGCGCGGTACTGGAGCTGAGCTGGGCGGCGGGCAACCAGTCCCAGTCCGTCGACGGTGCCGACACCTACCGCTTTCCGCTGCCCCATGGACTCGCCCACGAGAGCCTGTTGATGCTCCGCCGCGAGGACCAGTGGCTGGACTGGCGCAGCTTCCCGGCTCCCACATACGGGCGTGCCCGCGACGCCTCGGTCGTCTGGGAGCAGCCCGGACCTGAGCTGGACATCCTCCTGGCGAACGGAGAGGGACAGTACCTGGAGTGCAAACGGGAGGTCCCGGAGGGCGACTCACGGAAGAAGATGCTCAAAACCATCGCCGCCTTCGCATCGCAGGACGGCGGCACCGTCCTCATCGGCGTCCGAGACGACCTGCAGGTCGTGGGCCTGCCCGAGGGAGCGAACGTCGACAAGCAGGTCCTCCAGGTCGTCGGCATGATCCGCGACAACCTGGAGCCGGTGCCGGCCTACGAAACACGCGTGATCGACCACGACGGAAAGACGGTCCTTGCTATCGAAGTCTCCGGTGGGGGCCAGATGTACGCCTACCGCGACGGACAGCGCGCGGAGTTCTACGTCCGCGTCGGCCCGAACACGGTGCCCGCACGCCACCATGAGATCGCCGCCGGATTCCGGCAGGCTCCGACCGTCGCAACGTTCTGAGAGCCGCCGCACCGGCGACGGCGCATGTCGACCGCACCCGGTGCGGTCGACATCGCGCTCACCAGTCGTCGGGGGCGCTGCCCACCCACGCGATCGGCTCGCCGTCGCTGTTGTGGCCCCAGTGCGGTTCCTCCAGCGAGGTCTCGTGCCCTTCGTCCAGGACGCAGATCTGTCCCCAGCGGCCGTGCTTGCCCGAGCAGATCCGGATTAGCACGGCCGCTTCGCCGTCGTGCACCGTGAAGATGGGACGGTCGCAGCCCGGACGACACCGCCGCCGAACTCGGTGAGCAGTGGCCGAAGTTTCCGCATGCCCGCGTGGTCTTGTGTTGCTGAACCTCAGCAGCGTGGTCACACCGGCCTCTACGATGTTCGTTCGGCTGAACCATCTCTGGAGCACCATGCGCCTTGAGCACATCAGAATCGACAACTTCCGTGGCCTGAGCCGTGTGGACATGTCGTTCTCCCGATTCGGGTGCCTGATCGGCGAGAACAACGCCGGGAAGTCGTCGGTGTTCCAGGCGCTCAACATGTTCCTGCGTTCCGGCTCGGCTGCCCAGACCGACTTTCTGAACCCTGTGCGCCCGGTCCGCATCCAGTTGACGTTCGCCGAAATCAGCGATGCCGACCTGCAGCGTCTGGAGGAAGGCCACCGATCCCGCATTGAGGGAGAGATCCACGAGGGGCGCCTGACCCTGGCCCGTACCTACACCGGGCCGGGCAAAGGCGCCGTGTGGCTGGTCAAGAAGGTGCCCAGCGACCCCCGCTTCCATAGGAAGGTCCTCGAGGAGGTCATCAAACCCAAGATCCCCCCGGAGGAGCTTGCGGAGAACGTCCGGCACACCTACCCGCAGATCTACGAGAAGCTGTCCGGAAAGATCACGCGTGTTGCAGTCAGACGGGAGTGGGAGGAACTCGTCTCCGCTCTCACCGGCGACGACTACGTAACGGGCGACGAGCCGCTGAAGACGGGCATGGACAAGTCGGTCGCTGCACTGCTGCCGGAGCCGATCTACATCCCGGCCGTGAAGGAACTCAACGACGACGTCAAGACCGGCTCCACGGCAACGTTCGGGCGGCTGTTATCCATCCTGTTCGAAGACATTGAGCACCAACTCCCCGAGCTTGAGTCCTCCTTCGATCAGCTGCGCAAGCAGCTCAACGTGGTGAAGGACGAGGACGGCAAAGAGAGGGACAAGCGGCTGCCCGAGGTGCGCCAGATCGAGTCGCTGATCCAGCGCAATCTGCAGGAGTCCTTCCCCCTCGCCAGCGTGCGCCTGGAGATCCCCCCGCCGCGGCTGCGCAGCCTGCTGGAGGAGGCGGAGATTGCTGTTAACGACGGCATCAGCGGGCCGTTCAAGACCAAGGGAGACGGGCTGCGCCGCTCGGTGGCGTTCGCCATTCTGCGCGCCTACGTGGACCTGAAGACCGCTCGGCCTGCCCGGCCCGACAGTGCCCAGCAGCCCTGCCTCCTGCTGTTCGAGGAGCCCGAGGTCTTTCTCCACCCACGCGCCCAGCGCAAGCTCTTCGAGGCCCTGGCGGTCTTCGCCACTTACAACGACGTCCTGGTCAGCACGCACTCATCCGCCTTCTTCGCGCCCGGGGCCACGGGCACATTTGTGAAGGTGGTCAAGGACCACTCGTTGACCCCGCCGACCAGCCGAGCCTGCGTGATCGATCTGTCCGACATGGACGCCCGGGACCAGTTCGAGATCATCACGCACGAGAACAACGAGGCGGCGTTCTTCGCCAGCTCCGTGCTGCTCGTGGAAGGCCCGAGCGACCACATCCTCATCCCGCATATCGCGCGCACTCTGAATCCGGCGTGGGACTTCGACAAGCACGGAGCGGCGATCGCCCGGGTCGAGGGCAAGGGCAGCATCGCGCGGTACCGCAACTTCTTCCGCCGCTTCGACATGCGGGTCGCGGTCGTCGCAGATCTGGACGCGGTGCTGGACGGCTTCGACAAGCTGGGCGCCAGCCGCAACTGCCATGAGCTGCGTGACCGGGTGGTGTCCCGGGTCAACGAGCTGGTGGCGAAGGAAGACGGCGAGGTGCCGGGCAGCACCCTGAAAAGCATGCGGTCCAGCGGTTCCGTGCGAGAGCTGTGGCGGCAGGCTCAGCGCAAGCGCGAGGAGCACTCCCAGGGACTGTGCGCGTTCGAGGAGCTGGACGCCGCAGTCAGCGCCTTCTTCGCCCGCTCCACCTCGGGCGCCGCACGGCGGATCCTCGAAGAGGCCCTGGACCCGAAGCTTAAGAAGATGAAGCTGGAACTGTTGGGGATGCTGCGCCAAGAGGACATCTACGTGTGGGAGCACGGGGCTATCGAGGCCTACTACCCTCTGCGGGAGACGAACGAGTCAAACAAGAAGAACGATCGAGCGCGCCGGTTCTGCGAGGATCACATCACCCCAGACGACATCCGTGGTCTGGATGTCTTCAAGGAGTCGGCTGTCTGCGAGTTTGATCTCATCTTCGAAGCCTTCTTCGGATCCTCGGCGCTGGATGCCGCGCCTCAGCTCCCCTCGCAGGGGGTTTCTGGCGCATCGGTGGCGGAACCGGCTGCCGAAGTGGATATGCCGCGACCGGATGACCGGCTGGCCCCTTACCCCGCGGGCTGACCAGACGTGGTCGATGGATGGTGAAGGCGCCGTGCTCCTCCTCTGGTTGGAAGGGCGGCGCCAGCGGGAGACGGCGATGTGAGGGAATCAGTTCCCCCGGGGAGTCCGCCCCGAAGGGCCGAGGGTCAGGATGTGAGTCTGTGGAGCCCATCGGCCGAATGTAGTGGTAGAAGGGGCTCCCGCTTTCAGGGCTTCCCAACCTCACGATTCCGAGCCGCTCCCGCCCGAAGTTGGCCGGCTGTTGGAGCTTGTCGGTGACGCAACCTGTACGGGCGCCGACCACTCAACTCGCAGCTACGTCAGCGGCCGGGCGCGCCGGAGGTCCAGAAGCGTGGGCGGCAGGCCAAGAGCATTCATCGCCTTGTCGATGGTCGGCTTCATCGGGTTGCCGGCGAGCAGCGGGCTGATCGCCGCTGCTGCCTGAAGCAGTGCCACCGGGACCCATAGACGCTCCGGGGTGATGTCCGCCTCACCAGGCCCGATGTTCGATCAGATCCGCGCTCATGATCGATAGGAATACGGCTTCTAACGGTCAGGAGCCTCGCCCGCCCGGCCTTCTGGGAGGCCGGGCGGGCAGCCGAGAAGCGATGCTAGGACTTCGGCCATTGCAAGCAAAGTCGGGTCCGAGTAAGCCGGTCCCACAAGCTGCACGCCGATCGGGAGCCCATCCACGTTTTGTGCAACAGGTACGACCAGGCTGGGCAGACCGACGTGATTGGTGAGGTTGGCCCAGCTGGTCTGGTCGAAGAAACTCCGTTCGACGCCGTCGACCACGAGGGTGCGGCTGCTGGCCGAGATCGCCGGGGTGGGGGCCGCTGGGGTGATGAGGACATCGTGCTCGGCTTCGGCGAAGAACCGCTGCCAGGTCTCCCGAAGCCAGAGGCGCTCTTCGTTGGCGCGGAGCCAGGCTCGGTGCGTCTGCGTCCGGTGGCGGCGAAGCCGCCCGCGTCCGCGTGGTCGGCTACCGCAACCCAGGCCGCCCCCTGCCCTCCGCCGACCTGCTGGAGTACTGCGGCATGTCCGCCGCCGCACTCACCGACCAGGCGCTCTCGATGCTGAAGGAGCCGCGATGACTACCCCGCTCGCACCCGACCCTGAGCAGCTGGCCGCCTTCGACCGCGACGGCCTGCTCATCCTGCGCGGCGCCCTCGACCCCAAGGTCCGCGACCGCGCGGCCGAGGCCGCAGGCCGACTCCTCGCCACGGACCGGACCTCGGGCCGGACCGCTCGGTCGACGGCAAGGACGGCTTCCGCGGCGTCGTCGCCAACCCGGCCGTGCTGCCCACGCCCATCGCGCTGCTCAGCCCCAACATCCATCTGCTGTCGAGCAACCTGATCTCCATGCCGTCCCGGCACGGATGGCACCGCGGCATGTCCTCCACTGTGACCGACCTCGGCGTCGAGTACACGCCCCGCCTGGCGATCAAGGTGGCGTACTTCCTCACCGTCCCAGGCCCGGATGCCGGGCTCACGATGTTCGTGCCCGGCAGCCACACCCGCACCGGACCCGTCACCGTCCCCCAGGGGGACATCGACCCGCCCGGCGCGATCACTCCGGACATCGGCCCGTACGACGTGGTGCTCTTCGAGAACCGCACCTGGCACGCCGGCGGCCTCAACCGCTCCGGACACGAGCGGCTGGCCGTGATGATGCAGTACGGCTTCCGGTGGCTCAACGCGGTCGACGACCCCGACCTCGCCCTCCTCGACCGGCCGGACCTCGACGCCGTCGAGCGGCAGCCCCCCGGCGCCCGCGACCGCCGCCCCGACGACTCCGTCGCCCGCGAGGGCTCCGGTGCCCGCCCCCTCACCGACTGGTGGCAGCACCCGACCGGCGCCCCGGCTCGTCGACCGATCACCCGACCCCGACCGCACCACCGCGGGAGACTGGACCCGTGACCTCCTCCACCCCCTCGCACCCGCCCGGAGAGCCGTTCGCGTCCACCGTGCCGTACTACGCCGCCTTCCGGCCCCGCTACGCGCCCGAGTTCTCCACCCTGCTCGCCGAGCGCTTCGGCCTGGACGGCACCCAGCGCGTCCTCGATCTCGGCGCAGGACCCGGCACCATCGCCCTCGACCTCGCCCCGCGCGTCGGCGAGGTCATCGCCGTCGACCCCGAGAAGGGCATGCTCGACGAGGGCCGCCGCCTGGCCGCCGAGCACGGCATCACCAACATCACCTGGCGCGAGGGCGACTCCACCCTCCTCCCGGCGATGGACATCGGGCCCGTGCTGCTCGCCGTCCTGGGCGCGGCGTACCACTGGATGGACCGCGACCGGGTCGCCCGGGACCTCGACCGGATCATCGAGCCGGGCGGAGCGGTCGTCCTCGCCTCCCGCGGCGCCCCCGGCGACCTCGAGCCCGCCCCCTGGCGGCGGGTCGTCGACGAGGTCCGCACCCGCCACCTCGGTCCCGAGCGCCGCGCCGGCTCCGGCGCCTGCTCCCCTCCCGGGGAACGCCACCAGGATGTCCTCGCCCGCGGCCCGTTCTCCCGGGTCGACACCGCGCGCTGGGAGCACACCCTGACCCGCACCGTGGACGAGGTCATCGGCTGGGTCTTCAGCCTCTCCTACTCGAGCCCCGCCCGGCTCGGCGCGAAGAAGGACGCCTTCGAGCAGGACCTGCGCGCGGCGCTGCTCGCCTTCGCCCCGTCCGGCCGGTTCGACGGGGTGATCCACACCGAGGCGGTCATCGCCACCAGGCCGTAACCCAACCTGGGTCGGCTCGGGCATACGGTCCGCGTAACAGCACTCAGGATCTTAGTACTGCAACGGTGCTTGTGCTGATTGCTGACCAGTTCAGGGACTGTGGCCACGCCGTTTGTAGTGACTGACGCGGGCCTGACGTTGTCGTCTGCGCCGCCATGTCGACCAGTGCAGGATGTGCTCGACCGGTGCGGGGCGGCGGTCGGTGAGGCGGGTGATCAGCCGTCGGATCTCGGCGATGCTCAGGTGGATGAGCGGGGAGGATCCGTTTCTGCTTTCTCCGCATCCAGCTGGCGGGCGCGCAGGACGGTCAGGCAGGCGTGGGCGGCCATGGCCAATGTCATGTGGCGGTGCCAGCCGGGGTAGCGGCGGACCTGGTAGTCGTCCAGGCCGCACTCCTGCTTCGCTGTCTGAAAGCACTCCTCGATCGCCCACCGGCTGCCCGCGATGCGGATGAGCTGATCCAGCGTGGTGCCGGCGGGGCAGTAGGCGATGTAGTAGGAGATCTCCTCGGGGCGGCTGACGCTGCGGCGGGCCAACACCCAGTGCCGACGGTCGGGCCGGTGCCAGGGACGGACTTCGACGCGGGCCCAGTCGTAGATGCGCCGGCCGTGGGCTCCTTCACCGCAGGAACGGCGTTTCCACTTCTGCCGTGGCAGGCCCGGGAACAGCTCGTGGACGGGGTGGTCGAGCGCGAAGCGGGTGACGACGGTGTCGTGTCGGGTGGTGGCCATGACGTGGAAGACGTCCGCCTGCTCGAGTTCGAAGCGCCAGCCCTTGCTGAAGCCGTAGGCGGCATCTGCCGTCACCCACCGGAACGGAATCTTCTCGGCGATCGCCCGGCGGATCATCGCCTTGGCGATGGCCACCTTGGTGGCGAAGCCGACCTCGTCGCCGATGCCGGCCTGCCGGCACCGTTCCCGGTCGTCCGTCCAGGACGTGGGCAGATACAGCCTGCGGTCGATCAGCGTGCGGCCGCGGTCGGTGGCGTAGGCGAGGAACACCCCGATCTGGGAGTTCTCGGTGCGTCCCGCGGTGCCGGAGTACTGCCTTTGCACCCCGGCCGAGCGGGTGCCCTTCTTCAGGAAACCGGTGTCGTCGATGATGAGCACCGCGTCCTGATCACCGAGGTTGTCGACTACGTATCGGCGCACGTCGTCGAGGACCTCGTCGGTGTCCCACTCGATCCGGTTCAGCATCCGCTGGATGCGATCCGGCCCGGCATGGCCAGCTTCCTCCGCCAGGGTCCAGCCGTTCTTGCGCTGCAGCGGAGCGATTAGGCCCCGCATGTACGCCAGCGCCGACTGGCGCGGCTCCTCCCGATTGAACCGGTGCACAAACCGCTCATGCACCGCCTCGAGTTCACCCGCCCACAGCCTGACATCAGCAAGGTCCCCACCCATGACCACATCAACGACCGAGCTGGCCAGCAGTCACGGCAAGCACCGTTGCAGTATTAGAAGTCATCTCATTTGGCGAGTCTGCGGTAGCAGATGAGGGTGCAGGCGATGCTCGTGAAGGCCAGGAAGTGCTCGGCCTTGCGCTCGTAGCGGCGGTGGAGCCGTCGGCAGCCGGCCAGCCAGGCCATGGTCCGCTCGATCGTCCACCGGTGCCGCCCCAGCCGCTGCAAGGTCTCGATGCCCTTGCGGGCGATGCGATGGGTGATACCGCGCCCGCGGAGCCATCGCCGCAGGTGACGGTAGTCGTACCCCTTGTCGGCGTGCAGCTTGCCGGGCCGGCGCCGACGAGGGCCCCGGCGGGACCGGATCGGCGGGATGCCCTGCACCAGCGGGATCAGGGCCTGGCTGTCGTGGACGTTGGCCCCGGAGATGCCGACGGACAGGGGCAAACCCGTCCGCTCCGTGAGCAAATGGATCTTCGACCCGTACTTGCCCCGGTCCACAGGATTCGGACCCGTCAGGTCCCCCTTTTCAGGGCCCGCAGGTTCACCGAGTCGATCGCGCACCGCGACCGGTCCAGCTCACCTCGGGACCCGAGCTCATCCAGGACCAGCCGGTGCAGCTTGGCCCACACCCGGGCCTTGGTCCACTCGGTGAACCGACGGTGCGCCGTGGCCCCGGACGGCCCGAACGACTCCGCCGGCAACTGCTGCCACGTGCAGCCGGAGGTCGCGACGAACACGATCGCGGCCAGCACCTCGCGGTCGCCGTACCGGCGCCGGCCGCCGCCCTGAGGCCGCGTCGGCGCCTCCGGCACCACCCGCTGGAACAGCTCCCACAACTCATCCGGCACCAGCCGCTCAACGATCCCTGCCACGGCCGACAGCCTACCCAGCCAAATGAGATGACCTCTTAGACGTACCCGAAGCATGCGTCGCCCGCTACCTCCGTGAGCGGGCTCCACCTTCAAAGTGGAGCCCGCGTCCGGCACCGGCCGCCACCCTGACTACTTCATCACCGCGGACGAGCCCACACTCGCCTTGGAAGGGAGCATGACATCGTGAGCGAGCACCGCCGTCCTGCTCATCGGGAGCACCGGCTCCGGCAAGACACGTCTCGCCCAGGCCTTGGCCGACCGCGACCTGATCCGCCTTACCGTGGACGAGGAGGTCTACCATCTCCACGGACGGTACGGCGTCGACTACCCCGAGCATCAATACTTCGAGCGCGACACCCCTTGTTGAGACCGTACGCGCGATAGCGTGACTGGACAAGGTGATCGTCAGCCGCTGCTGCGCGTGGCTACCAGGCGGCTCCACCGATACGGGACGCGCCCGATACGGCGCGCCCGCCGAAGCTGCTACCGCAGAAGCGTGAACACCAGGGCGGCGGTGGAGCCCAACGCGGTGCCGCAGACGAGCTGAGCCAGGGTGTGTGCCTTCAGGACGCGGCGGGACCACCCCATGGCCGCGACGAAAAGGACCGCGGGAAGGACCAGCGTCTGGCCGAAGACCAGGACGAGGATCATCACGGTGCCGCCGGCCACCGCGTTGTGCACGGATATCTGCCACCACACCGTCACCGCCAGCGCGCTGGCCAGGCCGACGAGCATGGCGATGACGAGGGCGAAGACCTCCCGCGGCGCGCCCAGGACGTTCAGGAGCACGATGCCGGCCACCACGGAGGCCAGGGTGGCCGTGAGGGGGGCGATGCGCTGCTTGCGTACGCGGATGTGCTTGTCGGTGAGCTTCCCGCGACGGACGCCGAAGTGGATGATCCCCATGGGGACGATGCCGCAGAAGAAGGCCGCGAACAGGCCCCATCCGACTCCGCTGAAACTGCCTGTGCTGTGCCAGCCGATCAGCAGGAGCAGCGCGATGACCAGGTTGGCCGGTGCGAAGACGTCGGTGAGGACCTTCGCCGCTTTCACGCGCGGGGTGGCTTCGGCGTAGGTGGGGGTAGGGGGCGCGACGAAGGTGCTCATGCCAGTGGCTCCATCAGGCGGTCTTCGGCGTCCGTGAAGTCTCGGACGAGGTCGGAGTGGTAGGCGTCGGACAGCTGGGTGAGCGCGGAGATCTCACTGTGCAGGTCCCGCCCGCCGCCCGCGGGGCGGTGCTCGACGCTGGAACCGGGCGCTGCGCCGCGGAGCTTGGCGTGGCGTGCGGTCGCGAGCCAGCAGGCTTCGGCGGCGATTGCGGCCTGGGTGCCGAAGAGGCCGTGGGCTTCGGCGTGCTGCTGGGCCCGTTTCCGGAGGGCGGGCGACGCGTAGTTGTTGAGGGCCAGGGCGGCATCACGGATCTCGACGCCTCGCCGGTACAAGCGGTCGTGCACATTGAGTGGGTTGAGGTGTTCGGTCACCACGCTGCGTGGAGCGTGGAGGCGTACGGAGGGTGTGACCTGTGTGAGGTCTCGCCACAGGGGGCGCAGGCGCAGTAGCGCGTGCCGCTTGGTCCGCCAGCTGTGGAGCAGGCTGAGCATGGGCAGGCTGGTGCCTGCGACGATGAGGACGAGGGCCGCCATGAGCAGGGCGGTGCTGATGTAGTCGTCCATGGCGCCGGGGAAGAGGCCGTCACCGTGGATGCGTGTGGTGATCGTTGTCGCTCTGACGACGGCATACGCGACGCCGGCAGCCAAGCCCATGCCGACGATTCGAAGTCCCCAACTGAGCGCTGGACCACTTGAGTTGTGTCCCCAGCGCCAACAGAGCCTCATGCCTCCCAGCAGTGAGGCGGTGAGGTAGCCGAGGAAGAGAAGTGTGTAGGCGAGGAACGCGTAACGGGCCACGGGATCCGCAAGTATCGACGGCGTCTCGTACGGCTGGAGTTTCGCGAAGAACAAGATCGCCATGGCGAGCGCCGTCGCGCAGGCGAACATGGTGCGCCGCCGCTTGGTTCGCGGCTCGTCCGAAGCCCCGGAGACCTTACGCAGGAAGGCCAGCAGAGCAGCTGATGCAAGCACCCCTCCAATGAGGTGCTTCAGCAAGTAGGAGAGGTCGGTGACGCTTGTCCATTGGTCGAGCGCTCTTCCAGGTGGCATGCGCAACGTCATCATGACGGCCAGCCCAAAAAAGGCCCACCAAAGAGACCGGTCCTGCCCCCTACGCCAGACCTTGACGGCACGCCATGCAACGGTGATCCACAGGAGTACAGCGACCACGAACGTGAAGGTGCTCATCTTCTGCCGTCACCGCGCAGCGCCGCGTCAAGACGGTCGAGTTCGGGATTACGAGCTTTCGGAAGGGGCGTCAGTTTTGCCAATTGGGCTATTCGGGTGGCGAGTTGCTCGGCCTCGCGTTCCTGGGGACTGCTGAAGTTCGCTCGTCCCAGCACACTGCGGACAGTGCGGGGGTCGATGGTGGTGAACAGTTCGCCCAGGTGGGCGCCCGTACTTGTATCGCTCGAGGAGCTGTGCCCGAGGAGCATGTGGCTGATTTCGTGCAGGACGATGTGGTCTCGGTGCAACGGGGAAGTCGACGCCTCGAAAAAGATGTAGTCCGCGGTATCGAGTTCCACCCACAGGCCGCACAACTCGTCGTCCGCGCCGCTCACTCCTTCTACTTCCTCGACAAGCAGAAGGCGGCCTCGGTACGCCGCTACAGCAGCGCAGAATTTCTGCATATCGAAGGGGGAAGGAATCTCGATCCCTGACAGTGGATCCGGATTCACTAGTTTCCGGCGCTGCCGGAAGGACGGTATCCGGAGTCGTCGCTGTGAGCGCAACGAGCCCCTCCCTGGTCTTTCATTTCCGCTTGCTTCAGGCGCACTGACGGCGCATCACCGGTCACCCTATGTGACCTGAGGGTGATGATCCAGATTCGGCCAAAGAACCTTCGCGACGGCCCCGGCGTTTTCAGGACAGCCCGACAGAAGTGTCCTGATTTTTACGGGACCTATCCCCCACAGTGAGTGACGAGAGTCATACGTCTCGTTCCGACTGGCCGTCTTCGTCGAGGCCCTCGAGCTCCCGAGCTCGCTCAATGAACGCCTGCACGGTGCGGAGGGTCTCGGGAGAAAGACCGGAGGCACGCAGGGCCACGGAGCGGACCTGGTTGTCGCGCATCGACTCGAGCAGGGTCACCTCCGCCTGAGCACGCGCCCCCTCACCATCGTCAAAGAAGTACGCCGGCGACACGCCAAAAAAGCCTGCAATCGCCTTCAGGTACTTGATGCCAGGGTTATCCCGTTGCCCCGTGCGCAACTGGTGAAGGAAGCTCGCCGACATGCTGGGGCCGCCCATGTCCGCCACACCTCGAGCGACTTCGCGCAGCGAGTAAGGCCCCCGCCCCTCGGGGTGAATCACCCGAAACAGCCGGTCGACCTTCTCCGCCAGAGCGCGCCCCTCCTCGCTGACCCCGTCGCCCACACTCGTCCCCTTCCTGTCACGCACAGGGACCCATCAAACCAAACCTGTCAACTCAGGCGCACACCGAACCCGCAAGGCCAACAAAGTTGTCCGCTCTAGTTGACAGGTGATGCCGCCTGCGACTTACGATCTTGCTCGACTGTCAACAGGTGTGAACAGCTCCCGCATGAGACGACCTCACCCAAGGAGCGAACACCTGACCGCACGTAAGCCCACTAACGGACAAATCGACATGAAGTAGAGAGTTGTAGAGAGTTTAAGAACCAAGTCTGGATCTTGACGCAGCGTCGTGCGTATGTTCGTCGTCCCCTGGGCAGCCCGCCCGGCGCAACAACCATAAGGAGCAGTGGCATGCGCACCCTCCTAGCCACGTAGGCCCGCAAACAGCGACGGTGCCCGAGAGCGGCAACTCCCGGACACCGAACGCTTCACGGCAGACCGCCCCGGCAAGGGCGGAGATCGCCACCATCACCACGCTGATCCCTTCCACCGGGCGTCTCAGCGTGGCAATACCAAAGGAGATTCTTGCATGCGCTCCGTCCTGCGCAAAAGGCCTGATGGCCTGGCCTGCTCGGTAGCCCCCAGCTTCCCCGACTCCACCCGCCAGTGGCGGGAACACGTCCCGGCCACCGGGCCGACGCAGCCCTTCCGCCCGATGATCGGGAGCGGCCGGTGAGCGTCGACGCCCGCGAATGGGTGTGGGAGCACAGCTCCAGCCGTGGGACCGCGCGCCTGGTCCTGCTGTCGATCGCCGACCGCGTACCGGACGAGCAGTGCGTCGCCTGGGCCTCACTCTCCAGTCTGGTCGAGCGCACGAACGCGAGCCGGACCGCGGTACGCGACGCGCTCACGTCGCTCGTCCAGAGCGGCGAGCTGAAGGTGCTGGACCATCTGCAGGGCCCGCAGCGCACCACGGCCTACCGCTTGCCGCGCGCCGCCGCGTGGCTGGCCAAGGTCGCGGCAGCCACGCGGGAGGACCCGGACGCGTACGTCGAGCCGCCGACCGAGTCGGACCCGGTGCCCGAGCTGGACGAGGTACGGCTCCGGCGGCACGGGATCTGGCCCAAGGAGGGTAAGGAATCCGCCCCCTCCCGCCGGAGTTCGACCGGTGCGGAATCTGGCCCCTCGCGACGGAATCCGACCCCCCGACGTGCCGGAATCCGCACCCCACAAGGTACGGAATCCAACCCCCAGAACCGTAGAGAACCGAAGGTAAACCGTAAAGGCAGCAGTAGTGGTGCTGCCCTCACCCCGGCCGGCGAGTGGCAGGTCGACCCAGCCACCGAAGCCTGGGCTCACGAGCAGGGGCACTTCGCCCGCCTCGGCGAGGACGGCCTGCGCGCCGCCGACGCGAAGTGGCGTACCCACCGGGCCGACTGGAAGCCCCGCTCGGCGGGCGCCTGGGCTGCCGACTGGCGCTCCTGGATCGCCCGGGAACACGCCCTCGGCCGCCCGAACCTCTACACCCTGGCCGGCAGCGGCCCCGCCCCCGCAGGCGGCATGACCCGCGCGGAAGCCCACACCGCCGCCCTCCTCGCCGCCCTCGACGAGCCGACCGAAGCGGAGTAGCCATGGACCGCCGCGAAATCGCCGCCCTGCTGGCCTACATCGGCCGACTCGACCCCCGCACCATCCGCACCGACCAGGGCGAGGCCCGCGACCAGCTCGCCCAGTGGCACGAGCTGCTCGGCGACGTCCCCCTGGCCACACCGCACGGCTGGGACGCCCGCATCGCAGCCCGCCAACACATCCGGGTCTCGCCGTACCAGATCCTCCCGGCGGACATTGCCCGTCCGTGGGAGAGCTACCGACGCGACCGCCTCCAGCGGCACACCGATCCCACCCCGTCTGTGGACCCGGACGACCAGGCGGCCTGGACCGCCGAGCTGGTCGGCACCCGCCGCGCCGTCGCCACCGGCCACGCACAACCCGTGCATCACCGGCAGCTCGCCGGGCGCCGCATCGACCCGAGGCTGGAAGCGCGGCTGAAGGAAGTCGGCTCCTGCATCCCCCCGGAGGCCCGGGCCGCGCTGGCGCCCTTCCGGCCCGCCCGTGCGGCACGAGAGGCGGCCATCGCCCAGGGCGAGCCTGACGCGCTCTCGGTCCGCTGCGAATGGTGCGAGGCCGCGGTCGGCGAGCCATGCCGCCGCCGGCGGGTCGCCCCCGACGGCTTCGCACGCGGCAACGCCACGCGGACCGACCCCCACCACTGTCGCCGGGACCTCGCCGCCGCAAAACAGGCGCGGGATACCCCCCAGTCGGCGATGGCCTGACCGGCCCACCACCGGCGCTCCCTGTCCGCTGCCCCGGCAACACCATCTCGTCCCGCACCGGCTGCGGCGCCGCCCCACGCCGCAGCCGACCCCCGACGCCGCGTCCGCCCTCCGCCGGCTCCAACCAGCCGACGCGGCAGCACATCGGAGACCACCTTGCGCCACATCACCACCCACACCTCGCCGACCAGCGGCCTGCGCGGCATCGGCGACACCAGCTGGCACACCCGCGGCGTGTGCCACGGCATGAACCCCGAGGAGGCCGACGCCACCTTCTTCCCGCTCCCCCGGGACTACGAGGCCATCGCCGAGGCGAAGGAACTGTGCGGCCTGTGTCCGGTCCGCCGCGACTGCCTCAACTACGCCCTGGAGAACGCCCTCAAGGAAGGGATCTGGGGCGGGCTGACCGAGGCGGAGCGGCGCCCCTGGCACGACGGGCTGCCTCAGCGCCTCGACTACGGCCGCGTGATCGCCTTCTTCAACGGGCGCGACGTGCACCTGACCGGGGCCGAGCGCCAGGTCGTCATCGACCACGCCTATGTCCGGGGCTGGCGCCCCGACCGGCTCGCCGCCGCCCTGCAGATCAGCCACAAGCACGCCCGCGACCTGCTGCGGCAGGCCGCCAACAAGGTCTTCGACCGCGACCGGACCCTCGGCGTATCGAGGCGCAAGAACAAGAAGAAGGGGACGCAGACCGCCCCGTCGACCAGTGGATCCGCGTCCGCCAAGCCCAGCACGAAGCCGCCGACATGCCCGCCGGCGAAGCCCACCTCGGCGCACGCCTCTCCCGGAAAGGCCGCATGACCCACCCCACCGTTCTGTCCCTCGGTGTCGTCCCGGACCTGTCCCTCCTCCTCGTCATCGGCGTCCCCGTCACCGCCCTGGCGCTGGCCCTGACCGCCTGGGCGATCCGTTACCGGAGCGCCCGTCCGCAGAAACGTCTCGGCAGCCCGGCGGTCAAGGTGGCCGCGCTCGCCGCGCTCGGCTGCACCGCCTACAGCGCGGACACGAGCTGGCGGTTCGCCGCCGACTACCTCGACATGGCCGGTACCGCCGAACGCGTCGGCATGTTCGCCGCCGCCGAACTCGCCCTCTTCGCAACCGCGCTGATGGCCCGGCAGAACCTGGCCATCCAGGGAGCACCCGGGCTGCCGGGCACCCTGGTGTGGGTCATCACCGGAGTGCAGGTGATCCCTGCCTACGCCGAGAGCGGTCCCGTCGGCGGCACCGTCCGCGCCTTCGTGGGACCGGTCATGGCGGCGATGCTGTGGCACCTTGCCATGGGCATCGAACTCCGCGTACGCACTCCTGGCGCCGCCTCCCACGGCCTGCTCGCCGTCCTCGGGCGTGAGGCACACGAGCGGCTGCTGTCCCGCCTCGGCATCGCCGCACGGGACCGCGACGCCGCGCAGATCACCCGCGACCGAGCCACCGCCCGCGCGGTCGCGCTCGCCGCCCGCCTCGCCGAACGCACCCCCAAACAGCAGCAGAACTGGCGTGGTCGGCGACTCACGCGACGGCTGTCGAAGGCGATCGGCCGGGCCTCGGTCGGAACGGACCCTGCCCAGCGCGCCGAGCTGCTCGACCAGCTCGCCGCCCGTCGGCATGCACTCGCGCTCGCCACAGTCCCCCTGCCCTCCCCTTGGTCCCCGCACCACGACAACACGACGACCGTCACGGTCCCCGCACCGACCGTCTGGAGCGCCACGGTCCCCGTCGACGGTCCCCGCACCACCTCCGACCCCGCTGGGGACCGGGGACCGTGCGTGGAGAGGGGACCGGCCCCCGCAACCGGGGACCGGGGAGCGGGGACCGAGCTGGGGACCGGGAACCGTGACGCGGGGACCGGGGACCGCGACGGCGCGGGCACCGGGGCGGTCGAACCCGAGTCCCAAATGGACCGCATCAGCTGCGTGGGGACCGACCTCACTGCGGCGAAAGCGCCTGCTCAGGGCCCTGACCTGCGCCGGGGACCGAGTAATACCGAGTCGGGGACCGACACCACCGGGGACCGGGGACCGAGCACCCCCGACACGGGGACCGACACCACCGGGGACCGGGAGCACAAGGTGCCCCTCAAGCGGAAGCCGATCACGGAGGTCAAGAGCAGGGCAGACAAGCGGAGCAGGTCCCGGAGTCCGCAGACGCAGCGTCCGCCGCTCGAGCCGGAGCAGTCCGTGGAGCACCTCGTCGAACAGGTCCGCCCTCACGTACCGGCCTTGCTCGAACGGGACGGCAACGAAGCCGTGACCCGGGTCCAGCTGAGGGAGATCATCCGGCGCGAGGGCCTCAAGGGCGGCCGGAACGACCGATTGGGCCTCGCCCTCCAGCAACTGCGGAGCGAGGACACCACCACGAAGACAAGGAGCAGCACCCGATGAAGACCTGCCCACGGTTCACGGCCCTCCGCAAGGAGTACGAGCGGGAGATCGGCTTCCTGAACGCTCACTCCGAGCGGCATGCCGGAAAGCCGGCGGCGAAATGCAGCGCAAAATACGCCGCGTCAACGAAGGCGCGGATGGCCCGGGCACTCAGCGGCCACGTCGGACGCTGCCCCGAGTGCGGCTGACCTGCAAACCAACAAGTCAAAGCCTCTACCACCAGCGGTGGCCCGGCCTGTGCCGGGCCACCGCCCCCGCTCCAGGAGTTCCCCATAGTGCCCCTTCCCACCCGCGCATCCAGCCCAACGGTCGCCGAGGCCGACGCCTGGGCGGACGTCTTGGTCCGACGGCGGCTTCTACACGCCGTAGTTTCCGTCCCGAGCGACCAGTGGCTCGTCCAGCACGAGGCCGCCGGGCCCGTACGCGTCTTCGCAGGGCCGGCCGACGTCGTCGACCTGGTTGCCGCCATCCAGCTCCGCACCCGCTCGCCGAGGCCCGACAGCCGATGACAACTCCGCACGAGAACGGCACCACCCCAGAACCTTCCTCTGACCCCAACTCGGTCTCGGGGCGAGCAAGTTGGGGCGGAAGCGTAGCTTCCACCGAACCCGCCCCCGAGGGGGCAGGAGAGGACCTGCACCGGGGGGCGCAGGTCCTGGAGGCTTCGACCGAGGGCGGATCGAAGCCGGAGCAGGAGGAGAAGCCGTCGCAGCACCACAGCCACCGCGAGCTCAGTGCCCGCGCCCGCCAGCGTCCGCGTCAGCCGCGCGAGAAGAAGCGCCTGCACCAGCCCAACACGCGTTTCAACGACGAAGAGTTCGCCCTGATCAAGTCCGCCGCCGCTCGATGCAACCTGTCCGTCGCCGGGTTCCTCGCCCGTGCCGCGCTCGCCGCCGCCCGTGACCTCGACCGCACCAGCGCCGAGATCGCCGACGAGCGCGAAGTGATCACCGCTCTCTTCGACAGCCGCCGCAGACTCGGCTGGGCCGGCAGCAACCTCAACCAGGCGGTTAAGGCCCTCAACTCCGGCGCCGAGGCACCCCATCTGGAAGCGGCGATCGTCACCGTCCACCGCGCCGCCGAGAGTGTGCGCGAAGCCTCTGCCCGGCTGCTCGAGCAGCGCGCTCCATGATCCCCAGCGTCCACAAGGCCGGCTCCCGGACGATCGGCTTGCTCGCGTACCTCTATGGTCCGGGCAAGCACGAGGAGCACACCGACCCCCACCTCGTGGCCTCCTTCGACGGCATGTCCCCCGACCCCGGCCGCGACCCGAAAGCCACCCTCAAGGATCTCCAGCAGCTCCTCGACCAGCCCGTCCAGGCTCTCCCCGAACACGCGCGTCCGGCCAAGCACGTCTGGCACACCTCCGTGCGCGCGACCGCCGACGACCGGATCCTCACCGATGAGGAGTGGGGCGACATCGCCCGACGCATCGTGGCCGCCACCGGCATCGACCCCGGTGACGGACAGAGCGGCTGCCGGTGGGCCGCCGTACGCCACGCCGAGGATCACATCCACATCGTCGCCACCCTGGTGTGCGAGGACGGCAGCCGCCCCGACGACTTCCGCTCCGGCAAGCGTGCCCAGGCCGAATGCCGCCTCATCGAGAAGGAACTCGGCCTCCACCAGGTCGCGCCTGGAGACGGCACCGCCGCCCAGAGACCCACCAGCGCCGAACGTCACAAAGCCGAGCGCCAGGGCCGCGAGCGCACCGCACGGGAGGAGCTACGCAAGACCGTCCGGCGCGCGGTGGCCGGCGCGACCAGCGAGGAAGAGTTCTTCGACCGGCTGGCCGCCGCCGGCCTGCTGATCCGCAAGCGGGTCGCCCCCTCCGGGGACCTGCTCGGCTACAAGGTAGCTCTACCCGACGACCGTAACGCCCAGGACGAGCCGGTGTTCTACCCCGGTGCACGTCTCGCGCCGGACCTGTCCCTGCCCCGGATCCGAGAACGCTGGTCCGCCGAAAGCCACGCCCAGGACGCCGCGCCGGCCGATGCGAAGGTGCGTACGGCGCCGAGCGGACCGTCCGTCGCCCGTCGACTTACTGCCTCCGCGGCGTGGCAGGCGGTGCACGTCATCGAGCGCGGCGGCGACGCGGTCGCCGCCGCCCACATCGCCTCAGCTGGTGAGGTCCTGGATGCGCTGGCAAAGACGTCCGCCGCGCACACCCGCCGCGAATTGCGTGACGCCGCCTTCGCGTTCGAGCGCGCCTCCCGCTCCCACGTCCGCGCCGAGCGCGGTCACGACCGGGCACTGCGGCAGGCCGCCCGCGATCTCGTCCAAAGTGGCCCCTCCCTCGGCCGGGGCGAAGACGGCGCGACGACTGCCATGGCGATCGACATGCTGTTCTTCCTCATCACCGCCGCCGTCCACTGGCATGCGAAGAAGGGCCACGCCCAGCAGGCCGCCGCCGCGCGCCGGGCCGCCGCACATCTGCGCGCCGCCTACCAGTTGGCTGCCGCCCAGCCGCTCGGCGCCCTCTACCGGCGCGGCCGGCGCCTGGGCCGCCCCCTCCTCCAGCGGCAGACAAGGGCACTGCGCGAGGCGCTACCGGAACTGGCGGAGCAGATCCTCGCCGAGCCCGGCTGGTACGCGCTCGTCGCCACCCTCGCCGACGCCGAAGCTGCCGGCCACGATCCCGCTGCCCTGCTTACCGACGCCGTCGGGCGACGGGAACTCGACACGGCCGAGTCCATCAGCGACGTCCTGGTGTGGCGACTGCGCCGGACCGCGGACCTGCCCGCCGATACCAGCGACATGGTCAGCAACGCCCCCAGGGAAGGCCAGGCCGCACGCCGTACGGGCCGGCAGGCACCGCAGCGGCCCGGGTCCCGGCACGGACGGGCGTGACTGTGGAGTTTGTGAATTGAAGCAGGTCGGGGCCCAGGGCACGATCATGACGCGTGCAAGACGAGACGAGGGAGAACGTCAGGGTGTTCCAACGGATACGCCGCCATCGTGAAGCGGAGATCAGCGAGATGCGCCATCTCCACGAGACAATGAGGGCCCGGCTGGACGGCTTGGTGCCGTCGGAAGTGGAACGGATACGGGTCGCGATGCGAGCCGACGAACCTGTCCCGGTGGTGGACGACTTCCTCCCGCCGGAATTGCGTGTCCCGAGCCACGACCAGCTCGACGGCCGGATGATGCCCTGGCCCTGGCCGATCACCCTCGACGGCGAGATAGTCGACTGTGCCACATGCGGCGCATACCGTGACTGGCTCGTCCTCTCCACCCGCGACCAGGTCTGGCTGCGCTGCCGAGCAGGCCACCAGCAGCACGAGAGGCGCCTCGACACCGCCTGGTACAACCGGCACGCCGGACCGGCGGACGCGACGCACGCCACCTTCGAGGACTGTCTGCGCCACCTCGGCCACTGACCCCCACTCCTACGACCCCACCGGGCCCGCAGGCCCGCACTGACCACTCGTCGCCCAGCACCAAGGGCTCAGTCCGACATGCGTGTTCGCATCGCCGCCACCGCTCTCGGCCTCGTAACCGTCGCGTCTCTTGCCCTCCCCACCGACACCAGCGAGCCGAAGCCCGCCGCATCATCTTCCGCCCGCCTCGAGCGCACCGCGAAGCTCCCACGCTGACCCGTCGCACACAGCACGACGGGCCCGCCCAGCGCCGTGGTTCAGGCCCGCGCCGTGTGTGCTGCTGCTCAGGCTGTGGCCGCGGCGAGCTCCGGCTCGGCCGACTTCCGGGCGGCGAGGTAGCACTCGGCGTCCAGCGCGGCGGCGGCGCCGGTGCCGGCGCCGCCCTCGCGGCCCCTCTCGGCGGCTACGGCCCCCTCTTTGGCCTCCTGGCAGCCGTCTCCATGGCCGCCGCGCTCGTCGCACCATGGACAGCCGTCGGCACAGCAGGCCGCCAAGCACCACGGAGCTGACAGCGCCTGCGCTTTATACAGGCGCCCAGTGCCTCGGCTGGCCAGCGCAGACCGCTGACTGGGCGACGAGGCTCTGGGATCATCGACGGATGGTCGGCAGCAGGGATCGCTCGGCACTTCGGCAGCTGGTGAGTGATGTCGTCTCACCTCTCGGCTATGAGAACACGCACCCCACGCTCAACACAGCATTTGCCCAGCTGAGCATGCCGCCGGTCCCCGAAGACGAAGGGTCGAAGCGCGTACGGGTCGAACGCAGCCTCGCCCAGGTATCCGACGGCGACCTTCCCCGAGTCGCGGAACACATCCTGGCCCGAAGGAACCTGACTCCCGCGACGCGCAACGCGATAGAGGACCTGCTGTGGGCTGAGACTTCACCGCCGGAGATACCCAAGAGGGTCCGCCGCGAGCTGGCACGCGCCCTGGACCTGACGGACATGGCCCGAAACGAAGCCCGGTTCATGGCGCTCCTGGAGCGCTTCTGGGTGCTCGACCGTGAGGAATCCTTCGCTGACTTGCTGCTGCCCAGCGCCGACCGCACGCCGAGTTTGAGACAGCACATCCAGCAGCACGTCTTCCGCAACCCGGAGGACTGGTCGGCCGAGAACCTCTTCGAACACCTGGGGGCGTTCGAAGCTGGCGACGCACGGTTCGCCCGGTTCCTCGAGCAGGTGGTTTCCGCAGATGTCCTCCTCGACGAGCCCGCCCAGCGTCACCTCATGAACGCGATCAACGAGCACATCCGCAACGCAGGGATCGAACTCCGCGAGACCGGATCCGACGGAGGCTACCCGCGCTTCACCATGGTCTCCACCCGCCTCACCGACAACCGACGGCCGAAGAACGTCATCTTCGCCTCTCTCACCAAGCCGGACATCCGCTTCCTATCCGCAGTGGACAACGACATCGAGATCGTGGGCGACCCCGACAACGTCCTCGTCTACGACCGCCAGATCGCAGGAGACGGCATCCGCTGGCGGGATCTCCAGAGCTGGTGGCAGAGCAACCAACAACTCCCCAGCGAAGCCGAAGCGAAAAAGACCCTCTACCACCGGCTTCGCCGCAGCCTGCCCGGCAACTCCCCCGGCCAGCGCAACCTCTTCGAGCTCTACCACCAGATCCTCGGGCCCGCCGTCTACGACCTCCCGGCCCTCCTGCCCGAAGTGTGGCTCCACTGGGACCATAAGACCGTCCGCGAGCGGGGCCCCGAAGCGCTACTGCGCTCCCGCATGGACTTCCTGCTCCTGCTGCCCCACGGGCAGCGCGTCGTATTCGAGGTTGACGGGTCCCAGCACTACACCCGAGACGACGGTCAGGTCCCCGACAGCTCCAAGTACGCGGAGATGGTGGCCGGCGACCGCGACCTCAAGCTCAGAGGTTACGAGGTCTTCCGCTTCGGCCACGACGAACTCAGGGACTTCGAATACGCCCGGGACCTCCTGTGGGAGTTCCTTCCGGCCCTGTTCCAGCGTTTCGATGTGAACGGCTGGACCAGCTGACGCTGAAGTCCCGGCGCGGAAGGGCAGCGCTCAGCGGGAGGCCGGTCGCGCGACGGCAAGCAGACCCGAACCCGTACAAGGGGCCCCGACGGTAGGGAAATGACGTACGGGTTCGGTGGGCTTCGGCTGCAGGATTCCGCGAACCCGCGCGCTTCCGACAGGGCCACGCAGAAGATGGCCCCGCCCCAGCTCGGTGACGAGCAGTGGCGCCATCTGCTGACCTTCTCCGCAGGCGGACGCGACACGGTGGTGAAGCAGACCGCGGTCCGCGACGGCAGCGTGCTGCTGATCGTCTCCGACTCACCGGCCCTGGTGGACCGGCACCTCGACAAGACCGTCGCCAAGGCCACAGCAGTCCACTGACAGTCAGTCACATGACGACGCCGGTGCTTTCCTGGCCATCGCGGTCGGGAGCGCTGGCGCACGTGGTCCCTGCGATGCTCCACGGCGCCCAGCCCGGTGCTGCTACGAGTGGAGCGGGTCGGGAGCGAGGGTGACGGTCATCCACGGCACGGCGCGCTGACGGAAGCTATGCCCCACGGGCTCCAGGCCGCCGCTCTGCCCGGTGAGGCTGAAGGTCGTCACCATGACCAGGTCCGAGCCGTCGGCTACGGAGACGAGGTGGGTGCCGCAGCGCGCGCAGTGGCCGCGGCGCAGGGTCGGCCAGGTCGAGTGCCATGTCGGCTCCCCGCCGCGGCCGGTCCAGGTCAGCGTCTCCCAGCGGAACCCGACCCATGCCATCGCCGGTGAACCGGACAACAGAGTGCAATGGCCACAGGAACACAGGTGCGGATCGTCCGGAACGCCTGCCACCTCGTACGCGATATCACCGCACTGGCAACGGCCCATCCGCAGATCAGGTGCGGTGGTCGATTCGGTCACTGCGACATCTCCTTCGACGCGACGTGCATTTGCGGTGCCAGTGTGCTGCCCTGGAGCAGCCCGCGCTGGTGTTCGGGGTTCTGCGCCCTGTGTGGAGAGGCACGTTCACCTCTCACGGTGAACAGCAGCCCAGAACGCGTGAAGCTCGGCCGCCCCGGATCGGGCTGGCCGAGCTTCACGTGTGGCGGGCGGGTGGAGCGGCCGGCCTCGAACCTCAGTCGGCCGGAGCGCGCAGGAGCCGCTCCCGCGTGCTCTCGGGCAGCACCCGGCGCAGGACCGGCACGGTGGAGCTGAGCGCGTTGGCGAAGCACGCGACGAGGTCGTGCGGCACGCCGGCACCGAAGGACGCGGCCCACAGGCATGGTGAACCCGGCGCCGGCTCGGCCCACGCCTGCCACCCGCCCGGTCCCACCTCATCGGCCTCAGCCGTCAGGGCGCGCGGGTCGCCGTCCTGGATGAGGGGCGGTACCACGCCGAGGCTGATGTGCGAGGTGACGGTCGGGTCCATCGCTCCCGCATGGGGCTGGTCGATGTCGCGGAACCAGCCGTGCGCGGTGACCGCGTCGAGGACCAGCTCGGGGCCGCCCAGCGGGACACCGGGCTGATCGCGGGCGTCGAGCGCGACAAGGAAGTCGACGAGGACCTCCCCCGGGACGTCGGGGGTGAAGTAGGCGGACCACTGCGCGAGCGGGCTGCTCGTGTCCGCGCGTGCGGAGACCTGCCAGGCGATCGGCAGCTCCCCCAGATGGAACGGCTCGTCCGCCAGCACCCACTGGGCCCAGCGGAGGGTGTCGGGGCTGATGTGCAGGACGGTGCTGCGCAGGACCTGGCGGTCCTGCGGCGCCTCGTCCGGCTCCTGCCGTCCGCGGACGATCGTCAGGCTCGTCCAGCCAAGGCCGGCGAGCGTGTCGGCGACGGCGTCGTAGAAACGTCCGTCGTCACCGGCCAGGTGACGGGGGCCGACCCAGTACGCGGACTGGGCACCGTACGGGGTGGGCGGGTCGAGTGGAGACTCGGGATGCAGGGGCGCCTCCAAAGGCGAGATGCGGTTCTACTTGCCGCCGGCGGTGCGGCGGGGGCGGCGCGGGGGCGTCTGGACCGGAGGCTGCCAGGCCAGCTCGACGGCGACCTCGGGTGGCAGATGACCGAGCTGCGTGTCCGCGTCCCGCCCTTCGGCGAGGTAGACGACGGGCCGACCGGTCTCGTCCACGGCCTGGACGACCTGCGCAAGACGGTGCGCCATCGGGAAGAACGGGTTCATCGCCTGCCGCACCGGAGCGCTCCGATCGCAGGCGGACAACAGGTCAATGAGATCGCCGACGGTCAACTCCGTGTGAGTCACGGACAGTCTCCTTGTGCGGGGAACGCGGTGAGCGGCGGCCTGTGGTGCCGCCGGGATCCGGAGAGCAACCTCCGGTGTCGGACTTCCGACTCGAGCCTCCGGTGTTACGGGCGCCGGGAGGTCTCCAGCACGCGCGCCACGGCGGCGGCGACGATATCGGCCGGCGTCTCGGTATCGAAGGACATGTGGTAGCCGCGTACCTTGGCTGTGCCGGTGACGGCGATCTTCCACCCCTCGCCGTCGGTGCCGGGACGCCCGAGCGGGAACCACCCGAGGTAGAAGCGGCCGTCCTTGCTGCTGACGTGCACGTCCGCCCGGTCGTCCACAATCAGGTTGAAGTCCTCGGCAGAGAACTGGTCCATGACGAGCGTGGGCTGGCCCGGGCCGAGTTGCCACTCGCGCCGCCGCAGGGCTTCGACAGTGGTAGAGAATCCGGGGCCGAGGGGAGCCACGGTCACGAGCAATCACCTCTCTGACCTGGGGTTTCCTGCAAGGTCGTCTACGTTGACATGCCCCTGCTCGCGTTGGCCAGTCTTTCGAGGATCTTTCCTGTCTGCCCCCGGCGAACTGTCCTTGGACAGCGAAGTTAGTCGGGGGCGACTCTCTGATCTGCGACGACTGGATTGAATGTCAAACGCCGTGGTCAGGTTCGCGCACGCGGGAGCAGGCGATCCAGCTCTTCACGGGCCCAGCGGCAGTGGTCCACACCGCAGGGGGTCAGACCACGCCCCTCTGCTTCGGACTCGAACTGCGTGTGGAACAAGTCAGGATGCCGCCCGGCACCGGAGACGCGGCCGCAGCTCATGCTGTAGTGGTAGATCTTGAGGGCAGCGCCGATGGTGGTCCGGGTCCAGACAACGGGGTCGTTCCAATGGGCCCTTAGGCTTGCCTCCCGTGCTTCGAGGGCTTGACGTTCACTGGGGATCGGGTCGAGGGCGGTAGCGAAGTCCGCGCGTGCCAGTCCTCGAACGCGCTGACTCTCTCCGCTGTCTTGGAACAGGAGGCGGTCGGCGTCGGTCTCGTGAGTCATGCACCGCTCGCGGATAGCTTGCGCTGCCTGACTGCGCCGCCGCTCGTAGGCTTCCCGATCCGCGAGAAGCTGCTTGAGCTGGCGCCCTCGGTGTTCGTTACGCCAGACGAGTAGGTCCGAAGTACTGATGACGTCCACGGTACTTTTCCCCCTAATGCGCGTTGTGCGCGCGAGCGTACATCGTGAGCCGAGGACGGGGCCGGAGTGTGCTCGATGTGTGGACGGAGGGAGCTCCACGTCCGTGACTACCGCGACTGCGTTGGCTGACACGGAACGTCAGTCGCCTAAGAGGTCGCGCGGATAGGTGCTCCGCGACGACGAGCTCCCCGTGCCCAGGAAGCTCTGGCGAACGGGCCTACGAGTGAAGACATGAGACGTCAGGCAGGTGCCTGACCCGGGTGTCTCCTCCCTGGTAGCGTTCACGGCATGTCTGCTGCCTCGTGCGCGGCCGCTTGCGCCGCAGTGACCAGGACGTCCCGCTAGCGGCGGGACGTTCCACTCACACTCCTCCTGGACGTCCAACCGCTTCGTGATCAGACCGGAGCGGCACGTTCGTGCTGCTCGGAGTTTCCTCTGAGTACGGAGCACCTGATGTTCCCGGACATCCTTTCCTCACGCGGGCCCAGCCCGTCCCCCGCACGCGCACGGCTGGTGCTGTGCGCGATGTCCATGCTGCAGTTCTTCATCGCGGTCGACGTGACCGTGGTCAACATCGCCCTGCCCTCGATCGGCGCCGACTTCGACGTCGACGGGCACACCCTGACCTGGGTCGTGGTCGGGTACACGGTCACCGGCGGCGGGCTTCTGATGCTCGGCGGCCGGCTGGGCGACCTGCTCGGGCGGCGGCGCGTACTGCTGCTCGGCACCGGCCTGTTCGGCACCGCGTCCCTGCTGGCCGGCCTGGCCCCCACGTTTTCCCTGCTGGTGGCCGCGCGCCTGCTGCAGGGCGCCGGTGAGGCCATCGCACTGCCCGCCGCGATGGCCACCATCGTCCTGATGTTCCCCGACGGCCCGCGCCGGTCGCGGGCCCTGAGCGTGTGGGCCGCGGTGGCCAGCTGCGGTCTCGTGCTCGGCTTCGTCCTGTCCGGACTCATCACCGCCCACCTGGGGTGGCGGTGGATCTTCCTGGTCTCGGTCCCGTTCCTCCTGGTCGTGCTGCTGGCAGCCGTCTTCCTGATCGAGGGTGACCGGCCCGTGGCCCAGGACGCCCCGCCGCTGGACCTTCCCGGCGCGCTGCTGCTGACCGCCTGCCCGCTGCTGTTCACCTTCGGCGTGGTCGAGGCCGGTGAACCCAAAACGCCCGCATGGGTGGTCCCGGGGGCGCTGGCCGGGGCGGCGGCCGCGGGGGCCGGGTTCGCACGGGTCGAGGCACGCTCGCGCAACCCGCTGCTGCCGCCGCGCTTCTTCGCCCACCGCACGCGGGTGGCAGCCAACCTGGCCACGATGCTGCTGAGCGGGGCGTTGTCGACCTCGTTCCTGCTGTTCACCTTCTATCTGCAGGACCGGTCGGGCCTCGGCCCGCTGGGCGCGGGCCTGACGATGCTGCCTCTGGCGGTCTCGCTGATCGTCTTCTCCATGCTCGTGCCCCGGCTGCTGGGCCGCTGGGGAGCACGCGCGTGTGTGCTGGCCGGCCTCGGGTTCACCGCGGCCGCGACGGCCGCGATCGCGCTCGTCTCGGCCCTGCGGGCAGACGGGGTGGCGATGATCCCGGCCATGCTCCTGATCGCGGCCGGAATGGGGTTCGGCCTCGTGGGGCTCCAGTACCTCGCGGTCAGCGGCGTCACCGAGGACGACGCCGGGATCGCCTCGGGCGTCCAGCGCGCGGCTGACCAGCTGGGCGGTGCGACCGGGGTGGCGGTCTGCGTCGGGATCGGGTTCGCTCCGACCCTGCACTCCCTCGACCCGTTCCTGGTCGCCACCGTGCTGGCCGGCGTGGGGCTCGTGACCGGGGCAGTCTTGGCCTGGCGCATGTCCACGCCCATTCCCGCAACGGACCTGCAGGAACAGGAACAGGCCGGGTGACCTTCGTCCCGCCGGGGTGTGCCGCCCCTACTGCCGAAGCGGCACACCCCGGCGGGACTTGCTGGTCAACGTCCTCCACGGCCGAGCGAAGATCACGTGCCCGTCCTGCCCTCCTCCATCACCAACCCGTTGTGGGACCAGTTCCAAGCCCTCCTGCCCGAGCGGGAGGCGGCCGCTCATCCGCTGGGCTGTCACCGTCCTCGCATCCCCGACCGGGTCGTGTTCGACAAGCTCCTGGCCCGCCTCGTACTCGGAGGCACCTACCAGCAGCACGCCGACCACACCTGCTCGGCAACCACGATGAGGGCCCGGCGGGATGAGTGGATCGCCGCCGGCGTCTTCGAGCGGCTGCACCGGCTGGCGCTGGAGGCATACGACGAGGCCATCGGCCTGGACCTCGAGAATCTCGTGGTGGACGGTTGCATCGTGAAAGCCCCTGGTGGTGGCCAGAACACCGGGCGCAGCCCGGTGGACCGAGGCAAGAGCGGTCTGAAGCGCTCGGTACTGGTAGATGGTGGAGGCCTGCCGCTGGGCTGGGTTCTGGCCGGCGCGAACCGCAACGACTCGCCGCTGTTGCGCCCCACTCTGGAGACCCTGCGCCTGTTCGGGTTCCGTCTGCCACCGTCGATCACGGTGCACCTGGACGCCGGCTACGACTCACAGTCAAACAGGGCGCTGCTGGAAGAGCTGGGCTGCGCTGGTCGGATCACCCCGAAGGGGCAGTTCGTGCCGATCAACCACACCCACCGGTGGGTAGTCGAGCGGACCAACTCCTGGCACAACCGGGGGTTCAAGGCGTTAGCGATCGTGACCGACCGGCGCGCGGTGGTGCAGGACGCGTGGGTGGCGTTGGCCAGCGCGGTCATCGTGATCCGCAGGCTGCTACGCCGGGCCTGGACGGCCTACCGGTGGGATGCCCGCCCGGCCCGACGGCCCTGACCTACCCGCGCGACCTCTAACTGATCATTTCAGAATGAGCTTGGCGAAAGGCTTGGTTGTGGGCTGAGCTGGCGGCAGACTTCTGCGGGTGTCGGATGATCTTGTGCCTGATGACCTGTGGGACCGCGTAGCCCCGTTGCTCCCTCCTCGTCCGCCGCGTCGTCGCCGGTATCCGGGGCGGCTGCCGGTGGACGACCGGGCCGCCCTGCGCGGGATCGTCTACGTGCTGCGCAAGGGCGTGAGCTGGGCCGATGTACCCACGGAGCGGATCGGCTGCAGCGGCGTGACGGCCTGGCGGCGGCTGCGGGACTGGACCGAGGCCGGAGTCTGGCCGCGTCTGCACGAGGTCCTACTGGCCGAGCTGCGCAGGGCGGGGCTGCTGGAGATGGACGACGCGGCGATCGACGGCTCACACGTCCGGGCCCTCAAAGGGGGGCTCACACCGGACCTTCGCCGGTCGACCGCGCCCGCCCGGGCAGCAAGCACCACTTGATCACCGACCGGAACGGAACACCCCTTGCGGTGTCCCTGACCGGCGGAAACCGGCACGACGTCACGCAGCTGATGCCTCTGCTGAACGCGATCCCTCCCGCACATCCGCGGGACCCGCGGCCGCCCCCGTCGCCGGCCCAAGCGCCTGTTCGCCGACCGGGGCTACGACTACGACAAGTACCGCCGCCTCCTCCGGGCCCGGGGCATCACACCGAAGATCGCCCGCAAGGGCACCGCCCACGGCTCCGGCCTGGGAAAGACCCGCTGGGTCGTCGAGCGCACCTTCGCCTGGCTCCACCGGTTCAAACGGCTGCGGACCCGCTACGAGATACGCGCCGACCTCCACCTCGGCCTGCTGCAACTCGCCTGCAGCATCATCTGCTTGCGACGACTCCGAACGTCATTCTGAAATGACCAGTAAGCGAGCCGAGGGTGCTGGTGTGCGGGAGTCGCCGCTGGCCGTGGCCGCACACGGTCGAGGCCGTCCTCGATCGGCTCACCGCCCGCTACGGCCAGGGCCTGGTCGTCATCGAAGGCGCCGCGACCGGCGCAGACCGGGCCGCCCACGGCTGGTGCCGCCGTCACGGCCTGGGCGAGGGCCGGCACCGCTGCTATCCGATGGACTGGTCCGCCGAGAAGCGCTCCCGCCCCGACCGGTGGCGGATGGCCGGCCCCGAACGCAACACCCGCATGCTTCTGAACGAGCAACCCCGGCTGGTCATCGCCTTCCACGACCACTTCAACCCGTCCAGTGGCGGCACCTCGGACATGGCCCTGCGGGCCGCGCTCAGTCAGGTGCCCGTGTGGCTGGTCCCGGGCCCGGACGTCACCGTGGGGACCTGGATGCGGCCCGGGATCTTCCCGGCCGACCGCAGCCGAAGGGTCGCCGCCGAACTGCGGGCGGCGCAAGGGCGACAGAGCCGGGCCCAGGACCACCTCGGCGTGCCTGGTGATAGCCGCGATCCATCGTGAGAGCGCCCGTGATGAGGCTCTCTGAATTTCCCCGCCCGCGCTCAGGCCGTTCTCCAGACCTGCTCCTGTTCCTCACCCGGGGTTGGCCCCGCGCTATCACTGGCCCACGGTACAAGGCAGCCGTCTAGAGGAGGTTCACGTCGTCCCCGGCCTTCCTGCGCCTTCTGGAGATGAGCGAACGCCGGGTAGGGAAGCACGCATGAGGGCCGCCGGGGTCGAGATTCAGGCCAGGGGGTCGAGACGATCAGCGCAAGCGGCTTGGAGGGCACGCAACTCCTTGTCCGCCTCGTCGATGGCGTCCGGGGTGACGCGGCCTGACTGAATCGTGGACAGGATCTTCGTCTCCAGCCCCTGGAGGGCGCTGGCGGGCAGGAATGGCATCCCCACCGAGTATCCGGTGTCGATCCCGGCGCACAGGTACAGGTGGAGCGCGTCCCAGCTCCTGAGCGCCGCGTCGGTCTTCTTGTCGATGTCGTCGTCCTTAGCCTTGGCCAGCTCATCAAGGTCCCTGAGCAGGGCTTGTACGTCGGCGTGGACCTTGGTGCACAGCTTTCGCACCCTTGCGTATGTCTTGTGCAGGAGCACGATCGCGCCCACCGCGAGAGTCAGGGAAGCGGAGATAACCGGCGCTTTGTAGATCTCGAAGAACTCCTCGCGTATCACGATCACCGCGGCGCCGAGGCCGGCAAAGTTGGACCACGTGCGGTCACGAGTAGCACGCCTGAGGCGCGCGGGGAGGTCGTCGAACGAGAAGGGCGCTGGGTCGCGCTCCTGAGTACCCCAGGCGAGCCCCAGCCATGCCCAAAACAGCACCCACCTGAGGATGGCGTAGCTGCCCGATGTCACCCCCTCGCCTGCGGTCTCCTGCCAGTATTCCGGCCTGTTCAGGTAAGTGAGGCCGACGGTGGTGGGGACCGCGGCCGTCAGAAAGATGATGACCCTGTGCCGGTCGTGCCACCACCGCACTGTGAGAACCTCGCGATTCCAGTACGAGGCGGCGTAGAACAACATCACCAGACCGAGGAACCAGAGGAGAGCGCCGAGGGTCTTGTCCTCGCCTGACTTGACGAGGTTGTTGCCGTAGGTGTTGACGAGGAAACTGGCGGGGGCGCACCAGCGCCGCAGGAAGCCGTCAACACGCTCCCGTGTCGTCTGCGTCGTCTGCATGGGGTCAGTGATCGGCTGAACTCCGGGAAGTCAACCGCAATTTGATGAACTTGAGAGGTTCGGGAACCGGAACCGCCCGCACCTCTATTCGGCCAGGCCAGGCCAGGTGAGGACCCCTCGCAGTTTGCCTGGAACAGAGATGGTCCGGGGCCGAGACGTGGCTGGTGCACGCCTGGACCGTGGCCCGCAGGTTTCGCGCGATTGCCGTGCTGCGCGGTGGACCGCATTTGAGATGCCGGTGCGTTCCACTTCTTGATCAGACGAGTGGCCGTTGTGTAGGCTCCGCCGATACGGTGTGTGACGCTCGGGGAACATCCTGTGTGCAGCCACCGGCGCATGGGGGGTGGGCTGTGCCTGACTCGATAGCCGTGCCGACGGGTGTCCAGCCAATCAGCTTCGACGTGCACGCAGTCCGCGGGGGAAGCCCCGGCGGAGCCCGCGACGACTTCGAAATGATGATCGCTCAGCTTGCCGCCGCGACGACCCCAAACGTACGGTCCGTCGCTGCCAACCCGGGCGACTGGGGTATCGACGCTTTCGCCGGAAACCTCGGCGGAGCGATCACAGTGTGGCAGTCCAAGTACTTCATGCCGGTCACCACCAAGAAGCACGTGAAGCAGGTCGAAGACTCGCTCGACAACGTGCTGAAGGCAGCCGTCAAGAACGGCCACACGATCGCCAGCTGGATTCTGTGCATCCCCTCCAGCATGGACGGCCCCATGACGGCATGGTGGGACACGTGGAAGAAGGCGAGGGAGAAGGAACACAGCATTGTCATCCAGCTCTGGGACGAGACCGCCCTCCGAAAGAAGCTGCTTAGCCCCGAGGGCGACGACGTGCGTCGCGGCTTCTACGAGACCTACGCTCAGGCCGCCCCCGCCTCCGTGGAGCAGCTTCGGCTGGTACTCGAAGTCGAGGACGACAAGGCAGCCGCCCTTGGCTCCGCCTTGTTCATTCGGCAGATGACCGAGGCCGGCCACGTGGAGCTGGACTCGGCCAAGAGGCAGTTCTTCAATGCCGATCTGGTGGCTCGCGAGATCGCGCACAAGGATGTTCCGGCGGAGGTGGCGGCGCTCAGTTCCGCCGATGCGACGCTCCACGGTCTATGGGAGATGCAGTTCAACGAATGCGTGGCCGAGGACGCGCTTCGGGCTCTCCACACCCGTGTCTGGCGGGATGTACGCAACGAGCACGACAAACTGCCGAAGTCGCTCCGCCTGGAGCTGGTGCACAGCTGGGGGCTGGTGCACCGGCTCGTGGACAACCGCAAGGCGGGATGGGTCAAACACTGGCGGCAGATCGCCGCCGAGCACTCCGACGGCTGACCGTCGTCGCCTGTCCTGTCAGACCTACGAGGAGTTCGCTGTGGAAGCACACCGGCCGGTGATGATGCCGGAGGACGAGGTGGCCTTCCGGCTGGCGCAGCTGCTGCTTCTTCTCGACGCTGTCGCTGGACAGGACGCGAAGGGGGCGAGCCTGGAGCGGATCGGGTACTACGACTTCCTGTCGGCGAATCCCTTCCTCGTCGTCGATTCCGACGGCCGGGAGGGCAATATGCTCAGGCTGGCGGGGTTCGATCCGCAGGTGCTCTCGTACGCGTCCTCCTCGCAGCGCTTCACCAGTCGACGCGAGCGCATCCAGCACGATCTCGGACTGCTCGTGGCTTACGGGTGTTGCGAGGTCCACAACCGCAACGGCGCCTTCGCCTATTCGATCAGCAACCGCGGTCGGGAACTCGGGGCGCGCTTCACCGCGACCTACGCCGCGTCGTTCGCCACTGCAGCGTCCATCGTCGTGCGTCGCCTCCGCAAGCTCAGCGACAAGGCGCTGCGGGAACAGACCGCACGATGGCTGCGGCCGGATGGAGAGGGCGGGCCCGGTGCCGCGCTCCTCAGCGTACTGGGACCGGGACCGCAGGCACCTGACATGCCCTGGGAGGGATGACCACCATGCAGCCTCTGCCTGGCATCCGGATCCGGCACCTGCGCCTTGCTGGCGTCAGCCGGAACTATGACGTCGATTTCACCCAGGACCAGCGGGTGCGGGACCTGTCCGTGGTGGCCGGGGCATTCAGCTCGGGCAAGACCGCGGTGTTGGAGTTCATCGCCTACGGCCTCGGTGGGAAGCGCCATCCACGGCATCCTGAGGTGCTGCGGAAGGTCCGTTCCTGCCTTCTGGAAGTCGAGCTGTCCGGCGAACCGCACGTCATCGAGCGGCCCGTCGGGGAGCCGTCGAAGGTCGCCTACGTACGCCGGGGGACGCTGGACAGCCCGCCGCTCTCCAAACCTGAGAGCAGGACCATCGAGCCGGCGGGAGCGCCCGAGAGCCTCTCCGCTCTGCTGCTGGGGCACTGCAAGCTCGAAGGCGTTCAGCTGCGGGAGGCCCCCTCCAGCCGTGAGTCCCGGACCGACCCCCTGAGCATCCGCGACCTCATGAACCTCGCGTTCCTGCCCAACGAGCGCATCGCCTCCATGAACTTCCTGTTCGAGAACGAGTACATGAAGAAGCACAAGCTGAAGCAGGTGGTCGACGTCGTCTTCGGCGTTCACGACGACCGCGCCGTCGAGCTTGGGCAACGCATCAAGGAACTGGGCGTCCGACTCACCCAGGCACGCTCCGAACTCGCCGCAGCACGGGCGTTCGTCGACGAGCAGGACGTTCCCACGGTCGGCGCTCTGATCGCTGAGCAATACGAAGGCGAGCTGCGGGAGCTGACCGAGCAGCTACGGGCCCTCGACGAGGCAGCGCAAGCCGGCACCACCTTCGCCGGGCGTCTGCGCCGCGAGCACCAGCAAGCTGCCGAGCGCGCCCGGCGAGCTGCTGGCGTGGTACGTGACTGCGAGACGCAACTCACCCGGATGATGCCGCTGCGGGCGCAGTACGCGGACGACCTCGTCAAGCTCAACATGCTGGCCGAAGCGCAGCGCCTGTTCGACCCTCTCAGCGTCACGACCTGCCCGGCGTGCCTGAATCGGCTGCCCGTTCCCCCTTCGGTGGAGAACGGCTCGTGCAGTCTGTGCAGCCACGAGCTGCCCTACGACGACGGGCACCGGACGCTCGGCACCGCCACAGCCGAGCACTCGTCGGATGAAGGGCGGCTGGATGTCGCGGCGGAGATCAGAGCCACCAAGGCCCGTTTGAAGGAGATCACTGCCTACGTTGAGGGCCTGGACAGCTCGCTCGCCACGTTGAAGCTCCAGGCAGAAGACGCCGCCATCGACGAAGAACGTGCCGCGGCCGCGGTCGACGAAGCCACTTCGCCCACCGTCACTCCGTTCCTCGCCGCTCGCGACAACATCCAGCGCCGGCGCGAGGAAGTCCTCCGTCATCTCCAGCACGCCGAGAACGCGACGAAGCTTCAGGCTGGCCTGGAGAAGCGCGCCGCGCTCGTGGAGCGGCAGGAGGCACAGATCGAACGCCTGCGGGAGGAACGCGACCGGCTGGGAGATGCCGCACAGGACCGGGACCTGGTCGTCGGCCGAATCAGCGGCCGGTACAGCGAACTCCTGCGGCAGTGGCGCTACCCGAAACTCAGCCAGCCGGTGATCGACACGAATCTGGTTCCTCACGTACGCGGCGGCTCCTACCGCGAGGCGTCATCCGGCGCCCGGACACTCCTGACCCTGGCCTGGCAGCTGGCCGTCTTCGAGGTGGCCGTCGAAACATCGGCCGCCCACCCCGGCTTCCTCATGATCGACAGCCCGCAGAAGAACCTTGGCCACGGCGCCACGCGGGACGCGGTAATCGCAGACGCGATCGCCATCGACGACTTCTACCGCCACCTGACCAGCTGGCTGGCTGAACAGGGGGCCGGTGCCCAGGTGATCATCGTCGACAACAGTCCGCCCGTGCTCGTGGAAGAGAACGTCGTGGTCCGGTACAGCCGCAACGAGGATCGGCCCCCCTACGGGCTGATCGACGACGAGACCACTACAGACGAAGGCAGCCCCGAATTACCTCCTCACCCCGCCTAGATGATCGATTCCAAGGGGTCTGTGGTTAGTGGTCGTAGGCGGTCAGTGAGCGAAGGACGGGCTGGCCGGTGTGGTCGTTGTGCCAGATCGCGGAGGTCAACGCGAGGATGCGCTGCATGACACGGGCGATCACGCCGCCCGGTGTACGGCCTCGGTGCTGTTCGAGGTTGAGTTGGCCCTTGAAGGACTCGTTGACCGACTCGATCACCTGCCGCAACGGCTTGAACAGCGAGGCACCGGGCCGTTCCGCCTCGCCCTTGCGGGCCGGCCGCAGCAGCCGGATGTCCTGCTCGGCCAACTGGTGCTCGAAGTCGCGGCCGAAGTAGTTCTTGTCACCGATCAGCGTCTGTCCGGGCCGGGCGGCGGTCAGGCCCGGTTCGGCGGCGAGCAGGTCCAGCAGAGTCTCGCGTTCATCGGCCTTGGCCCCGGTCAGGGCAAAGGCGATCGGCAGGCCCTGCAGGGTGCACACCAGGTGCAGGCGCAGGCCCCAAAAGAAGCGGCTGTGGCTGGCGCAGTGCCCGTACTCGGCCCATCCGGCCAGGTCGGAGCGCTTGACGGTCTCGCGGGAACGCCCGCACTCCACCGGCGTGGAATCCACGATCCACACGTCGTCGCTCCATACCGAGGTGTCGGTGGCCAGCACCCGGGTGACCCGCCGCAGCAGCTCGGCGGCCTTGCGCAGGCGCTTGTTGTAGCCGGGCTGCTTTGGCAGGTAGGGGAAGAGATGCCGCAGGTGGGCGCGGGCATAGCGAAGCCACTTGGCCTCGGAGGTGAAGCCCAGCATGGCCTGCATCATCGCGAGCGTGACCAGCTCAGCATCGGTCAGTTGCGGAGCGATCCCGATGGCCGGACGCCAGGGAGCCAGATGCGGTGATGCCTTCAGCAGGTCGTCGGTCTTCACATAGAGTGCGATGGCGAGGGAGTCCAACTCTGTCTTCACACACCGACGTTGGGCTCCCTTCCCTTGTGCGCGCAGCCGATCCCTTGAAATCGATCATTTAGTCGGCCCGACTCGTCTCGTTTCCCCCGACCGCAAGAAGTTCAGGCTGCGGTTCACCGGGCGAGCGAGGACGCTTCACCAACGGCCGCCAGCAGTTGGAACTGCCACTCCGGATCGGCTTGACCGATGGTCAGGCCGATCCATCGCTCCGAGTTCGGCAACCGCCACATCTGCATGCTCCCGGCGACACTGCATAGGAAGCTGAGTGGCTCGCGAGTCGTGACGTCAGGGTCGGGGTCGTCGAGCCCGAGATACGGCCACAGATCAACCGCTTCCGGGGCGCCCCAACGTTTCGTGAGGATGACAGCCAGAGCGGCGAGGTTGGCTTCCAACTCCTGCTCGGCCGCCTGGACGATCTCGGTGCTCCGGTCCTCCCAGAAGTCCCGGCTCTCTCGGAGCACGGCCAGGTGAAACCCGGGCCCACCCCACTGGCCGTCCGGTCCCGGCCTTCCCTCCACCTCAGGGAAGGGCAGAGAGCTCAAGTTGTCGATGATCGACAACTGCTCGTCAGCGGGGCCTGCGGACTGGTGCTGGGGCGGCATAGCCGAAGCCTAGCCGCCTGGTTCCAACCCGCCTGGCCAGGTTCCAACTAACGTGTCACGGCACAGGGATGCACAGGCACAAGACACCCCTTGGAATTGATCATCTAGGCCATTCACCCGCCCGCCCCTGCGTCTGCCGCGGCGTTGGCGATCGGCCGCCAGCGGTCTCGGGGCGCGCCCGACGCCCTGGTGGTGTTGTGGTCGTTATGGCTGTAGATCGCCGGGTTCACGGGCGCTGACGGTCGAGCCGGAAGATCAGGTAACTGAGCCTTTTCAGCTGCCACTCGATGATCCCAAGGTCTTCGATACACGGCCTAGGTGGGGCGAAGAGCAGGGCTGGGGATTTTCAACGAGCCTCATCACCCGACCACATCTCCGCCCCAGAAGCCGCTCTCCAAGGAAGTTGCAGCGATCACGGCCTGGGGCCCAATGCCGCCCGCAATCGGACGCCTTCGTCCAACAAGGCTTCGATGCGGTTGATTGCGTACGTCATGGTCTCCCTGTTCGCCGTCGGCTCCCGCCGGCCAGCGTAGTGAGGTGGGCGGGCCGGACCGTGTATGGCGCGGTCCGGAGATCGTGATCACGCCATCTGATGCGACTCTGCCCGTTGCACAAGGCCGTAGCCCTATCGTGCGGGTGCACGGATGAAGACGATCTGCCGCAGGCTCGCCGAGCTGAGATGAAACCTGAGGCGAGACCGGGGCGAGCAGATCAGAAGGGGGAATGGATGTCCGTCCCGCCGTCGCTAGGGCCTGTTACGCGCCTGCGTGAACACAACGAACGGGTCCTGCAGCTGCGTCAGCACATCCGGGAGGTGAACCTCCGGCAGCGCCTGATGTATGGCTTCGGGGCTTGTGTCGTGCTCTGCGTGCTTGGCGTTGCCATCCCTACAGCGCTGACGTGGCGGCGCTTCGACATGGCCCCCTTCAATACAGTGCTCGTTCTCCTGGGCATCGCATTTCTTGTTGGGTTCGTTGGGTCCTCATGGATAGAAACAGTCAGACATGAAGGCCCACGGCCCGGGACCTCTGGGGACCGGCTGACTCGCGAGGAGCTGGAGCTGGAGCTCGAAATCGCAATCGAGAACCGGCTCATCGACGCCACCCCGCTAGACATCCCCATCCGCAACAGGCAGTTCGCCTACCGCGAGTCCATACCCGGGGAACTGGATCAGCTCCGCAAGGAGAGCCACCGCTACCGTCGGCGGCACAACTTCTTCCAGCTCCTGATCATCATCGGTTCGATCGCTAACGCTGGGGCACAGTCCTTTAGTGACACTACTCAACCACTCAAGTCGATCATCATCGGCCTGACCATGCTGGTCGCCATCTGCGCAGGCATCACCGGGTACTACAAGTTCCGCGAACGCAGCTTCAACCTCCAGCAAACGGCAGACTCGATCGAAGAGCACGCTAACGCTTTCCACCTCGCTCTGCCGCCTTACGACAACGCCGACCCTGCGGCCAATCTCGCTCTCCTCACTGCCAGGGTCGAAACCCTCCGGGTGGAACAAAGACGCCGACAACAACAACTTGATCAACCGCCGGAAGCCCGTGACCCGTCCGGCTGATCGCCAGCCTCAGCAGAGCAGGGCTCCGGCGTAGTCGCGTGACGCCCTGTGCGTGGCGATCTGCTCCCATCGGCATCCACGGAACGTGACAGGCACGGCTTCCAAGATCATGGAGTTCTCTACGCCCCGTGATCCGAGTGGAAGACCGTGCCTGCCGACGCATCATCGCTGATCCCGCCTGCCCTTGACCACCTGCGTGAGAGTTCGCGGGTCGGACCCGAGGAGGTTCTGGGCCTGCTGGAGCGGCTGGCCGAGGTGCCCGACCCGCGTGATCCACGTGGGGTGCGCCACCGCCTGGCCGTCGTGCTCGCACTGACCGCGTGCGCGGTGCTGGCAGGAGCGACCTCGTTGCTGGCGGTCGGTGAGTGGATCGCCGACGCCCCAGCGCACGTGCTCGAACAGGTCGGTGCTCACCCCGATCCGCTTCTGCCCAGGCGGGCTCTGCCCGCCGAGACCACGGTCCGAAGGCTCCTGGCCCGCCTCGACGGCGACGCCCTGGACCGGGCGGTCGGGAGCTGGCTCGCGGACCGCCGCCCCAAGACGACCGGGGCCGCCGGGCTGCGCGGCCTGGCCGTGGACGGCAAGAGTCTTCGAGGCGCGGCCAAGGCAAAGGACCGCAAGATCCATCTGCTCGCCGCACTGGAGCACGCCACCGGCCTGGTTCTTGCCCAGCTGGACGTCGGCGAGAAGACCAACGAGATCACCTGCTTCCAGCCGCTGCTGGACACCGTCGCCGACCTGGCCGGCACCGTGGTCACCAGCGACGCCATGCACACCCAGCGCGAGCACGCCGACTACCTCATGGGCCGTGGTGCCCACTACATCGTGATCGCCAAGGGCAACCAGAAGAAGCTCCGCCGACAGCTCAAGTCCCTTCCCTGGAAGGACATCCCGCTCCAGGGCCGCACCAAGAACGCCGGTCACGGACGCTCGGAGATCCGCCGCATCGAGGTCGCCACCGTGAACAACCTCCTTTTCCCCGGAGCCCGCCAGGCCGTCCAGATCAAGCGCCGCCGCACCGACCGCAAGACCGGTAAGACCACCGTCAAGACCGTCTACGCCGTCACCAGCCTCACCGCCGAGCAGGCCACCCCGGCCCAGCTCGCCCGACTCGTCCGGGACCACTGGACGATCGAGGCCCTGCACCACGTCCGCGACACCACCTTCGCCGAGGACGCCTCGCAACTGCGGACCGGCAACGCACCCCGCGCGATGGCCACCTGGCGCAACCTCGCCATCGGCGCCCTCCGGGCAGCCGGATCGAAGAACATCGCGGCCGGCCTCCGCCACAACGCCCGCGACCCCCGCCGCCCCCTCGCACTCCTCGGCCTCACGTGATCACAAACCGGACGTCACGCGACTACGCCGAAGCCCTGGGGGGAGGGGTGGAAGTTCCGTGCCGTCGGGCAGGGCTACGAAACCGGTCTTGCGGGGCTGGCGACGGATTTCGGCGTCGATATCGAGGACGACGCGGCCGCGGAGGCGGAAGGTGCGCTGGCCGGTGCCGAAGACGACGAGCAGCCGGACTCGACGAGTCCGGCGCCGACCGAGGAGCCGACCCGGCGGGTGACGGGGGAGGACATCCCTGCTCCTCGTCGGCCGGAGGGCGAGGTCGTCGAGCCGCAGAAGCCGACCGCTCGTCCCCGCACCGCGAAGAAGAAGGTCACCCTTCCCAAGACGGTCAAGAAGACCCTGGCGGAGAACGACTCCTGGAGGCAGGCCAGGCTTTTCCCGGTCTCGACGCTCAAGAGCGACCGGGACCGTGAGATGCGTGCCACCTCGGTGCTGCTGTCGGTGATGGCGCAGGTGCCGGAGTTCAGCAGGAGACTCACCGCCGGGTTCGGGGCTCCGGCGGGTCGCATGGAGACGTTCACGGAGGTCTCCCTGCCCCACGGTGACAGCCCGCGGCGCCCGGACGGGGTGATCCGTGTGGAGCGGGCCGGCAAGTTGTGGACCGCGCTGGTCGAGACGAAGACCAACGGCAACGCGCTCAAGACCGACCAGGTGCAGGCGTACGCGGACATCGCCGCGCGCCGCGGTTACGAGGCCGTGATCACACTGTCGAACGACGTCGCGCTGGAGGGCAGCCCGCTCGTCGACGTCAAGATCGACAGACGGCGCAAGCACAAGGTGGCCCTGTGGCACCTGTCCTGGGCGGAAGTTACTCACCAGGCACAGATGCTGATCAGGCACGAGGGAGTGGGCAACGCGGCGCACGCCTGGCTGCTGCAGGAACTGCTGCACTACCTGCAGCACGAGAACTCCGGCTGCCACGGCTTCCAGAACATGGGCCCCGCCTGGGTCCCCGTGCGCAACGGGATCGACGACGAAACCCTCTGCCAGGGCGACGCACGGGCCCTGGAGGTGGTCGAGAACTGGGAACGGCTCATCCGCCAGGTCTGCCTCAGGCTGGGCGGCGAACTCGGACAGAAGGTACTGCCCGTCCAGCGAGCCAAGCGCGGAGCGGATCCCACAGAACGCCGAAACCGCCTCGCCGACCAGCTCTGTCTCGACGGACGACTCCAGGCGGAGCTGCGCATCGAGGGCACCCCCGGCGTCCTGGCCGTCAGCGCCGACCTGCGCACCGGCAAACTGCGCACCTCCATCGAGATCCCGGCGCCCGATCAGGGCTATCCCCTGAGCTGGGCCAAGCGACTCGTCCGCCGCCTGGCCGAGGCACCGGCGGACCTCCACGTCGAAACCCTCGTCGACAGCGAGACCGGAGGCCCACGCTGGACGCTGGAGCGGCTCCGCCCCGAGCCGGCGGACCTGCTCCCCAAGGACAACGGCACCAAGATCACCGGGTTCCGTCTGTCTCTGCTCAAGAGCATGGGAAGCGGCCGCGGCAACGCCGAGTCCGGCTTCATCCGCAGCGTCGACGACGCCGTACACCGCTTCTACACCACCGTCGTCATCCATCTGGACGCCCCGACAGCACGCCGGGCACCGGCCAAGGAACGCACGACAACGGGATGACGCCCGGGCACAGACGGCAGCAGCGCCGTCTGTGCCCGCCGCGGGGCCGTCCTCTCGCACCGTGCACTCGACCGGTGCGAGAGGACGCTCGCGCGGCCCGGGTGCCTGCTGGTCGAGAAGTGATCGTGGGTCAGCTGGTCTTGCTGTTGTCGTCATGCTCGGGCTCGGCCGCCGTGCGGCGGCGGGTGGCGACCACGGTGCCGATGCCGACGGCGACGAGGAATCCGGCACTACCGACGATCCACGGGGTGGCGCCGGCGCCGGTGTGGGCGAGGGAGCCGGCCGGAACCTTCGGCGTCATGTCGTCGCCCGGGTCGGCCGCCGGGACGGACGACGAGTCGGCGTCCGGCGTGCTGGTGCCCGTCGGGGCAGGCTTCGACCCGCCAGAACCTCCCTCGCTCGGTTTGCCCCCTGGAGCGGAGGGGGTGGCGGTGGGGTTGTCCGTCGATGTCCCCGACGGGTCGGGCTTCGGGGTGGTCGCGGTCTTGGAGTTGGTGACGGTCACGGTGACCGGGGCGCCGGGGCCGGCGGTGAACGTCTTCGACGGCTTGTAGAGGTCGTAGCCCTCGGGCGCCTTGATCTGCTTGACCCAGAACTCCGTCTTCCGGCTGGACACCGGGAGTTCGCCGGACACCGTGCCCTTGGGACCGGTTGTGAGGGTGAGCAGGGCCTTGTCGCCGCTGCCGATGTTCACGGTGGAACCGGGCAGGAGTTTGCCTGTCTTGTCGTCCTTGGCCTTCAGGACGACCTGCGCGGCCTTGAACGGGTCGGTGATCGTCAGGTGGGCGGTGGCGCCGGGGGTGACGATGACGTCCTGGTCGGCGACGACGTCGTGGAGCGGGCTGCCGCTGGAGGTTTCCTTGAGCCGGTACACGCCCGGGGCGAGGTCGGGGAAGGTCAGCTTCCCCCGGGCGTCGGTCTTCCCGCGTCCGACTTCCTGGCCGGCGGTGTCCAGGAGGAGAAACGAGGCCCCTGCGAGGGGATCGCCGGCCGGGTCCGTCTTGGTGATGGCGACGCTGCCGGCGTCGGAGGCGGGAGTCTCGGGGGGGGGAGCTGTGGAGGCAGAGGGCGTCGGCTCGGTCGGCTGAGCGGTCGCGGTTGGTGCCCAGGTGAGGGTGCCGGTCACTGAGGTGGCGAGGGCAGCGGATCGGACGGCGCCGCGGACGATGCGAGCGTGCACGGGAAGAAGGGCTCCTTGATCAGGTGGTGGGAGGTCATCGGGTCCGGCCGGGACCTGGACCCGGAGGGGGCGGGACGGTCTTGTGAGCGGTACGGCCCGCAGCGCGGCTCGGCGCGGACGCCTGCCACGCGCCGGGGAACCAGACGGCGGTGTACTGCTCGATGGCATCGCGCAGCCCGGTGGTGACGGCGCCCTCCCACGACGGCCGGCCGGGGCGGTGGTACTTGTCGAACGTGCCGTACTGCTTGCTGTGCGCGGAGGTGTGGTGGGCTTCGTCGCGGCGGTGAAAGGTGCCGTGGTCCACGAAGCCGAGTGTCACCGCATCGATCTCGCCCCGGTCCGCGTGGACGACCGCCAGGCGCAGGCCGCCGTAGGTGTCCGCGTGGATGGTGGCGGTGAAGCCGATCCGCAGCCGCAGCGGTACGCCCGCCACGGGGGTGGCGTAGTAGGTGTTGCCCACGACGGTGCTGTCGGTGAAGGGGAGGCACAGTTCGGCGAAGAACTCGGGGGCCTGCAGGGACAAGAGGGGTCTCCGGTCGAGGTCGTGCCGGCGTTACCGGCGGGGGCCCGGTAGGGCCGGGCGGCTGGCAGTGCTCCAGCGCGGGACGCTGGCGGCGGGGAGGGCGGCCGGGCGTCTGGAGACGGCGCGCTGGACGTCGAGCGGCGTCGGGGCCGGTGGGCGCGGCGGGAGGATCGGGGTGAGGCGGGCCATGCCCTCGACGTAGCTGTGGGTGTCCTCGCGCCACCGGGGCAGCGGTGCGGGGTCGGAGACGCACTCGGTGACGGCCCGGACGAGGGCGACGGGGGTGTCGGTGCTGGCGGTGGCGTACCAGGCGGGGCGGTCGAGTGAGGTGCCGGCCCACAGCTGCCAGCGGGCGTCGCGGGTGGTCAGCTCGGTTTTCGGGTCGAGGGCTCCGGTGGTGAACTCCAGCCCGGCGAGTCCGTCGGCGGACTGGACGGCGAATACTCCCCAGCGGGGGCGGTCGATCTGCCAGCCGCGGTTGATGAGCGGTACGACCGCGAGGAACGGGTCGCGGTCCTTGCTCCGGGGGTCGGGGGCGGCGAGGTAGGCGTCGGGGCCCTGCTCGTACGCCGCGGCGAGCGCGGTGGTGAAGGCGGTGACGAACTCCGTCGGACAGGAGTCGTTGAAGCAGACACCCCAGGCCGGCGGTCCGAACGGGTCCTGGTAGGCGTTGATGCGCCACAGGCCGTCGTCCTCGCCTTCCGGGAGGTAGCCGAGACGGATCTTGCGGTCGGGAGCGTTCAGGTAGGCGTTGCCGAGGTCGTCGTTTGTCAGTTCCCAGCCGAGGTCGCGGAGCGGGGCGAAGCCGGGGTCACCGATCACGGTGCTGCCGGCGAGGTAGCGCGGGGAGACGTAGACGTCTCCGTCGATGGGGTGCAGGTCGTCGTGGGGTGACACGCGGCTCCTGAGGGTGAACGGGGAAGGGTCAGCCAGTGGTGTGCAGCAGGGCTGCCTCGAGGGCCTCGGGCCGGCCGGTGTAGTGCAGGGCGCGCAGCCCCAGGCTCCGGGCGGCGTGGCAGTTGTCGGCGCGGTCGTCGATGAACAGCACGCGCTGCGGGTCGCTGACGCCGGTGGCGGCCAGGGCGTGCCGGTAGGCGTCCGGGGCGGGCTTGCAGATCTCCAGCCGGGCCGAGTAGAAGGCACGGGTGATCAGGTGGCGGCGCCAGTGGGTGGTGTCGAGGACGTCGCTGAGGTAGTGCGGTGCGTTGGACAAGAGCACCATCGGCAGCCCCGTCTGATGGGCGCGGTGCAGGACGTCCAGGACACGGTCGTCGGTAGCGGTCCACATGTCGGTGTCCACAGTGCGCAGTTCACGCAGCAGGCGGGGGCCGGGGTGGGCGCCGAGGACCTTGGTCCAGTACGCCGTGTCGCTGAGCTGACCGGCGTCGTAGGGCTCGCGTGCGCTCCAAAAGGCGTGCTGGAAGCCGGTGAGGTCGTCCTCGGGCCAGGATGCGGTGCGCGCGAGGCGGAGCCACTGACTGGGGGTGGGCTGGAGGCCGATGACGCCGTTGTAGTCGAGGATGACGGCGTCGGCGTCGGGGGCGGTGTCCGGTATCACGGGGTGGGTTTCTCCAGGGCTCGGTGGGCGAGGGCGGCGACGGTGGCCGCGAGCAGTGCGGGCAGCAGCAGTGCCGTGGGCAGGGTGGTGATGCTGGCGATGGCGCCGATGAGGGCGGGCCCGGCGAGCAGGCCCAGGTAGCCGGTGACGGCGACCGTGGCGACGGCGCCCGGGCCGCCGACTCCGGCGGCGCTGATCAGGCAGGGAACCGTGGTGGACAGGCCGAGTCCGAAGAGGGCCCAGCCAGCCAGGGCCACGGAGGTGGTGGAGGCGAGGACGCCGGTGGTGAGCCCGGCCGCCGCGAGGACGGCGCCGGCTCGCACCACGGCAGCGGGCCCGAAGGTGGCGGTGAGCCGGTCGCCGGTCAGCCGTCCGATGGCCATGGCCGCGCTGTAGAGGGCGAAGGCGGCGGCGCTCACGGCGGCGGATGCGTCCAGGCTGTGCAGATGGATGGCTGCCCAGTCGGCGGCTGCTCCTTCTCCCAGCAGGCTGGCGGCGGCCAGCGCCCCCAGCAGCCACAGCTTTGTGGACGACAGCGACGCTCCGGTCTCGTCCTGTCCCGTGGGTGCCGGTGGCTGGTCGGTGCCTGTCAGCGTCCGGGTTGCCGGGGTGGCGGCCAGCGCGGCGCTGGCCAGGATCAGGCCGGTCGTCAGGAAGAGGGTGTGGTGTGTGGTGTGGGCGGTGATCGCGGCCAGGGCGGCACCGGCGAGGGCGCCGAGGGAGTAGGCGGCGTGCAGGGACGACATGATCGGTCTGCCGTAGGCGTTCTGGCAGCGCACCGCTGCGGAGTTGGCGGCGACGTCCAGCACGCCATGGGTGATCCCGAAGGCGAGCGCGGCCACGAGCAGCGAGGGGAGGTTGTCACAGCGGCCGAGGAGGGCCAGGCAGCCGGCGAGGCCGGCTGCGCCGCAGGTGAGTAGCGCGGGCAGGCGCTCGGGCCGGGTGAGCCGTCCTCCGGCCTGCAGTCCTGCCACCATGCCGAGGGCGGCGGCCAGCAGGACCAGGGACAGTTGCGCGGTGCTCAGGTGGGCAGCCTGCTGGACGGCCGGCATCCGTGCGCCCCAGACGGCCATGATCGCCCCGAGGCCGAAGAAGTAACCCGTCAGCAGGCCGCGGCTGCGGCGGACGGAGTCGGTGGCCCGGTTCATGCGTTCGGGCCGCTGCGGGAGGTCTCACCCGCGGCGCGGGGAGAGATCTGGATGCCGAGGGCACGAACGGCCTGTTCGGCACGGGATTGGGCGAGGTCTGCCGTGGGCGCTGTGGTGATCACGTAGCCGATGCGCGCGGTGAACATGTCGCCGCCGTCGCCGGGCAGGACCAGCTCGTCGCCCGGATGGTGCTGGAAGTGGGCGCGCTCCAGCCACTGCGGGCGGGGCCCGTCGAGGCGGAGGCGGGTGAGGGTGCCCGAGGTGTCAGGGTAGATCAGGCGGATCGCGGCAGCGGAGGACCTGGTCGGGGTGAGGTCGGGGGCGCGGTCGCAGGCGATGTCGGCTGCGGCGCGCGGCAGGTCGATGCCGGTGGCGATGCGGACCAGGTGGCCGATCATGTCTCCGGCCAGTCGGCCGTTGACCTCGACGAGCCGGGGCTGTTCGCCGACGAGGCGCATCTCGACGTGGCTGATGCCGTCGGTGATCCCCAGGGCGCGGATCGCGGCCCGTGCGGCGGGTGCGACCTGGGCGAGGAGTGGGTCTGCGGCGTCGACGGAGTGCGCGAGTTCCTCGAAGTACGGCGGGTCGCTGACGGTCTTGCGGGTGACGGCGACGACGGTGGTCTCGCCGCGGTAGGTGACGCACTCGGCGGAGATCTCGGGGCCGTCGAGGTACTCCTCGACCAGCACGTCGGTGCTTTCCAGGCCCAGGTCGGCGGCCCGGTCGGCGAACGGGTAGGCGGCCGTGAGCTGGCCGGGGTTGTCGACGCGGATCACGCCGATGCTGGCCGCGTGGGCGGCCGGCTTCAGGACGACCGGGTAGCCGATCCGCTCGGCCGCGGCCCGTGCCTCATGGAGAGTGCGGACGCTCACCGATGCGGCCGACGGGACACCGTGACGGGCGAACAGGCTCCTCGCGGTCGCCTTGTTGCGGCATGCCTGCATCGCCTCCGGGGTGGTGGTCGGCAGGCCGAGCCGGCGTGCGAGGCGGGCGACGGGGACGAGGTACCACTCGGTCCATGTGAACACCCCGGCGAGATCGTGGCGTTGGGCCAGGTATCGGCCTGCGGCGGACAGTGCCGCCTGATCGGTCGGGTCGGGTACGACCATGCAGTCCCGGATGTACGGGACCTCCCACGACGGCTCCTCGTCGGTGATGAGGACGACGTCGTAGTCGGCAGCGACGCTTTCGAGGCAGTAGCCCCGGTAGCCTTCGGCTTCCATGTCGGCGGCAGCAACGACCAGGACGACGGGACGGTCGGACAAGAACAGGCTCCTTGAGAGTTCAGGGGTGGAAGATGGCTGCGTGCTGCCGTTCACGGGCTGCGCCAGCGGCGGGCCTCGATGGATGGTGGAGGCCCACTCGGGGTGGGCGGCGAGCAGCCTGCGTGCGTACAGGGCCGTTTAGTTGTGCTCGACGAGCTGTTTCAGGGCCCGGTAGACCCATGGGTGCTGGGAGTCGAAGGCGTGGAACTGCTCGGTGATGGTCGGCACCCTGGGGAGGCGAAGGTCGGGCGGCCCGTCCTGGCTGATGGTGGGCATGAGGGGGCAGGGATCTTGTCGTGCAGAGGGTCAGGGCGCCGGTGTCGGCAGGACGGGCAGGGTGCGCAGCCGGATGAAGGCGGTTGCGAGACCGGCTGCTTGGAGTAGCGCGGCGGCGGTGACGGCGTGCCCGAGCTGGGAGGGTGGGATGACCGTGACGAGCAGTCCGGCGACGGGGAACGGCAACAGGAGCAGCAGGATCGTCAGGCTGAGGGTGCTGCCGAAGACGTCGGCTGGGATCAGGTGGGAGCGCAGGGTGCGCAGGACGACGGTGAGGCCGCCTTCGCCGGCCATCAGGCCGGCGATCAACAGCAGGTAGCTGCGGTAGGTATCGGCCTGGGAGACGGCGAGGGTCGCTCCGGCAGCGAGAACGGAGGCTGCGGCGCCGACCGGCCACAGGCCCCAGCGGTCGATCGCCCGGTGGGCGGCGGTGATGGCGAGCAGGGCGGCAACGGCGGCGGCAGACCAGATGAGTCCGGCGTCCGCGCTGGAGCGCCGCAGTTCGGTGATCACGATCACCGGCATGGCCGCCTGCAGGACGGCGATGGCCGTGTTGGAGACCACGAGGCCGCCGACCAGCCAGGCCAGGGCAGGCAGCGAACACAGCGTCGCCCATCCCGTCCGCAGTCCTCCCTTGGCCAATGCCGCGCTCGGCGGCGTGTTCCGTTCCCCGGATCCGAGGGCGGCGGCGAGCAGGGAGAAGGCCGCGAGCGTGCCGAGCATGGCGGTCGGCCCGCCGTGCTCCAGCAGCAGGCCGGCAACCAGCGGTCCGGCGAGCATGGCGGTCTGATCGATGCCCAGCAGCACGGACTGCACTCGGTGGGCCTGAGCGCCCGCGCTCCGGCTCGCTGCGCCGCCGACGGTCTCGGCGGCCACGTAGCTGAACTCGGTGAGGATGCCGGTGGACGCGGCCAGCAGCATGACCGTGGCGGTCACCGCCGGTGACCCGGCGTCGAGCGCGGTCAGGACGCCGGCGGCGGCGAGCACGGCCAGGGCCCGCGCGAGGCAGGCTGCCCGGAAGACACGGGCCGTGCCGTGACGGTCGACGATGGTGCCCACCACGGTGAAGGCCGCGATGCGCGGAATCCATTCCAGTGCGAAGGCGAGGCCGGTCAGCGCGGCCGAGCCGGTCGCGGCGAGGACGAGAAGGGGGATGCCGTAGGTGGCCATCGCGAAGGCGGCACCGTCGGTGCTGCGCGGCAGGTAGATCCCGCGCAGGAGGCCGGGGGTAGACGTCACGCGGCGACGCCATGGGTGCTGCGGTTTCGCTGATGGGTGTGGACCCACTCGGCCATCAGCCGGTGGATGCGGCCGAGTTCGGCAACGTGCTCACCGTCGGGATCCTGCGTGCCTTCTGTCGGCGTTCCCAGAAGAGCGAAGGTGTGCTGGATCCGTCCGGCGAAGTCGCACAGCGGAGCGGGGTAGTTGTGCCGCCGGGCCCATCGCGCGGTCGCGTCGTAGAGGTCGGCGAGATCCCGGCCGGCCGCCGAGAGGCCCACGCTGCCGGGGGTGCGGGTGAGGAGTCCGAGGGCATCTGCCTGCTCGATGGCTTGGCGGATCTGGCGGGTGGAAAGGTCCGCAAGGGTGCGTGCCAGGCCGCGCACCGGTATCGCTCCGTGGTCGTCGATCTCGCTGACCAGGCGAATCAGGCTCGCGGAGGACAGCATCGTGCACATGTCGTGGAGCTGCTGGTGGGAGAGAGCGGGAATCACCGGCGGGCTCCCCCGGTCGGCAGGACAGCCTTCACTCGGGCGGGGATGGCATGGGAGAACAACTCGCTGGGCTGCCAGCCGGGGCGGCGTGCGGGCTGCGTCGGTACGGCGGGGGCGGGGATCATGGGCTGGTGGCTGGTCCAGGCGGGAGCAGGACTCGCGGGTCCGGGGGCGGGTCGCCCCCAGAGCGGATGCCGGGCGGCGTGGTCGAGTGGTCGTCCGGCGGACCATAGGGAAAGGGCTCCGAAAACGGGCCCCAGAGCGTCACCGGCCCGCGAGAGGCGGTAGGGCTGCCCGTTGCCCGCGGTCATCACCAGGCCGTCATCGATGAGTTGACGCAGCGGCGGGTAGATGTTGGTCCAGTAGCCGTCGGGGATGACGATGCGGGCCAGGGCCCGAGCAGACACCTCCTGCCGTGACTTGAGCACCCACAGGATCGCGGCAGCCTGTCGGCGGGCGAGGAGGGTGAGACTGTCCTCGACCTGTTCGATCGCGGACAGCGGCTGCTCCGGCTTCTCCAGATGTTCCTCGGCCCAGGCAGCCATCACCGGAAGCACCGGTAGGAGTTGTCGGCCCCGGATGGTGAGGCCGTAGGTGACGTGACGCGCGGAGTGTTCGGTGCGCTCGGCGAGGCCGGCGTCGCACAGCGAGCGGATCTTGGGATGCAGCTGGCCGCTCTGGAGATACGGCAGCTTGGCCGCGATCTCCGTGTAGCGCTGGGGCGGTTGGTTCAGGGCCAGGAGGATCCGCACGTTCCAGCGCGGGGTGATCATCTGGAGGGCTTCGGTGACCCGGGCGACGTCGGCGTCGTCGGCGGGCGGCAGACCGGTGATGGCCAAGGGGGTGAACTCCTGGGGTGCGGAAGGCCGGGTGCTGGCGGGTCAGCGGCTCGGGGCGGGGCTCGCGGCCGGTTTGGGTGGAGCGGCAACGGATGCTGCCGCCAAGGTGGTGGGCGACTCCGGTGCCGGCGCGCGACCGAGGCTGCGCAGAACCGCGTCGGCGGTTGCGGCTTGCGTGTCGCGGACGGCCACGGCTTCGGCGAGGCGGCGGGCGCAGTCGAGGATGTGGGAGACCTCGTGGGCGCCGATCTGCCGCTCGGGTTGGGTCAGGTGCTGCAGCCGCTCCCGGTGCGCGGTGATGCTCTGTTCGGCGAACGCCAGGGTGTGGTGGCTGGCGAGGAGAGCGGCCAGCATGCCGGGGGCCTGGTCCTGGGCGTGTGCTTCGAGGCCGGGCAGTTCGGCGCCGTACAGGCCCTCGATCCGTGCGGCGATCTCAGCGGCGGTGGGAGGGGGCAATCGGCAGGGGCTCTCATCGTCGGCGGCTGCGGGCCGCCCCGACATGCGCGGGTGCCGGGGCGGCGGAGGCCGGGGGCAGGGTGGTGGTGACCGTCTGCTGGGCGAATCGGGTGGGTCGGGCCTGCGCGTGGAGCGGGGGCATGGTGTGCAGCAGGTCGTCCAGCGCGGCGCGGTAGCCGTCACGGGCGGACAGCGCTGCCTCCAGCCACTGCGTGTCCATCCGCAGATCAGCCGCGGACAGCTCGTCCATGTCGCGCTCGGGCGCCATCGCCTCGTGCACGCGGTCGCGAATCCGGGCGACCTGTTCCTCGGCCAAGGCAAGGAAGCTGCGCAGTTCCAGGGCCCGGGTGACGGCCGCGGAGGCGTCCGGGGCGGCGGCCTGCGCGTACAGGTCGGTGACCGGGACGCCGAAGACCTCGTGGAGTCGGGTGTCCTGGGTGCAGGGCTTGTCTCGGACGCTCATCGCAGGGCTCCTTGGCCGGTGGCCGTCGCCGTCGCGGGCCGGGCCGGTGCGCTGGTGGGCACGGCCGGGCCCGGTCGCCGACTGCGGTTGAGGCGGGCCAGCCGGTCTGCGGCGGGACCCCGTTTGCCCGGTGCGTCAGGGTCGAGCAGCCACCGCACGACCATGGCACGCCCGTCGCGGGTGGAGACGGCGGCGTTGACGCGGTGGGCGAGGTCCATGGTGGGGTCATCGACCTCGTTGGGCTGCTTTTCCAGAGCGCGTAGGAGGTCGTCCTCCGCGCGCTCCAGTACGGTCTGGGATTCGGTGAGCAGGCCGTGCCAGCGCACGATGTCGGTGGCCTGTCGGTTAGCGTCCGGGGCGGCTGTGACGGCGGCCTTCAGCGTTCCGATGTACATGCCGAAGCGTTGCTCGATCTGCTCGGTGAGCACGCCCACGACATCGTCTGCATCGTCGGACACAGGGCTTTCCTTCCTGGGAGGCACACGGGATACAGGCAGGCGGAGTTCGAACCCCTGTCAACCGAGGCACATGCGGACGTCGCGGTAGACGTAGGGGCCGGAGCCCCAGCCCCTCGAGCCGGTGGTCGTGTCCGTGATGTGGTGCCGGTTCCCGCTGGTCTTGTGGACGGTGAAGCGGTGGTCGCGGTGGAGAATGCCGAGCCGGGTGGACTTGACCGATGCCTTGGAGCGGATGTCGACGGCCTGCGTGCCACTGCCCCAGGGGTCGGGCCGGTCGCATGCCCGGGTGGTCGGCATCATGCTCGGCGCGGATGCCGGAGCTGCCGTGGCCGCCGTCGCGGACACGAGCGGCAGGGCGAGCGCGCCGAGCACTGCGGCGGACAGCGCTATTCGGGATGAGCGCATGCGGAAGTAACCTTCGTACGGGAAAAGGGGAATGCAGAGAGGCGGACCGGGCGTTCGCCCTGTCGGCCGCTACTAGAGTCCATGGATTCGCCGGTTTGGCTAACCGGCGATCGTCGTCTATATTTCCGGCCGCTTCACAAGATTGAGTTCAGCGGCTGCGGCCCGCAGGGCGTTGTGCGGGGACCGGAAGGGAATTGGCCGGCCTTTGGGCGGACCGAACCGGGGGCTGGACCGGCGGCAGAGGAGGAGCCTCGCCGCTGAGGGCGTCGTCGCACCACTGGAGGGCTTCTGCATAGGTGGCAAAGCCGCCCTCGCGCAGGGTGTGGGTCCAGGAGTCGGTGTCCACGTCCTCGTGGAGCACCCGAAACGGGGAAGGACTGTGCTCGTCCAGGGAGCGCAGGACGACGACGGTTGCGGAGTTCTCGGGATCGTCGTCGGTGTAGCTGTGCAGGAGGGCGAAGTGGTCGCCGTCGCTCATGAGCCGCTGTTCCAGCGCACGGGTCGTCTCGTCCGCCGGGGTGGTTCCCGTGCCGGGCGCCAGGCTGATCTCCTTGGGCGGGCAGCCTCGGTGGATGAGCCAGGACTGTGCCATCGCCGGCAGGGGCAGTGTTGCGTGAGCGAAGCGGAACGTCTTCGTTGCAGGGTCGCGCTGCAGGTGCAGGGCGACGAGCTGCGGCTCCCCGGGGATGCCCCAGGTGACGGCACCGTTGTGGAGGACGTGGTAGCTCGCGCCGTCGGGTGTGTGATGCTCGGCCAGCGGGGTGAGTTCGGTCTGCTCGATCTGGATCGCGCGCCAGAACGCTTCCTGAGTCTGCTCGTCGGCGGCTTCGAAGCCGTCCAGACGGAGGTCGAGTTCGGGTGGGTACATAGGCCCTTTCGGTGAGCGGGGCTGAGGCTGTGGGGCTGCGCGGGGTACCTCTTCAGGTCAGCGGGCCTGGCGGTACGTGGGCACCTGAGCCGGACGGGGAAGGCCAGGCATCGCGGAGGGCAGCGGTCCGGGCTTCGGAATGGGCCCGCGGGTGGCGAGCTGCGGGGAACGGGAGCGGGCTGCGTGAGTCCGGGCGCTGAGCGGCCGGCGGGTCATCCCCAGGCGTTTGCCGACGGTGTCGTAGACGTCGTTGTCGGCCCGGGGCCGTACCGCGACGACGTGGATCTCCCGTCGGTGCGCGGACGTCTCGGGTGCCGGGCGGATGCCGTAGACGACGCGCCACTCCTTGCGGGAGTCCACGAACAGCTTCCGGTAGCCCTCCAGGTCACCGGTCAGTCTCGTCCCGAAGCGCTCGGTGTTCACGACCTCCTGCAGGTAGACGAGGGTGAGGTCGCGGATGTCGCTGGGGGCCTGGACGAGGTCGGTCAGGGCGCGTGGGTCGAAGCTGAGCCCGAAGGCCGGCCGCTGCCCGGCGCTCATGACGTCGACTCGCCCGGCACGCTGGCATCCGACGCGTTCGCCTTCTCCGTGCGGGCCGAGGGCGGTGGGCCGGGCAGGAGGCGGTGCGCGGGCCGGTCCGGTGAGGTCATGCACGCCGACAGCGGACCGCCCGGCCCTCTGACGGCGACCATGGCGTGGGTGAGGAAGTCGCGGTGCCACACGAGCAGACCGCTCAGTCCGGCCTCGGGGTCCTTGTGCTGCTGGTAGGCGAGCCAGAGCGCGTGCAGCCAGGCCACGACGTCGCTGTGCTCCTGCCACTGCAGGCACCACGGGGCGGCCGTGGTGACCTCGGTCCCGTAGACGGGCAGCAGGAAGTCGTCCACCCAGTCCGACAGGGCGTCCAGTTCGTCCTCGTACTCCTCACCCTCCAGCTCCAGGATCGGCCGAGGCTCCGGCGGCGCCGCCAGTGGTCCGCCGAGGCCCGGCATGCCGAAGGCGGCGAACGGGGACGCGCCCGTGGGCGGTGCGGGGGCGGAGGCGAGGTGGTCGAGCTGCCGGGTCTGCTGGGCGGACTGCTCCATCAGTTTCCGGACGCTGGCCTCGATCTCTTCGAGGTGGGGATCGGGGATGCGCACCGGCTCCAGCTCGCCCTCATCGGGCGGGTTTACGGGTTCAGACATGACGGGGCGGGGCCTCCTTGCGCCGTGGCTGTCGGGGGAACGCGGCACCACTGAGCCGGCACCGGCTGGTGGGCTGCGGTGGTGTCAGGCGGTCAGGACGACGTCGTCCTGGGTCAGGGTCTGACGGACGGTCTCGGTCAGCCGGTCGGCTGCGATACCGGCGTAGTGCTCGGTCTTCTCCACGCCGATGAAGTCGCGCCCCTCCATCAGGGCGGCGACACCCGTGGAGCCGGAGCCGGCGCAGAAGTCGAGCACCGTGCCGCCTTCGGGACTGATCTTGACCAGTTCGCGCATCACCTCGACCGGCTTCTGCGTGATGTGCTGCCGCTTCGAGCCCGACGGTTGGGAGGCGGAGTACAGGCCGGGCAGGTAGACCGGGTTACGGGAGCCGTCGATCGGGCCCTTCGATGCCCAGACGATGAACTCGCAGTTCTGGGTGAAGCGGCCCTTCTGCGGCCTGGCCTGCGGCTTGTGCCAGGCCAGCACCCCGCGCCACAGCCATCCGGCGGCCTGGATCGCGTCCGTGGTGATGGGGAGTTGGCGCCAGTCGGTGAACAACAGGGCGGTCCCGCCGGTCTTCGTCAGCCGGTGGGCTTCGGTCATGATCTGGGTCAGCCAGAATCCGTAGCTGCGCTGGTCCATGTTCTCGCCGGTGAAGTCCGGCAGGGTGTGCTGGGCGTCGGCGGAGGTGTACTTCTGCTTCGCCGAGCGGGACGTTCGCTCCTTGGCGGTCCTGCCGCCGGAGTTGTACGGCGGATCGGTGATCACGGAGTCGACGCAGTCGTCCGGCAGCGTGGACAGCACGCGCAGGGCGTCGCCCTGATGAAGGGAAAAAGGCAAAGAGATACCCCGATTCGGGTTCGGACATAAGGGATTCGAGAGGGCACCCTTCGCTCAGGAGAATCCGGGCAGGCTGGAAATCGGGCATGCAGAAGCCCGGAAACCCGCGAACCGGAGAGCGAAGGAAGTCCCAAAACTGTAGGGGCGAATTGGCCGCTCACCAAGAAGTGCCCTGCCAAGGGTACGGATTCCGATCCCTCAGGACGACTTTTTGGTCAACCGCCGATCCGGGCCTACTGTTTTGGAACCGCCTAACCCACACCGCCGCTGGCGCCTTCCCACCACGCCTCGCGAAGGCACCCGCTTGCCCCGGCACACGTAGCTACCCCGGCCCGCGAGCGAGCGGCAACTCGCCCGCAGGCCGGCGCCTCTCGATCGACCACCCCGGCCGCCGCGCCCCTTCCACTCGTCTCCACGCGTACGCGGCACGCCGGGCATCATCTCCGAAGGAGACCTTCGTGACGTCTCGTTACCCGTCCCTGCCCGCGCCCTCCGCTGTGCAAGGGGGCCGGGCAGGTTGAAGGCGCTCGCCGCCGGCATCGGCGTCGTCGTCCTCTCCCCCTTCCTCCTTGGCGGGGCGGCCATGATGATGGCCACGTCCAGCGAAGCCGCCGCACAGAGCAGCGCGTCCCTTCAGTGCCTGCCCGACCTGGGCACCGACAAGGTCACCGAACAGGTCACCAAGATCCTCGACGGCGCGGACGCCTCCGACATCTCCATCAAGGGCCTGGACCTGCCCGGTGAGCAGATCCCGCACGCCCAGACCATCGTCGCCGCCGGGATCAGTCTCCACGTGCCCAAGCGCGGGCAGATCGTCGCTCTCGCCACCGCCATGCAGGAATCCCGGCTGCGCAACCTCGCCTACGGGGACCGCGACTCCCTCGGCCTGTTCCAGCAGCGGCCCAGCCAGGGCTGGGGCACGGCCGAGCAGATCCGCGATCCCGTCTACGCGTCCGAGAGGTTCTACAAGGCGCTTCTGCAGGTGAGCGGCTGGCAGCAGCTGACCGTGACACAGGCCGCCCAAGCCGTGCAGAAATCCGGCTACCCGGACGCCTACGCCCAGTGGGAGCCACTGGCGACCGCGCTGCAGAAGGCCATCGCCGCCACCTTCCCCGGCGCCGGTGACGATGCCGACCAGCAGGCCGACGACGCACCCTCGCTGTCCGACTGCACCACGGAAGACGGCTCGTCCTTCGGGAAGATCCCGGAAGGCGCCGTCCCGAAGGGTTACAAGATCCCCAAGGACGCCGACCCACGTGCCCGCAAGGCGATCGTCTGGGCGATGCATCAGCTCGGCACGATGTACCAGTGGGGCGGCACCTGTACCGCGCCGCACGGCCCAGACCCGATGGGCCGCTGCGACTGCAGCTCGCTGATGCAGCAGGCGTACGCCAAGGCCGGCATCCAGCTCACCCGTACCACGTACACGCAGGTCAACGAGGGCAAGGCGGTCTCCGTCAAGGCCGTGAAGCCCGGTGACCTGATCTTCAGCCGCGGCAGCGCCACTCGCCCCGAGCACGTCGGCATGTACCTGGGCGAAGGGCTCGTCATCGAAGCCCCGCGCACGGGCAGGCCCGTACGCATCACCCCGCTCAAGGACTGGAATGTCCTCGCCGTGCGCCGCGTCCTGTGACGCCGACCTCCGCCCGGCCCACCCTTTCCGTTCCCCACGTCTACCCTCTGGCCTGCGTACGTAAGGAGCCTTGCCGCACCCATGACATCTCTCGCCGACCGGCTCTATCTCGCCTTCGACCCCGGGATCACCCCCAAGGGCGGTGGCCTGCCGGGGCTCTCCGTCCTGAAGAGCGTCGTCAGCTCCATCAACATGTTCGGCATCATCGCCGTCGTCGGTGCCCTCGCCGTCAGCCTGGCGGTGTGGGCCTGGGGCCACCACACCGGTGGCCACCAGGCCGAGGCGAACGGCAAGAAGGGGGCGACCGTGGCCGCGGGTGCCGCCCTCGGCCTTGGCGCCGCGAACGGCATCGTCGCCTTCTTCTCGGCGTTGGGGTCGCAGGTCCAGTGATGAGGAACCGATTCTCTCTGTCAGCCTACGGCGCCGGCTGGTCGGCGAACCGCCGCATCCTCGTGATCTCCGTGGTTCTGGCGTCGTTGCTGGCCCTGGCCGGCGTCACCGCCTACGTCACCGGCCGCCACGGGCAGCACGACGCGTCTGTCGGCCCGGCGCCGTCGACACCGCCAAGCTCGGCGCCGTCGAGCGCCGCTTCCACGCAACCAGGAGCCGAGGCGGGGTCGGTGCCTCGGCCTCCGCGGGTATCCGACCCCCTCGCCTTCGCTCGGGCCGCAGCCGAGATGCTGTGGTCCTACGACACCCGCGCCACCAGCCGCGAGCAGCAGCTTGCCGGTATGGAGGCGTGGATGACGAAGGAGAGCGAGTACGGCGACTGGTCCTCGGTCTCCGCGCAGATGCCCGACCCGACCCTGTGGTCGCGTATGGCCGACCAGAGGCAGCATGCCACTGCCGCCGTCGCCGAGGCCCACTATCCGGCCGCGTTCAAGCAGGCCCTGGCCGAAGACCCTTCTGCGATCACCGAGGCGTACATCTACGCCGTGACCGTCACCGGCAAGCAGACCATCGTCTGGGCCAAGGGCGGCGGCGGGGCGGAGGACCGGTCCATCACCCTCGCCGTGCAGTGCCGGCCTTCGGCCGACTGCTCGCTCGTCGCCATCGCCCCGACCGTCGCGCCCTGACCGAAAGGAGTCCCCATGGGGTTTTGTGATCTCCCCCTCGCGGACGTGGTCTGCACGGTCGGCGAAGCCGTGGATTTCGCCTCCGACCCGGGCAAGGCGATCGGCGACTGGATGGCCAAGAGCGTCGGCGAACTCGCCGCCGCTGCCGCCGACCTCGCGTCCAAGGCCGTCGACAGCACGACCAGGGTCGATCTCAACGCGGGCTGGTTCCGCGACAATTACGAGACGATCCTGCCCATCGGCCTGGTGGTCCTCGTGGCCACCTTCTGCGCCCAGCTCGTGCGCGCCGCGATCCGCCGCGACGGGCAGGCCCTGACGCAGGCGTTCACCGGCACCGCCTCCGGCGTGTTCTTCGCGTTCGCCGCCATCGCCCTGACCACCGTCGCGATCGAAGTCGTCGACGCCCTGTCCGCCGGACTGTTCAGGGCCGCGAACATGGACATCGCCTCCGCGGTCCGTCGCATCGTGAAGGTCAATCAGATACCCGCGCTCGCCGGGCTCGGATGGCTTGTCGCCGTCTTCGCCGGCCTGGGAGCCGGCATCGGCGCCGTTCTCTACTGGTGCGTGATGATGGTCCGCAAGGTGGGCATCCTGGTCATGGTCACACTGGCCGTGTTCGCCGGGGCCGGCGGCGGCTGGGAAGTCGCACGCCGCTGGCGCAAGGGCTGGATCGAGGCCACCGCCACCCTTGTCGTCTCCAAGCTGCTGATGACGATCATCTTCGTCCTCGGCGTCGCAGCCATGGGCAAGACCGAGGCCACAGACGGCCTGGCCGCACTCGCCGACGTCCTTGCGGGCATCGTGATCATGATCCTGGTGCTGCTCTGCCCCTACGCGACCTTCAAGTTCGTGCACTGGGCAGCCGAAGGCTCCGACGGCGAGACCCTGCACCGCGCCGGTGGCGCCGGAGCGCAGCTCGCCAAGCAGCACGCCGAGCGCGTCGGGAGAAAGGCGGCCGCGATGGCGGCCACCGCAGGAACCGGCGGCGCGGCAGCCGGAGCGGGCGCGGGAGCCGGGGCCGCTCCTCAAGGGCCGGACTCGATCCCAGGGAGTGGCGGGTTTCCCGGCGACATCGCCCCCAGTCCGGGCAGCGGAGGCGCCGATCAGGAAAGCGGGCAGTCCGGCGGCTCGAGCGCCCCACCTGGCGGAGACGCCGTCAAGTCCGGCCTGGAAAGGGCCGTGCAGCCTGCGCCGACCAGCGTCACCGACGATACGAACGGCCAGGTTGGTGGCGACCCCGCCGGTGGCGGCTCAGGATCCGGCTCCGGTGCCACCTCCGGTCAGATCGGTGGCTGGATCTCCACTCCACCGTCCACCACGCCTCCGCCGCAGGGCGCCCCGCCGCCCTCTGGTTCCCAGGCGGCCGGTGCCGGCAGCGGCGCGGCATTCCCTCCGCCTCCCCCGACCAGCCTCTGATCGCCCTGGCCATGCCCGGGGGCGGGACGGGTACTTCGCTCCCCGCCCCCGGACCCCGCCAGCGTCCCTTGGACCAACCCCTTGTCTGATCTCTCCGTCGCCCCGGTCACGGTGAAGTTCCCACACCGGTCCCGCCGTGGCATCCTCCTCGGTCTTTCTCTCCCCCAACTCGTCCTCGTCTCCGGCGCGCTGGCGCTGCTGCTGATGACGGTGATCTCCACCGGGCTGCTCGGCGCCGTGGCACTGGCCCCGCTGTGGGCAGCCGTCGCCGCGCTGGCCGTGATCCGCCGCCACGGCCGGTCCCTGATCGACTGGGCACCGATCGTCACCCGCTACGCGATCCGTCGCCGCACCGGGCACACCCTCTGGCTCGCCCGGCCGGTCACCCGCCCGCAGCGGGACGGCATCCTGCACCTGCCCGGCACCGCCGCCTCCCTGAAGGTCGTCACCCCCGGCGACTCCGCCAACGGCGCCGCAGCCGTCCACGACCCGCACCGGCAGACCCTCACCGCCGTCGCCCGCGCCTCCTCCCGCGCGTTCGCCCTGCTCGACCCGGCCACTCAGAACGCGAACGTCAACGGCTGGGGCCGTGCACTGGCCGGCACCGCCCGCACCGGACACGTCGCCACCGTGCAGGTCCTGGAACGCACCGTCCCCGACTCCGGCGACCCCCTCTCCCGGCACTGGGCCCAACACGGCCGGTCCGAGACCCCGGTCGCCGGACAGATCTACTCCGAGCTCGTCGCCTCCGCAGGGCCGGCAGCCGCCCCGCACGAGACCTACCTCGCCATCTCCCTCGATCTGAAGGCCGCCAAGCGGCTCATCTCGCAGGCGGGCGGCGGACTGCCGGGCGCCTTCACGGTCCTGCAGCAGACCACCTCCTCCATCGCCCAGGCCGCCCGCAACGCCGGCCTCATGGTCACCGGCTGGCTGACCGCCCGGGAGATCGCCGCCGTCACCCGCACCGCCTACGACCCCAAGGCCCTCGCCGCCCTGCAGCAGTGGTCGGACACCGGCCGGGCGGAGGCCGATCCGGCCGCCGCCGGCCCCGTCGTCCAGGTCGAGGAATACGACCGGCTCGCCACCGACACCGCGCGCCACGCCACGTACTGGGTGGAGAACTGGCCCCGGACGGAGTCGCACGCCGGGTTCCTGCACGGGCTGATGTTCACCACAGGCGTCCGCCGCAGCCTCTCCCTCATCTACGTCCCGCAGGGGCTCGAGTCCGCGCTCCGCGACGTACAGCGCCGCAAAGCGGCGATCATCGCCGACGCCAACGAACGCGCCCGCCGCGGCCAGGTCGACAGCGAGGAGGACTCCGTCGAATACGCCGACGTCAAGGCCCGTGAACGGCAGCTCATCGCCGGGCACGCCGACGTCGCCCTGACCGGCCTGGTCACCGTCACCGCCGAGACCGACGCCCTGCTCGACGCGGCCTGCGCACAGATCGAGACCGCCGCCGTCACCGCCGGCGTCGACCTGCGCCGCCTCAACTACCAGCAGCCCGACGCCTTCACCCTCGGCGCACTCCCCCTCGCCCGCACCGCCCTCTGAACAACGCCGTCCCCCGCCGAGACCATTCGCCCACCCTGCCCACCGGCCGGTGGCAGGAAGGACCGCCCTCTTTGACCACCACCACCTCTCCCGACGAAGCACACCCCTACCTCCGCGCTTCCACCGCCGGGATCCGCCACCACCGAAAGATCGCACAGGCCGAACACACGGCGGTCGACCGCACACACCTCGACGTGCTCCACGCCCACCTCACCGCCGTGCACCAGTTCGTTGACCAGCTCGCCGACACAGCCCGGCCCTCCCACCCCACCGCAGGCCGGCACCTCGCCACCGCCCAAACCCGGCTCTGGCAGGCCACCGCAGAGGTTCACTCCGCCTTCCACCTCCTGCCGGCGCCCCTCTTCCCGACCAGCACCCGGGCCACCGAGTGCCGTCCCGACCGGCTCCCCGAGGGGCCACCGGTGCTGACCATCTGCCAGCGCCACCTGGCCGCCGGACACATCGTCCGCCGCAAGAACACACCCACCGACCTCAACCGCCCGCCACACACCACCACGTGCATCCGATGAGTACTACTTACCCGCCGAATCGAGAGCCCCGATGAGCCTCCGGCCCGCCCGCCGAGCCCGGCGCACCTCGGCCTCTCCCCTGTTCACCCCGCACGGCATCGACCGGGCCGGCCGCAAGGCAGCCCGCCGCCGGCTCGCCGAGGCCGCCGCCAAGGCCCGTTCCGAAGCCGTCGGTCATGCGGCAGGCACAGCCCCCACCGAGCACGAGACCCCGGCCCCCCTCTACCCGCCCAGCGGACGGCCCGGCCCGACGTCGGCCCGCGGAAACCGACTCAGGCTCCCCGCGCACCGCATGACCACCGCCATCGCTGCCGGGGCGTACCCCTTCCTCGCCGAAGGCGGACTCGGCGCCGAGGGCATCTACATCGGCCGCGACGTCCACGCCGAAGCAAGCTTCGTCTTCGACCCGTTCGCCCTGTACGGGAAGGTCGAGGGCTTCACCAACCCGAACGTGCTGCTGGCCGGGGTGATCGGACAGGGCAAGAGCGCGCTGGCCAAGAGCTTCGCGCTCCGCTCCGTCGCCTTCGACTACCGCGTCTACGTGCCCTGCGATCCCAAGGGCGAGTGGACGCCCGTGGCCGCCGCGCTCGGCGGCACGTCCGTCGCGCTCGGTCCCGGACTTCCCGGCAGGCTGAACCCGCTGGACGCCGCGCCACGCCCCGCCTCCATCTCGGAGTCGGACTGGGCCGGAGAGATCCGCAAGCGCCGGCTGCTCCTGCTCGGTTCCCTGGCCCGCACCGTTCTCGGCCGGGACCTGCTCCCGATGGAGCACACCGCCCTGGACGTCGCCCTCGACGCCGCCGTCACCCGGGCTGCCGACTCAGGCCGGACGCCACTCCTCGGCGACGTCGCCGCCGCCCTCAACAACCCCGACCAGCTCGACGAGGCCGCCGGACCCATGTCCGGACGGCTCGGAGAGTCGGCCCGCGACCTCGCCCACGCCATGCGCCGACTCGTCCACGGCGACTTGGCGGGCATGTTCGACGCCCCCAGTACGGTCGCCTTCGACCCCGACAGCCCGATGCTCACCATCGACCTCTCGAGGCTGGGCGGATCCGGCGACGACACCGCCCTCGTCCTCGCCATGACCTGCGCCTCCGCCTGGATGGAATCCGCCCTCACCGACCCGCGCGGCGGCCGGCGCTGGATCGTCTACGACGAAGCCTGGCGCCTCATGCGGCACCCGGGCCTCCTCCAGCGCATGCAGGCCCAGTGGAAACTCTCCCGCGGACTCGGCATCGCCAACCTGATGGTCATCCACCGGCTGTCCGACCTGCTCACCGCCGGCGACGCCGGATCACAAGGCCGCGCCCTGGCCGAAGGACTCCTCGCCGACTGCTCCACCCGGATCATCTACCGCCAGGAGACCGACCAGCTCCATGCCGCATCCACCCTCCTCGGTCTCACCTCCGTCGAAGCCGAAGCCATCGCCCATCTCAACCGCGGGCGCGGCCTGTGGAAGGTCGCCGGCCGGAGCTTCATCGTCCAACACCTCCTCCACACCCACGAGCTGGCCCTCTTCGACACGGACGCCCGCATGCACTGAAACGTCAGGGCGTTCACGGACACCGATCCGCGCTCTCGGCCGCTCCCCTGCCCCGCACCGCTGACGGTTCCATCCCAGGCCGATCACGGCCCCTCTACCTCCAGGAGGCCCACCTGTATCCGAGCCGCGCCAGTGCCTTCGCCACAGCACTCGCACCCCATCTGCCCGAAGGGTGGTGCCGCAAGTACATCGGATTCCGACTCCCCAGCGACCCTCATGTAGCCGACCGGGTCTGGGACCGCGGCCCGACCCATTGGGCCCTGCTCGACTGGCCCGACACCCGTACGAGCTTCGTCGGAGGACCAGACGGCGAGGAGCTCTGTGTGCTGGAGCGCCCCCGCCACCCCCGTCAGTACCTGGTGGCTCCCCTGCAGCCCGCAGGGTTCTTGCCACACCACTTCAGGGGCGTCGACGAGCCCACCGGAATCGCGGTCCCCGACGATCCGGCCCGTGCCGCAGCCGCCGTCAGCCGACGGGTCCTGCCCCGCTTCCGGATCGCCCTGGCAGCCGTACGGCACAACGCAACTGTTCAGCCCGAGCCTCCCCACCGGCCTGAGCCGCCGCAGGTGGCGCGCGTCGTCACCCTGACCTGGTACCAGGACGGCGCCCTCGGCGCACCGTACAAGAGTGTCCCCGAGGACGCCCACACGGACCTGTACGGGCTCGGCTTCCAGTACCACCCCCACCAGGCAGCGTTCCTGCTCCCTGCCGCGTACGGCGAGGACGGCCGCGACCTGCGCCTGCGAGCGCTGGTCCACCAGCTCGCCCAGAAGGGCATCGGCGTGAACCTCCGCCACACCACAACACCCACCATCGCCGCACCGCGTCCGGCCGCCCCGGTACCGACCAGCCCCTCGGTGACCGCCCACCGCCGGTGAGCCGACCGCTCGCCACACCCCTTTCCGTCCCCAGCAAACAGGAGCCCCCCATCCGCCCCGCCCGCCGTACTCTGCCCCTGGTCACCGCCGTTGTCTGCCTCGCTCTCACCGCGACCGCCTGCTCCAGCGACACACACGGCACCACCCCGGCTGCCGCAGACCAGGCGAAGGCGCCCAGCGCCACACCGAAGCCGGCCCCCGCGCTCACCCCGGCCGAGGCCCGTAACGCCATCGCCGCCTACTCGACGACGAACAACCTCGCGTACATCAAGCGCGACCGCGCACTCCTCGACGCCGTCGAGGGCGGCCCCCGGCACGCGATGTCGCTGGCCGACCTCAAGGAAGACGACGCCCTGCCGAAGGCGGACCGAGAGCCGTACCGGCCGTGGTCGTACGACCTCGCCGCAACCGACCTCTACATCCCGCGCCTGAAGCACGGGCAGCAGCGGTGGTTCGCCGCCGTCACCCGGGCCGACAGCAAGAAGCAGTACGCCCGCGTCCTGGTCCTGGCCGAGAACACGAAGTCGCAGCGATGGGAGATGGTCGCCACCGTCGACCTCGACAACCCCTCCCAGCTCCCGAAGATCGTGCTGGACAAGGACGGCTACGCCACGGCGGTCGACCCCGCTTCCACGTCCCTGGCCACTCCCGTCGACCTGCTGCGCTCGGCCGTGATCGACAATTTCGCCACCGGAGGCGACCTCACCGGACGCAAGGTGCTGGCCCCCACCGAGGCCGCCAAGCGGCAGGTCAAGGGCCACCACGACACGATCCACAAGTTCGGTACCCGAGGCACCACCCAGTTCGCCTCCGCGGCCACGCAGTTCCCCGACAGCTACGCGTTGAAGACCTCCACGGGCGCGCTCGTCGTCTTCTCCCACAACCACACCCAGCACGACGCCGTCGCTGCGCCGGGTCTGGAGATCGTGCCGGAGAAGCGGGACCGCGCCTGGCTCGGCACCACACCCCGCCCCGCCTTCACCTACACCTTCACCTGCTCGGACGTCGCCGCCGTCCCGACTGCGCCCGAGCCGTCCCGCCTGCTGGGCTACGGATGCCGCCGCACGGACGCCGAGGCGAGCGGCCCCGGCGCCGCCGTCTAGGAGACCGTATACAGCATCCCGACTTCGAGCTGTACGACAACGCGGGCCGCGACGGTGACCAGATCGCCGCCGCCCACTTCGGCATCGCCACCCGCGACGACCTGCTGCGCTGGGCACGCCGGGACGCCGAGCCGTTCCTCGCCCAACACCCGCTCCCCGCCGAGCCGCTCCCGGTGCCGGATCCGGCCCCGTATCTCGCCGCCCTCGCCGCAGCCAAGACACCCGCCGAGGTCAGCGCCGTCACCCAGCGCCTCCTGGACGCCGCCCAACCCGCTCTGAGCGTGATGAGCGACCTCCTCGTGGCCATCGCCCGATGGAACGACCGCCACCGGTTCGCGGAGCAGGGGTCTCCGCCCAGGCAGCTGATGGAAGCCGCCAGCCGCAGCCTGTCCGTACTGGCCATCGCCGACGAAGCCGACCTGGCAATCCTGCGCGCCGAGTACGACCCCGCACCGGCACCGTCGAAGGCACCCGCCTCCGGCCGCCCCCAGGCACCGTCTGGTCTGCCTCCGAATCCACCGCCCACACCGCGCACCGGCCCCGCACCCGGCCGGTAGCCGCTTGACACCTTGGGAGGCCCACCCTGCCGACCCGATCGTTCATCGCCCGCACCGAGCTGATGCGCGCGGCCCCGATGGGCGGCCTTGTCCACGGCAAGCACTGCTTGGTGGCGGCCGTCACCATCACCAGCCCCGCTTCCAAAGTCCTGCGCCCGCTGTCGGCCCACCGTTCCCGCAAGCACTCCAAGCAGATGACCGCCCAGCACAGGGACAACCAGCTCGAGACCGCGGCCCGGCCACACACCTGGCGGTACCGGCGTGCCCAGCACTCCGCCCTCCACCACCGAGTGCCGGCCCATGGTTGACGCGCAGATCATTCTCGCCTACGGCCGCGATACCGGGATCGTCGCCATCGGCCACGGCGAGAGGTACAAGGCCGCGCACCAGGCGCTCGCCGCATCCGGTTTCCACCGTGGCGACGACTGGGTGTTCCACCTGCCGAGCGTGGACGAGGACGCCTCGCGTGCCACCGTGGCCAATCTGGTCCGCCACGCCACGGCGCACGGGGCGGAAGTGGTGACCAGCAGCCAGCGGTTCATCGGCGACACCGCCCGAGACATCGCCCGCCTGCTGCCCGGCCAGTGGAACGCACGCATCGAGCTCTACTCCCACCCCGTATGGCAACAGGACCTGGTGCCGTGGCTGTGGGACAGCGGCGAACTCGTCCGCACCGTCCAAACCCAGCGGATCCCCTACGCCACCACCCTCACCGACACAGCCGGGACGACCCTGCTACTCGTCGAACGTCCCGGCCACCAACTCGGCTACCTGGTCGGCGCCTTCGCACCCGAACCGTTCGAGGAGGGGTACGGCGACCCACACGCTCCGCACAGCATCGCCCTGCCACCGTTCGCCGGCCGCGCGGCCCGGGGCATCGCGGACCGTTTCCTGCCCGCCTACGAACGTGCCGTCCACGCCCGTCGAATCGCAACCGTCGCTGAGGCCCTCGACCGCATCCGCGCCGAGCAGAACGTCTGGGCCGCCTTCGTCGCCTCGGACCGGTACAGGAACGCGCCCCCACTTGGCGACACCGCACTCGGCCAGGCAGCCGAGACGTTCCTGAACCGGGCCTGGGCCGAGTTCCTCGCCATCGCCCAGCATGCTCCCGTCCTCCTCGACCGGTGCCGCCCTGCTGCCACCAACTGCCCCGGGGACGCCCGTGTGCTCGCCGAGCTGGCCGACGCCCTCACCGATGCCGCGGCCCTGGACAGGGATGCGTCGCTCACACGAACGGAGCGGGACGCCCGGCTCCGGGCTGTCCTGGGCACCTGGCTCACCCACAGCAAGCCGTTCCTTCGCCAGGCTCGCGCGGCAACTCCCCCTCGGCAGCACATGGTCTCGGCCGCCGCCCTACCGCACCAAGCCCTCCCACGCGGCCAACACACGCCCGGCCGCTGACTCCTCCCACTGCCCACCGTAAGGAGATCTCCTCTTTGAATCCTGGCACGCACTTCGTCTTCGGCACCCACAACGATCATGGTTTCGTCGCCTCCACCACCGCCTCGATGCCCGCCCATCTGGCCCACTGGTTCCTGGTGCGGGAGCAGTTCGAACCCGTACCCGGTGAGCCGGGCCTGTACCGGCTCACCGACCCCGAGCGTGACGGACCGCGCCGCACCCGGCAGGCCGCCCAAGATCTGCGCCGCCACGGCTACGCCGTGCACGTCGACGCCGACGTCGCCCTTGCACCGGCCAACCCGCCACGCCCGCACCGGCCGAACGGACTCACCGAACGCCGCAGCCGCATCGCCCGGGCCGCCGCCAGCCAGTCATCGCAGCGCCATGCGGTGCCGACGACCTCGCCGCCGTCCGCACGTTCGCTCCCGCCAAAGCCCACCTACGCGCCGACCGTTCACCTGACTGCTTCCACCACCGGACGGTCCCGGTGACCCCCGACACCGAGCCGATCCGGATCACCCGCGGGCCAGGAGGCGAAGTCGAAGCCGAAGGCCGCTTCGACTCCCTGGCCGCGGACATCCTGCGCCACGCCGGCTTTCTCTTCGAGCCAGCCCTGCACGGCCACTGGTTCCGGCTCCCCTTCGACATGGGACGCGACTGGGAGAACCAGCACGCGACCTGGGCCGCGGAGATACTCACCGCCGCCCGCTACCCCGTGCATCTCGCCCCCGACCTGCGTCCAGGCACACCCAAGTCGTCGACGCCACGCACCCCGGCCATGACGGCACAGGCTCCGCCTGGGCGACGGCCGCGCCGCTGACACCGGCCACCAGGAAGACCTGACCTCGAATACCACGCCCCCGGCCCCGCCGCACCGGGCCCCGACACCCGCACGCCACCTGTAGCACCCCCGAACCTAAGAGATCTCTTCATGGCTGTCCGCACACAGTGGACCATCACGCACGACTGCGGCCACGAGGTCCTCCACGACCTGTCCAACCGCCCCGCCGACAAGCGGGCCGGATTCGCCCGCTGGCTCGCGACCAAGGACTGCACCGACTGCTGGAAGGCCGCCCGCGACGCCGACACCGAATCCAAGGAGCAGTGGCTCGCCACCAAGCGGGCCGAGGAACGGCAGGCCGCCGCCGAGTGGACCGAACGATTCGACATGCCGCCACTGGAAGGCCCCGAGAAAGCCCTCGACTGGGGTGAGCGCTCCCGCCACCAGTTGATGATCGCCGCGCACACCGCGCTGGTCGTCGAGGGCACCTGGGACGAGAACGACTGGGCGGAGCTGGAAGAGAGGGCCCGCGCGATCACCAGGGCCGGATGGTGGATCGACCAGCGCGACGCGGAAGGCTCTGACCTGCTCGAACTCCTCGCCGCCGCCACCGAGTCGGACCGCGGAACCGAGAACCCCTACCGGTAAAGACGACCCGGAACGTAGCCGAGGATCGCCGGTTGGCCAAACCGGCGATCCTCCGGACCATTGATCCTCCCGCCGCCACCCGCCCTGCGTGAAAAGGACCTTCCGTGACCGAGCTCTGCCCGCCCCCTCCAGCCTTCGCGCCCACCCCTGACCCGCTCACCCCCTCCCGGGACGTCACCCACGCCCACTTCGAGGCCGGCGACCAGATCGTCGTCCTCAAGGGAGTCGCCGGCGGAGAGCTGTGGGGAGACGCCATGCGTGTCGTCTCCCCCTCCTGGCACACGCCGACCGACGAGGACGGGTGGCGGCTGCGCGACGCCACCGGCGGAGCCCAGACCTACATCACCGGCCACCCGCGCTACCTCGTGCACCTCTCGCGCCGCTGCCCGGACTGCCTGATCCACCTGCGCGCCATGGAAGACCACCTTCTGCCGAAGTACGCAGGGCAGGACGCACTGATCGACTGCGGCTGGTACACCACCACAGCCCTCGGCCAGCTTGTGCACATCGCCGACATCAGGCGCGGCCAGTGAGCCTGCCCGTCCGCCGCCCCGGCCCGCGAGCGCTCTCTGATCACCGCGCTCCGCCCGCGACTTCCGCCACCCAGGTCGCCAAGACCATCGGAGCAACACCGACATGATCCCCCGAGTCAGCGCCCGCACCCACACTCCGCACGACCCGCTCTGCGAGGCCCTGGGGTGAACCGGTGTTGCCACCGCCCCACCCGCGGTACGAAACACTCCACGACGATCACCGTAGGAGATTCGTCCCGTTGCCTCTGGCCGACCGATTCCTGGCCGTCCGCCGCGCTCCTCACTCCGACGTGAGGTCCTCGCCCGGGGCGGCGACCCCGAGGCCCACAGCGTTCTTCAGCGCGCAGGGTTCGTCCCTGTCGTCCAGCTCCGCGAGACCTGACACCGCGTACCCATCGATCTCACGGTGGACGAGGAGGCCCGCCTCGCCACCAAAGCCGTAGCCCGGCTGCGGGCCGTCTGCTACCACGTCGACTGCGACAAGGACTTCCACACCGCCCGGCGTCCCGCCTCGCTATCTGCCGCTGGGCGCCCAGGTCGCACAGCTCGCCGAGTGCATCCGCAAGGCCACTACTGACGAGGGGCCGAGGTCCTCACCGAGCTGACCGCCTCTTACGACGGGATCCTCAACGCCCTTGAGGAAATCCTGCAGGCCACCGCGGACTTCCACGACGGCATGGGCGAGGCTGCCGACCCGCATGTCGCTTGCGCTACCTCGCAGACCGGCACACCCAGCACCCCGGCCACAGCACCTACGCGGAAGAGATCCCCCGCGGCAGAGCGCGAACGCTCCACCATCTGCGCCTGCCCGCCCCGCCACATGCCGTGCCAGTACCGCCTCCGCCCACCGTCGTCGGACTTCGCCGCTGACGCCATCCCATCTGATCAAGGAAGACATGCACGACCACGACTCTGGACGCCTTGTCTCGTTCGCCGATGTCCTCGCCGGTGAACTGCCCGATGCCTGGACCAGCTGTCACCACCCGGCCGAGGACAAAGACGACCTCGCCGATCTCACCGACCGTATCTGGGACATGGACCTCGTCGCCCAAGCCCTCGTCAAGAACCCGCTCCAGCAAGCAGCGGTCCTCACCCGCCAGGACGGTGCGCAGCTCGTCGTCCTCGACCGGCCCGGACGGGACGGATTCCTCATCGCCGCCGTCGCCCCCAGAAACCTCCCCTCAGAGGCGTTCCGGGGCCTGCGTGAACCGGACGGAATCGTCCTGACGGACGACCCGTTCCACAGCGCGGAGCTGGTCGCCGGCGACCTACTGGCCCGCTTCGACACGGCCCTCGCCCAGGTCCGCTGCAACGCGGCAGGCACCCAGCCGTCCCAGCCGGACCGGGTCGTCCTGACCTGGCAGCCGGACGGCAGCCTCGCCGCCGCCCCTGTCAGCGAGAAGGCTGCCGAAGTCCTGGCCGCCAACGGGTTCGTCCGCGACGAGAGCGGCACCTACCGCCTCAGCGGCGACGACACCACCGCCCAGGCACGCGCCGTGCGGGCGATCGGTCCGCAGCTCGACGCTCACGGCATCGCCGTCGCGCTCCAGCACCCCTCGGGCCGGATCCCGCCCACCGCCACCCCGCCGACGCCTTCGCCAGTCCCGGCTGCCACCAGGGCCTCCGCCGGGAGGAGGCGGTGACGCAAAACATCGGCGAGCACACCGGCCCGCCGACCGCTCCCCGGCACGAGATGCCCCGGCGCGGGACTCCCCGGCCCATGCGGATCGGCCACCGCCACCACCACTGCCCTCGCCCCTTCGCTCGGGAGGACCATGCCCCGCACCACCCCCTACCCGACCCGGCTGGCCGACGAGATCGCGCGCCAGCTCGGCCGACTCACCGACCATCTCTCCCAACTCCCCCCGCATGAGGCCATCCAGGTCATCGCACGGGTCCTCGAACCGCAGGACGGTGTCCTCAGCCGCGTCACCCACTTGGTCGTCACCGGCTCCCACTTCGCCAAGGACCAGGCCGAACGCGGCATCCTGCCGGCCGAGGTCTGGCTCGCCCTCGGCCGGGCCGCGAACGAACTGCACGACATCGCGCTCGAACTCGACGAGCACACCGACACCCTCACCGAACTGACCACCCGCCCTGCCCCCATTCCCACACCGCCCCCGAACGCCGCACCACTCGTCGTCCGGCGCCGCCGGTGAAGAAAAAGCAGTGGCACGGCTGGAGTCCAGGCGAGCAGGCCGAGCAGCACTACCTGATCGAGCCCCGCGCCCTCGCCGGCGGCGGAGACATCCGCCACGTCTCCGAGTTCCTGCGCGCCTCCGGATGGCGGGACCGGTCAAAGCCCGGCGGGCCCCTGCTCATGGACAGCCCCGACCGCAGTATCCGCATCGGGTACGACCCCTTCGTCCAGCCCGGCGGATGGACCATCCACGGCAAGGCCACCACTCACCAGGAGGAATGGACAGCGATCCTGGGCCGCCAAGCACCGGTCGAAATCGTCGCCGGGCTCACCGACGCGCTCACCCGCCCTCACTCCGCACACGCCCCCAACGTCTGGGCCCCGCTCCAGGAACAGCGCTGGCACATCCCACCTGGCGACGGCCACATCACCGCGGTGAGCCCCGACCGCTCGGCCTGGATGCAGTTCCACCAGGCCCCCGACGGCCACGCCATGTGGTGGTCCGGAGCCCAGGCTCACCAAGGCAACGGCTGGACAGCCCAGTTCACCGCCACCACTCCGATGCACCTAGTGCAGAGCTACGCCGCCGCCCTTGCCAGCCCCGAGCCCGTCATGCGCCCCCGCGGACGCGTCCCCCACAGCACCCGGATCCGCACCACCTCCGTCTCGGTCCTCCCCTCACAGCTCAGCGCCTGGCAGCAAGCCCGCATCACCGCCGCCCGCACCGCCACCTGGGCCCGCCCCTCCTGGCAGGCCAACCAGCCCCCCACCACCGCGCGCCCCCGCGCCACCCAGCGCGGGGCCCGCGCCCACCGTTGATCCTTCCGCCCTCCCCCCAAGGAGCTCCATGCCCGTACCCACCCCTGGCGACATCCACGCCGCCGCCCAGACCCTGGCCCGGCTCACCGAGTACCTGCGCGAGAACCCCGAGCCCGCCGAGGCACTCGGCCTCATCGAGCCGCTGCTGGACGAGTACACCGGTGTCCCCGTCCAGCTCGCCGACGCCCTGCGCGCCCTGGCCCGAGCCGTGCAGGAGCACCCCGCCACCCCTCACACCGTCGAAACCGACCTCCTGATCCAGGAGCTGCGCACCGCCGCGTGGGAGCAGGCCGACCAGCACACCCTCCACTACGCCCTCGACGATCTGCGCAGCCTGTACCGGAAGGCACCCGAGACCCTGCCGGAGTGCGGCCCGTGCCCGTGAGCGAACGGCAGCTCGCCGCCTTCGCCGACACCCACGCCTGGCGCGTCCCGTTCGACACCGGTCCGCGCCACCTGGCCGGCCCCGGCGACGGCCGACACGTCACCCATGGCCTGGCCGCGGCCGGATGGACGCGCACATCCGATCCGTTGAGCCCCGAGATCGTACTGACGAGCCCGGACCACCGGCACAGCCTGCAGTTCGATCCGCAGTCCGCCACCGCCGCTCGGTGGCGGCTGCGGGCCGAGCCCACCGACACCGACCCGGGCTGGTACGCAGAGTTCGGCGAACTCGTCCCCGCCGAGGTCCTCAGCGCTGTCACCGATGCCCTCGTCGCCCCCTCGACCGTCGATCCACGCGACCCCCTGGTCGCGGCGGACGCCGCAAGCTGGCTCATCGATGCGCGCGGTGCCGCAAGCTCGCCGGACGCCACGTGCCGCGTCGAACGGCGTCCCGAACGGAACGCCACCGTGTCCTGGCACGTGGAGGCGCACGAGCCCGGACACGGTTCCCGTGGCCTCCGACTCTGGCACGCCTGGTTCGATGCCCAGACGCCCACCCGCCTGGTCGAAGCCTTCGTCACCGCACTCGCCAACCCAGCCCCGCTCCAGCGCGGCATGTTCGACCGCACCGCCCATGGCGCCATGCAGAAGCCGAGTCCCCTGTCCCCGCAGCACGTGGTCGACGCGCACACCGAGCGACTCCGTGCCCTTCGTGCCCGGATCCGTGCGGCCCGGCGACGCCCCCAGCCCGAGACGGTCAAGGTCCCCGCTCCGCCGCCATCCCCGTCTGCCTCCCTGCGGCGATGACCGCCGAACAGGGGACTCCGAACATCACCACCCCACAAGGACCCGTCATTTCCACCACCTCCGACTCCCACCGCGCCACTCTGAGGCAGCTCTCCGCCTTCCTACGCGAGAGCACCTACATCCTGGCCAACTGGGACTACTACTCCGAAAAGAACACCGATCTCGACGGCTGGCCGTTCGACGAACACGCCTACGGCCTCCGACAGCGCCAGCGCGACCGCGAGACCGCCGAAGCATTCGAGGCCGTCCGCCCCACCGCACGGCAACTCCTCGCCACCGCGGAAGAACAACTCGCCCCACTGGCCGCCCGTGCGGTCCAGTCCCGCTGGGCCTGGCAGCTCGGCACCCTGCGCGACGCGCTCGACCGCCTGGACGTCCTGCACCAGGAGTGGCAGCAGACCTGCGCCGGCCTCCCCCTCACCACCCGGCCCGGCACGCCGACGTACGAGGACGCGCTCGCCGACCACTACGCCGAGGCATGGAGCTACCTCGACGACTGGGCCACTCATGGCCACGCCGTCATCGACATCAACACCACTGCTCGCAGTACCCGGTCGCACCTGGTCCCGCCGCCGACCGCGAAGCCGGCGCCCGTGGCCGACCGGACCACCCCGGTACGGAGGTAGTGGTGCCCTCGTCTCCCAAGACCGTCGACCCGAACCGCATCACACGGGCCGAGGCGAACCTGCCTGTCAGCCTGATCGCCTTCACCCTGGAAAAAACCACATCCGCACACTCACCGCCCGCCGCAGCGCACCGCTAGCAGCCCCGAGCACCCCGCGGCGCCCACCGGCCCACCCGGGCAACACCCTCTGACCTACGCCTCCCACCCTCGCCCGGAAGCACATCGCCCTTGCCCCCTTCCGCCAGCAAGCCCTCCGACGGCTACGACATCGCCTTCCGCCTCCTCCTGGGCGTGGCCACCATCGTCGTCCCCCTGTCCCACCTCGCCTGGCTGTCCGGCAACATCACCGCCTGGCTGACCGGCCAGTCCTGGGCCGCATACGCACCCACCACTGCTCTGCTCCACCCCGACCAGCTCTGGCCTCACACCGGAGAAACATCCTTGCTCATCGGAGCCCGCCTCGTCCCCGCCGCCGCGCTGCTCGCGCTCGCCACCGCAGCCGTCGTCCTGTGGTCGCGCCATAGGACCAGTGGAGGACGGAAGAAGATCGCCGGCATGGCCAAGCCCAAGGACATCGAGCCCCTGATGGCCAAAGCCATCACCGCCAAAACCCGCTCCCTGCGGCCGAGTCTGAAGACCGCCAAGCGCATCGATGCCAAGGACACAGGCGTTCTCCTCGGCAACCTGCAGGGCACGAAGCACGAGGTCCGCATGGGGTATGAGGACGTCGCCGTCGCGATCATGGCCCCGCGCTCCGGCAAGACCACGTCGCTGGCGATCCCCTCGATCCTCAACGCGCCCGGCCCGGTCCTGCTGACCTCGAACAAGGCGGCGGGCGACGCGTACACCGCGACCCTCGACGCCCGGGCTGCGGTGGGGCGGGTGTGGTCGATGGACCCGCAGCAGATCGCCCACGTGTCCCGCGAGATGTGGTGGAACCCTCTCGCGGACGCCAAGACTCTGGACGGTGCCGGTCGCCTGGCCGGGCACTTCCTCGCCGCGAGCGTGGATGCCTCCCAGCAGGGCGACTTCTGGTCCAAGGCCGGATCCAACATCCTGTCCCAGCTCTTCCTCGCCGCAGCCCTCGATGACCGGCCCATCACCGACGTCATGCAGTGGCTCGCGTTCCCCGCCGACCGCACCCCGCTCGATATCCTCCGCGACCACGACTTCGCCGCCGTCGCCGCCCAGCTCAAGGGCACCGTCGAGGGCCCGCCGGAGACCCGCGACGGCATCTACGAGACCGCCCGCCAGTACGCCGCCGCCCTGCTGAACTCCGAGATCGCCGCCTGGGTCACCCCGCAGAAAGACATCGCCGAGTTCCGCCCGTCGCAGTTCGTCACCTCCACAGACACGCTCTACCTGCTGAGCAAGGACGGCGGAGGCGGAGCGAGCGCCCTGATCGCGGCATGCGCGGACTCCGTGATGCGGGCCGCGACCGCCCAGGCCGAGCGCGCCGGCGGACGCCTCGACCCACCCATGCTCGCGCTCCTCGACGAGGCCGCCAACGTCTGCAAGATCTCTGACCTGCCGGACCTGTACTCCCACCTCGGCAGCCGCGGCATCATCCCGATCACCATCCTGCAGTCCTACCGCCAGGGCCAGAAGGTCTGGGGCGACGCGGGCATGGACGCCATGTGGTCCGCCTCCACCGTGAAGGTCATCGGCTCCGGCATCGACGACCCGGACTTCGCCGACAAGCTGTCCCGGCTGATCGGCGACCACGACGTCGAGACCACCTCCACCTCCCATTCCGAGTCCGGCAAGTCCACCTCGGTATCCATGCGGCAGGAGCGGATCCTGCCCGCCGACGCCATCCGCGCCCTGCCCAAGGGCACCGCCCTGTGCTTCGCCACCGGCATGCGCGCCGCCATGCTCGACCTGCGCCCCTGGTACCTGGAGCCCGGCGCCGACGAGCTGTCCGCGGCCTCCGCCCGCGCCTCGAAGGCCATCACCACCCGCGCCGTCGCCAAGCACGCCCCCACGCAGGACGACTTCGGCCCTGCGGCCTGATCACAACACCTCGCCACTCCACCGGAGCCCCACCATCGCCATGCGCCAAATTGACCTGCCCGCGCAGATCGACCATCTCCGCAAGCTCGGCGCCGACTTCGCCGCCCTGCACGCCACCGTCACCGCCCTGAACGCCCATCCGGGCAGCGAGATGCTGCAGCAGGTCGGTCCCAAAATCCTCGCCATCCACGAGCTCGTCGGCCGCGCCTTGGTCCGCCTGTCCGTGCTCGATGGCAGCCAGTACACGGCCGTGCCCGGCAGTCGTTCCTCCCTGGAGACGCTCAGTGAGGTCATCGCCTCCGGCTCTCTCGCCGCTTCGCAGCTGGCGAGAGCCGTGGCCGACAACCCGCTCGAAGCCGCCGCCATCACCGGAGGCCCACCGGTCGACGATGCTGCCGTGCACCAAGCCCGGCACGCCGAGGCCAGGCCCCTCCTGGCCGAGAGCCTGACCACGGCCGCCCACCACCTCGACCTGTGCGCGACGTGCTGCCGGTACACGGCGGCCGGGATCGCCCGCGACCTGAAAGACCACCCAGAACACCGCCCGTCACTGCCGCAGTTGACCAACGCCCAGTACACGGCGCTCGACAAGATCGCCCAAGGCGGCGCCCGCCGCTACGAGCGCCGAGGCGGAAGCGGAAGCGTCATGACCGGCGACGGCAGCAGCATCCACGCCACACCCTTCGCCGTGCTGGAGAAGCACCGCCTGATCCGGATCAACACACAGCACTCCGCCATCGCCGGCCAGGACGTCACGGTCACGGCCGCCGGGAAGCTGGTACTGGACACCCAGCGGCCCGGACCGACGCCCTCAGCATCACCGGGCAAGGCGCCCGCGCCCGGCAAGCCGGGCGGGAGGCGCCGATGAGCAGCCTTCGCCCCAACGAAGCGGGCGCTCTTGTCGCCGTCATCTCCTACACACTCCGTACGCAGCGCTGAGCGCCGGCCCCCTCTCCCCACCATCTCACCGTCAGGACTTCCCATTTCCGCCACTCCGCAGTTCCGCGCCATATCGCTCGGCGCGGGAGCCCAGTCCAGCGCCATGCTCGCTCTTTCCGCCGAAGGCATCCTCCCGAAGGTCGATTACGCCATCTTCGCCGACACAGGTTGGGAACCGGCTGCTGTATACAAGCACCTCGACCGCCTGGAAACAGAGATAGCCAGGTCCGCCGGAATCCCTGTGCTGCGCGTCTCCTCCGGAAACATTCGTGACGACGCCCTCGACCCGAATCACCGATTCGCCTCCATGCCTCTCTACATCCTGAACCAGGACGGGAAGCAGGGCATGACCAGGCGCCAGTGCACTGGTGAGTACAAAATCAAGCCGATCAAGAAGAAGGTCCGCGAACTCCTCGGATACCCCTATCCACAGCGCATCCCGAAGGATGTGCTCGTCGAGCAGTGGATCGGCATTTCGACGGACGAATTCCATCGCGCCAAGGACGCCGACGTCCGCTACATGAAGAACGTCCATCCGTTGATCGAGATGGGTTGGTCCCGTAGCGACTGCACCCGTTACCTGGCTTCGCTCGGCCTCGCGGACACACCGAAATCGTCGTGCCTGGGATGCCCCTTCCACGGCAACGCGCAATGGCGCCACATCCGCGACACAAGCCCCGAAGAATGGCAGGACGTCGTCGAATTCGACGCCGCGATCCGAAAGGGCAACGCCCGCGCCAACGCCACCGGCAACAAGCTGCTCGGCCAGGCATTCCTTCATCGCTCACGCGTACCCCTCAGCGAGGCACCGATCGACCACGTCACCGCCGCCGAACGAGCAGCTCTCCAGGACGAGCTGACGGACGTGTACGAGTTGGAGCACGGCGTGGCCGGCGGGTGTTCGCCCTGGGCATGCCGGGGAGAAGTGGACGCGCCGGCACAGGACGACTTCGGGCTGACCTCTTGATCCTCGACCTGTTCGCCGGACCGGGCGGCTGGAGCCACGCCCTGACTGTGCTGGGTGCTCGGGACGTCGGCCTGGAGTGGGACAAGTGGGCCTGCAAGACCCGTACTGCTGCTGGCCAGTTGACCATCCGGACGGACGTGGCCCTGTACCCGACGTGGCCGTGGGTCGGCCGAACGTGGGGGCTGATCGCGAGCCCGCCGTGCCAGGCATGGTCGATGGCCGGCAAGCGCCTGGGTCTGGTGGACCAGCCGCTGGTGCACCGAGCCGTCGCAGACCTGGCCGCCGGGCGGGACACCCGCGAGAAGCTGCTGGCCGCCTGCCGGGACGAACGCAGCATGCTGGCCGCCGAACCGATGCGCTACCTCCACGCCCTGAATGCGGTCGGCGAACCCGAGTGGGTCGCCATGGAGGAGGTCCCCGACGTCCTGCCCTTGTGGCGGCAGTACGCGGCAGTCCTGCGCCGTTGGGGCTTCTCCGTCTGGACGGGCATCCTCAACGCCGCCGACTACGGCGTCCCCCAGACGAGACGGCGGGCGATCCTCCTCGCTTCCCGTATCCGTACAGCCCAACCGCCCGCGCCCACCCACGCCCACGTCGCCGAACCCGATTCGCTGTTCGGTCCGGGCCGTGCCCGGTGGGTCAGCATGGCCGAGGCCCTCGGCTGGGGAGCCACCGACCGGCCCGTCCCCACCGTCTGCGCCGGCGGCGGACCGGGCGGAGGCCCCGAGCCCTTCCCCTCCGGCTCACGTCAGACCCTCGCCACCGCCCGGGAGCGAGGTCTATGGCGCCCACAGACGGTTCCCACGGAGGTGGTGCTCGAACCCCAGCCCCGCGGAGCGAGCTGGACCAAGCGGCACGGCACCCGTTCAGTCACCTCCGCAGGGAGCCCGGCGCCCACGTTCACCAGCAAGGCCACCCACTGGAAGTGGGCGCTGCGCAGCAACAGCCAGGCCAACGCCACCGTCCGGCCGCTGGACGAGCCCGCCGGGACCCTGTTCTTCGGGCACCGCGCGAACGAGTGCACCTGGGTCGCCGAACCCGTCAGCACCCCGCCCGAGGACGAGCCTCAGACGGCCCCGGAGCCGATCCGGATCACCGCCCAGGAGGCCGGCATCCTGCAGACCTTCCCCGCCGACTACCCCTGGCAGGGAAACAAGGGCCAGCAGTTCTCCCAGATCGGCAACGCCGTACCCCCACTGCTCGCCGCCCACCTCCTCGCCCCACACCTCCGCGTGCCCCTCAACCTCGACGACTTCACCCTCGCCGCCTGATGCTCCCCGACCACGCCCCCGACGAGGACGACGGCCTCGACACGCCGCTTCCACCGCAGCCGGTGCACTACGCCGAACAGGCCCTCCTCGGCGCCCTCCTCCTGGAACCCCACCGCCTCGCCGACATCACCGGAGTCGGCCCCGACTCCTTCTCCCACCACGCTCACGGCGCCCTGTTCGCCGCGATCCGCTCCCTGCCAGCCCCCGACCCCGGCCGGCACGCCGAAGACGCCGGCTGGCTGACCGCGGTCCTGACCACCGCCCGCGAGCAGACCCGCGGACTGACCGCCTCCTACCTGCACACGCTGGTCCAGATCTGCCCACGGCCCAAGCACGCGCCCGCCTACGCACGGATGGTCGAGACCGACCACGCCCGCCGTACCCTGCGCTTGCATGCCCACCGCCTCCAGCAGACCGCGACAGACACCACGCTCCACCGGCCCGTCTCCGCGACCCTCGCCGAAGCCGATGCCCTCGCCCGCTGCACCGACGGCCTCGCGGCCCGCTTCCCCGCACACCCCGGTTCCCTACCCCGCACGCCGACACCACCGCCCAGCAACACACTCGGCGACCGCGACGAGGAAACGCTCGACGAAGAGCGGTCACTACTGGCGACCGCGACCGCACACCCCGCAGAAGCCGAGCAGATGCGCTGGCTGACCGCACAGGACCTCACCCACCCGCTCCACGCCGGCCTGTGGCAGTGCCTGACCGCCCTGACCCGACGCGGCGCTCCCGTCGACCCCGTCACCGTCCTGTGGGAGGCCCAGCACAAGCGCCTGCTCACCACAGAGATCACCCCCCGGGACCTGCTCGACCTCCTCGACACACCACCCAGCGGATCGCCCCATTACTGGGGTGAACGCATCCTGAAGCGCGCCGTCCTCACGACCGCACATCGCATAGGCACACGCATCGCAGCGTTCACCGACGATCCGGCGACCACCCCGTACCAGCTCGTCGTCGGCAGCCGCCGTGCACTGGCGGATCTCGCCTCGCTGCGCACCCGCTGGGAACGGGCCAACCACCCCACGCCACCAACCGGTCCCGCCCACTCCCGAACCTCACCCCCGCCCCGGGCGGGCGCACCACCGGTAACAACCCCGCCCTCCCCTCGCATCTCCCGCTGACCTCTACCCGCCCAGGGCCAAGGCCCCATGGCCCGACCCCAGGCCGAATCGAGCAACTCGCCTTGACGACACCGTCCATCGACGCACACGTCCGCCTCGGCACCCACCCCTCCCATCGCAGCGCCGTCGTCGCCACCGTCTCCGGGACCGCACGACACATCGCCCACGCCCACCTGAGCGTCCGCGGCTTCGAGAGCGTGGACGAGCACACGCTGGTCATGGTCCGCATCGACCATGAGGAGCCCTACTGGGCGGAACGGGCCGCCCAGGCGCTCACCGCCGAAGGCATCAGCACCGAGATCGCGCCTGGCCTGCGCGAAGCCATTGACGAGGAGTGGACCTGGGCCGACTACCCCATGCCCTGGTGCACCCGCCAGGAGATCCGTGAGAGCTCAGACGAAGCCCAGAAGATCTACGACGACATCCGTCACGGTCGCCTCGTCATCCATGCCCACGCCGACGACAGTGGGACCGTGGTCGCCGTCGGCTCCTACCGTGACGGCAGCAGCGTCGCCCTCCACGGCGAGAATCACCTGCGCACGATCACCGAGACCTTCGGCTCACCCGCTGAGGCTCTCGCCGACTTCGAACGCCTCCACGGCGACACCATGCGCCCCGGGCCCGCGCCCATGACCGACGTCGAGCGCCAGGCCGCCGAAGCCCGCAGCACGCTGCACTCGCCAAGCCCACTGGAACCCGATCCCGCCACCCAGCGGACCGAGATGGTTCCCGCATACGCCGCCGACCCGGCGGACCACAATGCTGCCCTCGACGAGTTCGTCACCGAACACGACGACTGGGAGAAATGGCGCACCTGGTCGGACGGCACCACCCACCTCATCCACGAGTCACAGACCTTGCGGGCCGAACTCGTCCACGAAACGAATCCCCGCGAGACCGCCTGGACCTTCGCCGCCTACGAGACACCTGTCTCCGACCGCATGTGGCACCTCACCCTGACCGGCACCACCCCCGCCCCTCTGCTGAAGACCCTCCTGAGCAGGCTCGCGGAAGGCGACGCCTGGGAAACAGCCATCGGCAGCCCCACCACCGAGAAGACCGTCACCGAAGCCACCCGCCCCCTCACCGACGCCGGCTGGAAGCACACCATCGAGGGCCGATGGATCCGCTGGGAGACCACCCCAGGCGACGCCGGCGTCCAGTTCGACGCCTTCGCCGCCCAGAACCCCAGCGCCCTGCCCACCTGGACGCTCTGGGCCGGCCCCAGCATCGACCGCCCCACCTGGGCCCTCCACGCCTCGCCCTACACACCCGCCCCGCTCCTGGCCAGCCTCACCGAGGATCTCGCCCACGGCACCGGCACCCGCATGAAGCCGGCAGCGCCCCACAGACCCGCACGACTCAAGACCACTCCCACCGGCCTCCCGCAGGCCACCAACCCACACGCCGCCAGCCGGAGCCTGTGACGACCCAACTGAACCGCGCGGATGGACCGCTGCAGGTCCGGAACACCCCCGCATCGGCGGGGAGGACACGAGGGGGTGAATCGTGGCTGAGCGTCTCACCGGAACACCCCCTCGTTGGCGGGGAGGACGGTCCTCCGCTGACCCCTGGCCCCCTCTCACCCGGAACACCCCCGCGTCGGCGGGGAGGACGCCACCGCCTTCCGGGTCGCCGCCGTACTCTGCGGAACACCCCCGCGTCGGCGGGGAGGACGGCCGCGCTACCGGCCGGGGGCGTGGACGACGCGGAACACCCCCGCGTCGGCGGGGAGGACGCCTTGGCCGCGTCGTACATCTCCTCGCGTGCCGGAACACCCCCGCGTCGGCGGGGAGGACGCGACGGCCGGGGGTGGGCAGTGATTTTCGACCGGAACACCCCCGCGTCGGCGGGGAGGACTTCCGCAGGTCACGGCGCAACCGTTGGAGTGTGGGAACACCCCCGCGTCGGCGGGGAGGACCGCCATTCCTCCATCACCTGGTCCCGGGTCGCCGGAACACCCCCGCGTCGGCGGGGAGGACACTTTGTGACCTGCGATTTAAGGAGGGCTTTGCTCAGACTTTACCTGAGGGGTGGCTGTCATGCGGATAAGGGTGAGGCCGTCGAAGTCGATGGGGACGCGGCGGCGGGTGCCTGCAGTGCGGATGGCATAACCCTGTTCTGTGGGAGCCGGGTGGACGAGGACGGCGGCACCGTTGCCAACGGTTTCGGTGACGGCCTGCCAGAGTTGGTCGCGTACCCGGGCGGAGACGGTTCCCACAAAAATTCCGGGTACAACTTCGCTGGTCCACCGGCTCAGGGCGCCGCGTAGGTGGTCGGGGACCGCTGTCGTGGCGATCACCAGCATGGAGGGCATCAGTCGCCCCCTGACGCGTAGTTGACGCCGGCTGGCAGGACGCCTGCCTTGGGGTCCCACAGGTGGACCATCTCGACATCACGTCGCTCGGAGCGGCTCTCGGTGTCGGCATCGGCTCCGGGGGCGTCTGTGCGCGCTGGTGTGAGAAGAGCCAGGACGTCCTGGACGATGCGGGGCAAGAGGCGCAGCAGCCGGAGGTCTTCGCGGAAGCGGCGTCGCGCTTCCTGCTCGGGGTTGGTCGACTGGTGGAGGGCGAAGGCGAGCGGCAGGGTGATTTCTGCCTTGTAGAGGTCGGCGATGTCGTAGACGAAGGCGTGCTGCGTGCCTGCGTGGACGAAGCCGAGAGCGGGTGAGACGCCGAGGGCCAGCAGCGCTGCGTGGACTATGCCGTACAGGCAGGTGTTGGCGGCGGACAGGGCGAGGTTGACGGGGTCCTGGGCGTGCCACTGGTCGGGGTGGTAGTTGCGGCGGAAGCGACCGATGCCGTGCTGCTGGGCCAGGATCTTGTACAGGGCTTTCATGCGCTGGCCCTCCATGCCGCGCAGTTGGTCCAGGGTGACGGTCTGGGGGAGTTTGTCGTCCTGGAAGCGCATACCGTACATGCGGATGGCGACGTCGAGACGCCGGGCGGGGTCGGCCCAGGTAGCAACCTGCTGTTCCAGCCAGTTGGTGGTGAGGGAATCGGGCAGGACGGCCGCGTAGGCGCGTACGCCTCCCGCTCCGACGCAGACGACGCTGGTTCCGTGGCGGGCGAGGGTGGTCAGGGCCGGAGTGGTGATGGACACACCGGGGCCGAGCAGCAGGCAGGAAAGAGCGGCGGTGGGGATGTAGACCAGGTCGGTCCGGTGGTCCGGGGTCTGGATCTGTGCGCAGACACCGGTGTCGTCCTGGACGACACGGACCATGTCGAGGTACAAGAACGACAGGGAGTCGGCGACGCGGGGAAGCATGGCCAGTGTGGGGGCGGCAAGGCGTCGGCGCGCGTCACCGCCCTTCTTCGGCGCGCTCACGGCACGTTTGCCGGGGCGAGGCTGAGGAGGCCGGCGCCGTAGGGTTTGCCGCGGCCGATGCCGTTCAGGATGGCTTGCGTCAGGGCTTCTGCGTCGGTGACCGTGGCGGTGCCGTCGTACCGCAGGAGGCTGTGCCGCATCGGCGCGGCTCTCTGATCTCGAGGGCGGGCGGGGGCCAGGTGGGTGGGTGTCAGGACGTGGAGGTGCAGCCCGGCGTCGGTGGCACGGCGGGACCACCACTGGTCGGCGTCAACGCCGGAAAGGGGGACTATCCTGCCGCGCTTTTCCTTCTGGTCCAGTGGTAGGCGTTCGCGTTTTACGGGGTTGAGGACGATGCGGTAGCGGACGGTGAGTCCTTTACGCAGCGCGGCGAACATGGGGGCCAGGCTTTTGACCTCGGTGTGACCGTATCCGGGGGGAAGGAGCGCCGGGTCGAGGTGTGCGGACTGGACGAGGAGGGTGCTGGAGGTGTCGGTCTCCTCCAGCCGGTACAGCAGTCCGGCCTGGTGGCGCGGTGAGTCGCCCAGCCCGTCGGGGACCATCCTCATCACGGTGCGGTGCATCTGGGTGGCATCACGCAGATCGCGGTGGACGGCGCGGTGGTGCGGGTTGAGGTGGATGCGTGCAATCACCGGGTGGTCGTTCATGCGCTTTCCTCGGTCCGGGCGTAGTGAATCAGTCGCCGCAGCAGGGTGTGCTGAGGGCCGGTCAGGGCCCAGGGCAGGTACTCCGTTGTCCGGTACAGACGGCGCATACGGTGGGCGCGCCCGTGCTGGGAGAAACTGACCGGAGCATCGTTGATGTCAAGGGTGTCGGACCATGACGCGGACGCCCCGGATGGTGGGTCTTCACGCAAGAAATCCACCGCGACGGTGTCGTTCTCAAGGTCAGCCGGGGTGCTGAGACTGAGCGGAACCCGGGTGCGCAGTTCCTCTTCCGGGTCTTCGACATAGCCGCGCAGGACGAACGGTTCATCCGGCACACAGGAGCGCCGGCCCAGATAGGGGGCCCAGTGTGGACGGCGCAGCGCGGCAGCCAGGCCGGTGAGGATCTGCTCCGGGCCGGAGACGGCGACGACGAAAACGGCGTCGGACAGGTAGTGGCGTCGGGTGATCACGGCGGCGCCCTTGTTGCTGCCGCCGCTGGTCGCGGCGGTGCGCGCCTTGGGCAGGCCGCCGCCGACGGTGTGGTAATCGACGGCCCGTGTCCCCTGGCGGTCGATGCGGACGGTGATCCGCAGGCTGTCGTAGCGGCCGAGTCGTCCGTCGTCGCGGCCGATTCCCTCCGCGGCAGCGAACAGGCCGATGAGCGCCGACCGGGTGGGAAACGACGCGGTGTCCCGTACGGCCGTGAACGCGGAGCGTTCCCCCCACGATTGCAGCGGTCCGGCCAGGCGCAGCACGAGTCCGCTCACTGCTGTTCTCCGGACTGGGGAAGGGCGGCTTCCACGGCAGCCTCGATCAGCTCGTCGTAGGAGTCGTGCGCATCACCCAGGCCGGTGAGCTGCTCGTCGGGAGCGATGGTGGCATGGCCGTGGAATCGCCTGCTGCGGTTGCCGGTGAGGCGGTTGATTTCCTTCGTGTACGAGGCGAGGGCCAGGCGGGACTTCTGGGAGAAGCCTCCCAGCGGGTCGGCGGTCACCGGGGTCTCGAAGGCGGCGGCCAGGGAGAGCGGGCGGTGCTCGCGTACGGCGAGATAGGCCAGGTCGGGGAGAGTGTGCGGGGCGGTACTGTTGCGCTTGGCCTGGGGCAACGAGAGCAGGAAGTGCTCAGCGAAGGAACCCAGGACGGTTCGGGCGGCCTTGGCATCACCTTCCAGGTTCTTCACCAGGTCGGTGATGTTGACGGTGGCGTAGCGGTAGAAGACGCCTGCGCTGAACTCTGCGGTGTCCAGGTGGCCGCTTCCTGTTTCGGCCTCGCCCAGCCAGTCGTCGACGGCGGTGAAGTAGTCGCGCTGCGGCTCTGCGGTGTGGGTGGTGAAGGCGTGGGCGACCTGGGCGGCGCCATCGACGTTGGCATCGGGCAGTTCCGCCAGCATGCGTCCGAGCAGGCTGATGGAGGCGGTGCGCCGCTTGAGGATCTCCTCGATCCGGGCGGTGGGCAACAGCTGTCCCGGCTTCTTCGCGCCCTGTCCCTTCTCCAGCGCCTCGCGGTGTTCACCGCACACGGCGGCCAGTTCGTCGATGGCGGCTTCGGGCAGGAACAGCAGGACCGAGGTGTGCCCCTCCTTTTCCGTCCCGATGCCCTTCTTTCCCGCGCTGGCGGCGACCTGCGCCCCGGCGAACGCCGCCAGCTCCTCCGGCCATCCGGCCCGCTCCAGGGCCTGCTTCAGTTTGACCGGCACCATGCGGGTGCGGGCGGCCTTCTCGCCGAGGTCCTGCTCGACACCGTGCCGGATGACCCGCTTCCAGGACTGGCTGGAGACCCGGATGCGGGGCGCGTTTCCGTAGCGCACCTGCTTGGGGGAACCGAGGTCGTCCCGGTTGAGGTTCGCGGCCGGCACCGACTGCAGGGCGCTCAGGTCCAGGTAGAGAGTCATCGCTCGTTCTCCTCGGTCGGCTCAGGGGTTTCGGGGTGGTCGGTGTCGTCGGGTGCGGGCTCGGCGGTGGTGGTACGGAAGTAGCTCTCGAGCCAGGCAGTGGCGATACGGTCGCGGTCGCGGTTCCACCAGGAGAGGTCCTCCAAGAGGACCGCCCAGTCCACGGCGACGCCACCGCTGAGCAGCTGCCGGGTCAGGGCAGGCAGCCCCGGGTGGATGGCATCGGTGGACTGCCGGGACATCAGATGCAAGGCGCTCTCGGCGGTGGCCGGTTTGAGGACGCCCTTCTTGACTGCCTGACCGAGCGCGAAACCGAGGTTGGCACGCGCCCTCCGACCGCCGGCCCCACCGCTGCGTGCAGCATCGCTCGCCGGCATCTCTCGGGCGGTACGGGGGCGGGCGGCGATCAGCGCGGCGACCGCGTAGTGGGCTCGCCTGGTGTCGGAGTGCACGTCTTTGTTGGCGTCGGACATCCACGGCACGATGTAGCGGTGCAGGTAGTTGCACCGCTCGACCGGCAAGCCCAGCCCTCGGCGCAGTTCAGCCCTGGCCCGCTTGGACTCGCACAGGCCGTGGACATACACCACAAAGCGTTCGGACGGTCGTGTCGGTTTCTCCGGCGGCGCGGACGCCGAGGCGGAAACAGTCATGGCACATCCCTGGTAGGACGATGACGGAAACAAAGAAGAAGAAGGGGGAGGAAGGGCGATCGGATGAGTTCAATTAGCTCGGGGCCTGCTGAGCTGGATCGACTGGATCAGGCCGCTTCGGTCTCGGGCAGAAGCCTGAGGAGAATGGCGCGGGCGCGGCTACGGGCCCGCGCCACCCGGATGTCGGCGCGATTGACTTGTCCGATCGCCTCGTCCAGCGCGGCCAGGGCCGCCTCGACGAACGGGCGCTCGATGGCGGCTGCGGTCTGCTCCGGTGAGACCAGTCGCCAGAACTCCCGTTCAGCGGAGGGCCAGTAGCGGGACAGTGCCGCCGCTGCCCACGGTCCAGGTTTACGCTGGTCAATCCTGACCTTGCCCTTGGGGGAAGCGTCCGCTTGCGCGTCGGTGGCGATCCGCCAAGCGACCTTCGCGGCGAAGTCGAGCCGAGAGCCGGCATCTTCGGCAACGCGGTGACAACGACTCACGTGGTACGCCATCTCCGCGTTCGACTCCTCCTGCCACTGCAGCACGGGCGGGGTCGTCGACTGGAACCAGACGCTGTCCTTCTGCTGACCGTCCTGCTCGAATCCGTAGGCCCGCACCCGCAGCGTAGGCAGCACGCTCTTGGGCAGGTCCTCCAAGCCAGGCGGTCGCTGCGCGTCCTGTCGGCTGTCCTTCAGCAGCAGGGAGTCGATGTCCCGCCACAGTGCTCGCGCACCGTCCGCCTCGCGCGGCTGGAATGCCCCGTCCTTTCGGCGGTCAAGGATCTGGTAGGGGTCGCGCGCCTCACGAGCCGTTTCATGCGTCGACCATGTGATGTAGGCATCACTCACCGACCGGTGGTCGGCCGAGGGCACCAGCAGTACGGCGTGGCGGAACCGACCGGTCAGCAGCCCGCCCGGCCATGTCATGGCAGGAAGTGGTTCCATCGGGGCGTTCAGCTCCGCCTCCCACGGGCAGGCGTCCCGCTCCTCCCAGTCCACCTCGGCCTGCGGACTGGGCACGGCCAGTACCAGGCTCGTGAACAGCTCCGGCGCCCAAGCAAAGTAGGACACGGACTTCCGCAACGGTGCCGCATCACCGCTGCCGGCCCGTACATCGGTGATCCGCCGCGGTGTGCACTGGCCCGAGGGGCCGAAGTACAACTGCGCGATCAGATGCCAGGCCGCCTCGTGCGTCGGTACCGGGACTGGCGCCGTGTCCGTGAAATGTCCGAACAGCACGGCTCCGTTGACCCCAGTCGGCCGCCCCATCACCAGCTTGTTCACGCCGGAAGAGTTCGGTGCTCCCTTCGCATCCACGCACTGTGCGGCCAGGCGCGGATCCTGCAGGAACGGCCGCTCCTGGTCGAACAGGTCGAAACAGCCTGCCGGAACCTCCTTGTCGAAATAGGCATCCACCACTTCCGGCTCGAACCGGCCACGCTTGAGTACCCGCCGACGCAGGAGGTGCCAGTCTTCGATGTCTTCCGCAACGCCCGTGTCATCAAGGCGAACACCTGCGTTCTGTCCGATCCTCGCGGTGATCGCGGCCAGGATGCGCAGCAGACCCGCCGCCGCTGGCGGTACCGGCAGCAGCAGATCCTCGATCTCGTGTGCCCGCTTGAACAACTCCCGCAGCCCCAGCCGTACGGACCCCCCGGTCAGTAACCGCACCGGAATCCACGGCTCGTCCCGCAGGTCGAACCCCCCGCTCACGGCCTCACCCCTCCTCGGACAACACGGCTCAGTACAGCGCTACAGCACAGCAGTTGACACCCGGCCAACCCCTTGCCTCGTGCTCGACATTGAAGCACCCGACACTGACAACGACCCACAGAACAACCGTTATGGGACGAGCAGTGCACAGTCAAGGATGTTTCGCAGATACATCCGCAAGGTGGGATGGCAGGGGCGTTCCAGAGGGGGGAGACACGATTTGCGACAGAGCAAATACGTACTGTAACGTCGCCGCGCCGACGGCGCCCTGCCGGCGGTTTCCACCGAAGTCGCCAAAGGAGAGTCATGCAGCAGTCCGTGTTACCGACCTCGTGGAGTCAGGCTGCCCCGTGGGTCGTTGTCATTGCAGTGATCATCATCGTGGTCGGCCTGCGTCCGGACCCGACCACCGTCGGAGCGTGCAGCGCGTTGCTCCTCGCCACAGCTGAGGCGTACCGTCGTTTGACAAGTTAGTTCGCAGGCAACTGGCCGACTGCCGCACTGACCGAAGTCTCGTTCCCCGCCGCGGTGGGGGTGCTTCAGTGGGATGGCACGGGCGGCTCAGCCTTTGAGGTTCCTCCCCGCCGATGCGGGGGTGTCGGCGCTGAGCTGGTCTCCGCTCAGCGCCGTACGAGCCCGAGATCTTCGTCCAGGTACAGCAACTTGCCGCTGACGGAGACAGCTTGGTGCTCACCGTTTCGTACGGGCTGGCACAGGATGCGGACCTCGCCCAGCATCGGATGCTCCGCCCATGACTCCGGAGGGCTGAGCGCTTCCGCGTCTTCACCCTGAAACCAGTCCGCGCGCACCGGAATGGTGCGCCGCATCACCGCCCGTACCGCGGCGGCGGGCATCCTCTGCCCCGTCCCGGGGTCGGGGATCGGGTCATCACCGGCGAGGTCGAGAGTCCTTCGCCCGTCGGCATGAATGTACGCATACAGCAGCCGCAACGACTTCGCTCCCAACCGGGTGGCAGTCTCCCACTCGTCCTCTTCACCGGGAAGGCTGTGCAGGGCATGCAGACCCTTCACGCTCCGTGCCCGGCAGACGGCGATCAGACCGGCCTGACCTCGTTCGGCGATCTCCTTCCCGCGATAGGCGTTCCAGGCCGCAGCGTGTAGGCTTCCGGGGTTGTCCCAGTCGAACTCGGCGCTGTCTCCATGCACCGCCTCGACCAACTCTTGAACATCCCCGGGAATGGAGACCGACCCGCCAGGGATGTCACCCAGTTTCGCCGATGTCGCGGTGAGAAGGAACTCGTCGTAGACCTCGCCCCACTGCTTGGGCACTCCCCCACCGTCGGTCAGCGGATCGAGCACGACAAGACGCGGTGCGCGCGCCCAACCCGGGCGACCGCGTCCGCCCGGGTAGCCGTGCCGGGCCCACCAGTTCTCGTGGCGCCAGCACCGGCCGGCCCTCTGCAGCAGCAGAGCCAGCGGAGCCAGGTCACTGATGACGATGTCGGCATCCAGGTCGAGTGACTGTTCGACGACCTGTGTAGCCACCACGATCCGGCGGACCGGCCGTGGCCCTGAACGCCCCATGCCGTCCGTGACCTCCCGGGTCTTCGACTCCCTCACGTCGCCCGGGAAGCGGGCGTGCAGCAGCTGGACGATCCCCCCTTCGGTATGGGACCGGTCGTCGAACCGCTCGCGAAGTCTTTGATACGTCTCCTGCGCGTCACCAACCGTGTTGCAGACCACCAGGGCGCTGCCGCCCTCGCCAGTGCTCACCGGTTCCACCAACCGCTCGATGACCGCGAGACGGTTTCGCACGCCGCCCGCACCGCCCGCGCCGTGAACCACCGGCTCCACGGAGACGCTCAGATCCATGCTCCGCTCGGCTGCCTGCTCACTCCGCTGCGGCTCCGACATCTGCGTGCTGCGAGCGCTTTCACCGTCCACGTACAACCAGCCCGGGTACGGAGCCGGAAACGTCCGCTTGCCGAGTACGCCCTGCTGGTGTCCGGCGCCTTGCAGATACTCCTTGATCAACCGGTCGCTGACCGAGACGGGTAGCGTGGCCGACAGCAGGACGACCGGAACACCGTAAGCACCCAGCCAGTTCAGCAGACGCCCCAAGAGCACCTGCATGTACGGGTCGTACGCGTGCGCCTCGTCCACGATGAACGTCTTGCCCGTCAGCGCCAGCAATCGCAGCGCGTTGTGCCGCACCGGCAGTACCGACATCAGCGCCTGGTCCACTGTCCCCACCGCGAACTGCGCGAGCAGCGGGCGCTTGGGCCCACGCAGCCACTGCCGCGGACGCATGTCGGTTTCCGCCCGCTGCCGCCCCGCCCGAGCCTCGTCTCCATCACAGGTCAGCACGCCCTGGCCGGCATCCAACCTCTCATCCGAGTAGGCGGTGTTCAGCCACGCCATGCTGTGCACAAGGGTCAGCCCCGCGTCCTCGCCCGACTGTCGTCGCAACGTCGCCGCGATCCGCCCGTACATCTGATCACTTGTGGCCATGGTCGGCAGTAGGAACGCAAACCCTTGTGTACCGAACGCGCGGGACAGCACTCGCTCCGCTTCCAGAGCCGTCTCGCTCTTACCATCCCCAGGGGCAGCCGTGACCAGCAGGATGCCACCCGGACCCCCGGAGCCTACCGCCGACGGCAACTCCTCCATGACCGAGCGCTGCAGTGGATTGGGCTGCCCCTTGATGCCATACGCCTCGGTGAAATCCGTGCGACGCAACCGCACGGGCACCAGTCCCGCGTCAGCCAGTAGTCCCGCAGCATCCGTACAGGACCGGGCGAAGTGCGCCGCCAGCGCGGGTTCCAGGTTCTTCTGCCGACGCCGAAGGTAGTCCTCCTGGCTGACCAGCCAGTCCGCGAGGATGACCACCCCTGTCACCAGAACGGCCGGCGCCGCCTTGAACGACTCAGGGGCTGCAGGAGAACCCAACAGGTCATGCACTGCGGAGGCGTGCGCCGCACGCTGCCGGGCCCAGAGCGCCCCTCCCAGGAACGGCGAGCCGTTGCCACCCTCGTTGCGATAGAACCGGCCGTGGTGACCTCCGATGATCTCCGCGACCCTTTCCGCCGCCACGGTCTCCCCGTCAGCCTCGAAACCCAGGATCGTCAGCACATCCGCAGCCACACGCAGGCCGGCCACGTCGTGACCACACCGCTCCGTGGTCATCTTCTCGCGGTCCTGACGAAGCGACGGGCTGAGGTGCTCGGTGCCGTGGCGGGAGCAGAACTGAAACCCGGAGAGCTTGCCGATGTCATGCATCCCGGCACACAACCCGACCACCGCGCGCGCCCTGTCCATCTCACCAGCGAGCCCCATTCCGCCCGCGATACTGCGTCGTTGATTGTCCGAGAGGTACACATCCCACAGGTGCAGTGCCATGGCGGCAGTGTCAAGAAGATGTCTGACCAGCGGGTACGGCGGCAGCGCCGGATCCAACCCGCGAGACTTCCCCCACACCGACTCGTCCGGCTTCTCCCCAGCCCCAGTCGACATGCCCCAGCCCCTCCCGCATCGCGACCACACCATCCCATATGTCCCACAGATCCAAGCACACGCCACTGACAATGCCCGGGGAAAAAGGGCGGCTAGAGTGACCGCGTGAACCATCACCTACCTCACTCCCCCGAACCCGGATCGCTGGCAAAGGGACGGCAAAGCCGCTCGTAAGTGCCTGGTCAGGAAGCGTCCTCCCCGCCGACGCGGGGGTGTTCCACCGGACGTATGCGCGAAATAGCAGGTCAGGCCGTCCTCCCCGCCGACGCGGGGGTGTTCCGCTCCATCAGCCGTGCCCACCCGCGCGGACCGAGTCCTCCCCGCCGACGCGGGGGTGTTCCGGTGGTGATCAACCAGTCCAACCAGGTCTACAGGTCCTCCCCGCCGACGCGGGGGTGTTCCAGAGTTGGTCTCCGTGCACCGGCAGTACACCGAGTCCTCCCCGCCGACGCGGGGGTGTTCCGTGTCCGCCGGGCAGCAGCTCGCCGCCGCCCTCGTCCTCCCCGCCGACGCGGGGGTGTTCCGGATGGGGAACCTAACTTCCAGCACTGGAAGAGGTCCTCCCCGCCGACGCGGGGGTGTTCCGTCGAGCTGTACGGGCAGTTGACCAGCCAGTCGGTCCTCCCCGCCGACGCGGGGGTGTTCCGACACTCGGGACCGAGGCGCACGCTGCGGTGGCGTCCTCCCCGCCGACGCGGGGGTGTTCCGGTCGACGGCATCGCGCTCACCCAGGGGCAGCAGTCCTCCCCGCCGACGCGGGGGTGTTCCGGATTCCGGGGGCAGGGCGAGTTCACGGAGCAGGTCCTCCCCGCCGACGCGGGGGTGTTCCGCCTCGAGCCCCCGCCACGCCCGGCGGGGGCTCGTCCTCCCCGCCGACGCGGGGGTGTTCCTGTTCCCCGCCCTCTCCCTCATGGAGCGCCACCGTCCTCCCCGCCGACGCGGGGGTGTTCCGTGGCCGGCTGATCAGGCCGCGAGGGCGAGGGCGTCCTCCCCGCCGACGCGGGGGTGTTCCGCGGATCGGTTGGCCGACCGGGAACGAGTCCGCGTCCTCCCCGCCGACGCGGGGGTGTTCCGATTCAGCAGATGACGGTCAACGGCACCCCGGTGTCCTCCCCGCCGACGCGGGGGTGTTCCGACGTGTACGGGGCCGCCAGTTCGAACATCGTCGTCCTCCCCGCCGACGCGGGGGTGTTCCGACCGGCGACAGGATCGTCGACCACAGCCAGGTGTCCTCCCCGCCGACGCGGGGGTGTTCCGGCGTGGAAGCGGACCCGCGCGGACGTCGAGGTGTCCTCCCCGCCGACGCGGGGGTGTTCCGCGGACGCTGCCGACGATCGGGTCGTCGCAGCGGTCCTCCCCGCCGACGCGGGGGTGTTCCGTCCGGGCACCCTCGCCACTACTGGAACGCTGCGTCCTCCCCGCCGACGCGGGGGTGTTCCGGGCCGCTGACCACCCAGCCCGTCCACCACTCCGTCCTCCCCGCCGACGCGGGGGTGTTCCGGTCACCGTGCCCTACGCGCTCCCGGCCGGGGAGTCCTCCCCGCCGACGCGGGGGTGTTCCGCGGCCGGCGAGCCGGACCACGCCACCGTGGCGGTCCTCCCCGCCGACGCGGGGGTGTTCCGTTGCCCCCCATCACAGAGCTGATGGAGCAGTAGTCCTCCCCGCCGACGCGGGGGTGTTCCGGCTCATCCCCCTCGCCACACACTGCTTCACCCGTCCTCCCCGCCGACGCGGGGGTGTTCCGACCGTCGGTGATTTTCTGAAGGCGCGTCACGGGTCCTCCCCGCCGACGCGGGGGTGTTCCGTCGACGACGAACTCGGGCCCGGCGTCAGGACCGTCCTCCCCGCCGACGCGGGGGTGTTCCGTTGGAGGACTCTTCGCTGCTGTGCTTGATGGCGTCCTCCCCGCCGACGCGGGGGTGTTCCGAGGTCGAGTTGGTTGCCGAGGGGTCGGTTGGCGTCCTCCCCGCCGACGCGGGGGTGTTCCGCCTCGCTGGCCGCCGTGGAGGGCGCCGTGTACGTCCTCCCCGCCGACGCGGGGGTGTTCCGGTGCGAACTGTTTCCCCGACGAGACCTTGGTGGTCCTCCCCGCCGACGCGGGGGTGTTCCGCAGGAGCGCAGCGTCATGCGGGCGTGGCTGCTGTCCTCCCCGCCGACGCGGGGGTGTTCCGTAAGGGGTGAGCGATGCCGTTCGATCTCGGCGGTCCTCCCCGCCGACGCGGGGGTGTTCCGCTGCTGAATCCTCAACAACCCCTCCCGCTCCCGTCCTCCCCGCCGACGCGGGGGTGTTCCGCTGTAGCCGATGTCGGACCAGCCGTTGCCGTCGTCCTCCCCGCCGACGCGGGGGTGTTCCGCGCTGGAAGTCCTCGGGGAGGGTCCGGACGGAGTCCTCCCCGCCGACGCGGGGGTGTTCCGGTGAGGGCGACGCGGTGGCCGGTGAGGTGCCAGTCCTCCCCGCCGACGCGGGGGTGTTCCGGAGACTTCGGGTACCTGCAAGGCCTCGCGCGGGTCCTCCCCGCCGACGCGGGGGTGTTCCGTAAGTAAGCCGCCTGACCCCGTGCCCGCACGAGTCCTCCCCGCCGACGCGGGGGTGTTCCGGCATCGTCGACGTGCTCCGTGCCCGCACTCTCGTCCTCCCCGCCGACGCGGGGGTGTTCCGTGGATGATCTGCGCAGGCAGGGAGGCGAGCGCGTCCTCCCCGCCGACGCGGGGGTGTTCCGATCGTCAGCGAGTCGACGCCGCGGCGCATGGTGTCCTCCCCGCCGACGCGGGGGTGTTCCGAAGGCTGTTGCCGCCCGGGTGGTCGCCCTCGGGTCCTCCCCGCCGACGCGGGGGTGTTCCGATCGTCACGGCCACAGCGTGTGACCCGTGCCCGTCCTCCCCGCCGACGCGGGGGTGTTCCGGCCCAGCCGAGGATGAAGATGGTGTCGAAGGCGTCCTCCCCGCCGACGCGGGGGTGTTCCGTAACGGAGTGTAGTCACCCAAGGGGTCACAGAGTCCTCCCCGCCGACGCGGGGGTGTTCCGTCCTGACCGGGATAAGGCGCGTAAGACGGAGTGTCCTCCCCGCCGACGCAGGGGTGTTCCGGACGCGCAGTTCCTCGAGAGCCGTGAGTTCCAGTCCTCCCCGCCGACGCGGGGGTGTTCCGTACTCCAGGAAGAGCCCGAGTACGTCATGGCCGTCCTCCCCGCCGACGCGGGGGTGTTCCGTAGGCGATGAGGATGAGCGGCCAGGCCATGGCGTCCTCCCCGCCGACGCGGGGGTGTTCCGCCGTAGGCCTTGCCCAGGCGGGTCAGGGAGTCGTCCTCCCCGCCGACGCGGGGGTGTTCCGGAGCGGTACGGGCCGACGCCGTCCGACACCCGGTCCTCCCCGCCGACGCGGGGGTGTTCCGCCCGGCGTGGGGACGGTCGTGGCGGACCCTGCGTCCTCCCCGCCGACGCGGGGGTGTTCCGCCCGGCGTGGGGACGGTCGTGGCGGACCCTGCGTCCTCCCCGCCGACGCGGGGGTGTTCCGCCGACCGTGGACCTGTCCCGGCTCGTCACCGCGTCCTCCCCGCCGACGCGGGGGTGTTCCGCGCAGGTCGTCACGGAGCCCGGCATCTACCCGGTCCTCCCCGCCGACGCGGGGGTGTTCCGTGCTCCCGGGCGGCCGCCGACTTGCCGGACCCGTCCTCCCCGCCGACGCGGGGGTGTTCCGTTCCAGGATCACGTCAGGCTGACTGCTGCTCAGTCCTCCCCGCCGACGCGGGGGTGTTCCGCGACTCGGCCGCGCGTTCGCGGCCCAGCGAGAGTCCTCCCCGCCGACGCGGGGGTGTTCCGCGGATCACGAGGGCGCCGGTGACGACGATGCCGTCCTCCCCGCCGACGCGGGGGTGTTCCGGCGAGGCGTCGCATTCCGGGTTCCTCCCGTTTGTCCTCCCCGCCGACGCGGGGGTGTTCCGGTAGGGACACATGCCTGAACCGAGGCAGTACAGTCCTCCCCGCCGACGCGGGGGTGTTCCGCAGGTCAGAGGGGTGTCAGGGCGTTGACCTGGGTCCTCCCCGCCGACGCGGGAGTGTTCCGGTCTTTACCTTGTCCATCTCGATCTCGAACAGGTCCTCCCCGCCGACGCGGGGGTGTTCCGAGCACCATGAGCCCGACGTACAGGAAGCCGTCGTCCTCCCCGCCGACGCGGGGGTGTTCCGTCGCCCGAGCTGCACACCCGCACCGCGGACGGGTCCTCCCCGCCGACGCGGGGGTGTTCCGACGCCGGTCCAACTGCCTTGGCCAACGCCGCGGTCCTCCCCGCCGACGCGGAGGTGTTCCGCACTCGACAGCTTCCTCTTTCAGCTCACGGCCGTCCTCCCCGCCGACGCGGGGGTGTTCCGGCGGCGCTGGGGGCCGGTCGACTTGCCCGCCCGTCCTCCCCGCCGACGCGGGGGTGTTCCGAGCAGGCGCAGCACTGGGCCGATCTCGACGAGGTCCTCCCCGCCGACGCGGGGGTGTTCCGAGGGAGGGCCCGCCTTCCCCGGCGGCTCCATCGTCCTCCCCGCCGACGCGGGGGTGTTCCGAGCTACGCGCGGCTGGTCGACACCCCGTGCAAGTCCTCCCCGCCGACGCGGGGGTGTTCCGGCAAGGCCCTCAACGCGGTCCTGCCCGCGGTCGTCCTCCCCGCCGACGCGGGGGTGTTCCACACACCGAACAGCTCCAGCTCCCCGCCGGCGTGTCCTCCCCGCCGACGCGGGGGTGTTCCGCAGTTCGACCGGCTTTTCCGTGTAGTGGATTCGTCCTCCCCGCCGACGCGGGGGTGTTCCGTGCTTCGTCTCGTCGTTGCGGACGACCTTCCGGTCCTCCCCGCCGACGCGGGGGTGTTCCGAACCAGGACGGTTTCAGGATCTTGGTCATCTTGTCCTCCCCGCCGACGCGGGGGTGTTCCACAGACCAACCAGTGGGAAGACGGCGACGTCTTGTCCTCCCCGCCGACGCGGGGATGTTCCACGAGTCGGTCCCGACACCCCTGCAGGTCCGGCGTCCTCCCCGCCGACGCGGGGGTGTTCCGGCCTACTTGGTCGCAAACGGTCAGGGCTGGGGGCGGGCCGTCGGGGCCCGCCGGTATCCCCTCCTCGGCTCGGTGATCAACAACACTGAGCCGAGGCGGAAGAGGTGCGTCGACTCAGAGAGGCAGCACAAGCCGACGGGTCTGGCTAGTCTCTTCCGGGACAACTGGCCCCAACGGAGCCGACTGGCAGAACGCCCCGCCCACGGCAGTCACGCAGCATGCCTACGGCAGCGGCGGTGTCATTTCCCGCTGGCCGTGCCGACTGCAGTCCTTGGACGGAGTCGTGCGAGTAGCCGTGCTGCGGGGCCGTCCGACTCCACCTCTGAGTTCAGCTCGTCGCTACCTGACCCTGCTGGCCTTGATACATCCAGGCGATGACGTCGAACACACGCAGGACGCCGATGTCCTCACCGACACCCGCCTTGCCGCGGAGACGGACCAACTGATCATGGAAGGCGCCGTTGTCCGCCCGCAAGGCCGCAGCCAGCGCGGCCCAGAAGGAGTGGTCCCTCTTCGGTCGCTCAAAGAGCTGCTTGATGCGGGTGTCGTAGATCGGGATGAGGTGGGGACGCTTGCGGGCCAGCAACTTTCCTGCGATCGCCGGGCCGCTACCGTCCGGCTTGCCGGGGTACTGCTTGCTGCTGGCAAGGCGTTCCCACAACTCCCACGCCGGCCCGCCCTCCTCCACGAGCACATCGCTTACAGGGTTCTCCAAGCGAGCGTCACGAGGGATGAGCGACAGCAGGCGCGCCCAATGCCCATCAGGGTCGGACAGCAAGTTGATAGCCCCGTGTGGCTCAAGGGACACGCTGAGCGTGGTGATGGCCACCAGGTCGTTGCTGTCGAAGCGGCCCGCGACGCGGTGGGCGTCCCCGCCCCCGCCCAGGCGCTCGAAGTACGCGCCGGAATAGAACAGGTCACCACTTGGGCGTCGCCGGGTGAAGTACTCGACCAGTAAGCTCACTGCCTTCTCGTCGTCCCAGTAGATTCCCGGGATTTTCAATTCGAACACCGAGAAGCCCCCAATCCCTCTGCGACCAGTGATGTGTCGGTGGACAGTACACCATCTGAGACCATGCGGATACCCAGACGGAAGTCGCCGACAACGCAAGACACGGGGCGAGCGCTATAACAGTCGGCCACCTGAGTGGAGGCAGATGGGTGCAGACAGCTTCGAAGCAGAGCAACATAGCGCGAGACTGCCGGTTAGCCAAACCGGCGATCCCGCGGATCATTGATGGTCCACCGCCACTACTGCCCGTACGTCGAGAGGGACCCCCAAGACGGCCATCAATCCAACGCGTCGCGCGTCTGTCAGCGCTCTGCGCTGCACAGCTCCTGCGGAACAGATGCCGCGGTCGCTCAAGGTCCCTTGAGGCGCGTAGCTGCATCCCCATGCCGCCCACTCGGCTGGGGGCCGAGTTCTCGCATCCCGAGTATGCCTGGAATGAAGTCGACCTGCAGCGAGGGGCCACTCATCAACACCGACCTCAGCACACGGTGCGAGGCACTCACCACCATTTGCTGTTTTGATCAACTTCAGGTGGAACCCTTGGTCCACTGACCCGCATCAGGCATCGACACCCCAAGTTTCCGGCAGCTTCAAACCCTATCGGCTGGACGCAAGAAGCACCGTCTCAAAAACTGGAGAATCCGAATTGCACGGACATAAAAATGAGGTGCAGGAAACCCGATACTGCCCTATGCACATCCGCGCCACCTGGGACGGAACGGGGAGCGTGGCCGACGCCTCCAGGGCATTGGGATTCTCGCGGGCGAAGGGTTATGACCTGGTTCGCCGCGGGGAGTTCCCATGTCGCGTGCTGCGCATCGGCCGTACGACGCGTGTCGTCACCGCGTCCTTGCTCCGCGTGCTGGAAAGCGGAGAGCCGGAGTACAACGGCGCCCGCGCCGGACAACAAACGCTGCTGTAGCCCGCTGCGCGCAGAAGCCCCGCCGGGATCCCGGCGGGGCTTCTGCGTATCACGGGAACCCCCTACAGCGGGGCCTACAGGAAGGCGGACCGCATTGTGGCACGACGGCCCTGACGCCCCCGGTCAGGTCCCGGGCTACGGGCAGCGTTCGGCAGCGGGCGACTTGTAGCGAGACACCCCGCCCACCAGACCAGCGGAGCGATGCGATTGCGCGGTGAAGAGGGCAACATTTTGGCGGTGACGCATGGCAGGCTGGCAACCGCCGTCTCCGGCAATGCCGTGGCGGTCGCTCCAGCGCTACAGGCACCCCCAAAGGTGTTGAAATTTGCAAGAGTGAAGATTACGGCCTGGTCGGTCGAGAAGCGTTCCCGGGCCGCATGCTGCGCATCGGCCGTGAGAGTCGTATCGTCTCCGTCTCCTTGCTTCGGGTGCTCGAGAGAGGAGGACCCGAGTGCGACGGTGTTCGTGGCAGACGCTCAAACCCACCTAATCAGAAGCCCCGCCGAGCCGCACCCACGGGGTTTCTCGTCGAACGCCGCTGTCACACAGCTATCACGAACTGGGCGGGCTCTGCCGGATCAGGAGGCTCTGACCTGCGATTTCGTGCCCGCGCTGGACGGGCGTAGACACCCTTGGACGGCCGTTACAACCTGTGCCAGGTGGTACCCAGTGAGGGAGCCAGGATCAGGACAGGTGCCTCTTCCGGCCCGTCGAAGCGGTATTGCAGGGTGTTCGGTGGTGTCTCACTCACGCCCCAAACTCTCTCACGTGTCACGAGCTGTCACACGGCTGGGGAAAAACCCGGCGACTCCCGCGCCCGGCAGCGCCACACCGCCGGCGCTGGCGGAACCCTCGGGACCCGGGTACGAGTTCTCCGGCGTGCACACGTGGTCGCCCGGACAGTGCATCCTCCTGACACGCGTGCTCTCCCAGTACCTGCTCCGCAGAGCTTCCCGCTTCGGCGCGACCTTCAAGCGGTCCGGTTTGCAGCAAAGCGTATAGTGTCGGCCCCAAGGGTCAGCACGACGCACCTGAAAGCCTTCCGGGATCTCACCGACCAGCAGCCGGAACTGAACCGCCGACTTATACGTCCGTAGCGGAGCGCGGTAGTCACGCAGGTCTTGCCGCCGACGCTGCCCTTGGTCTTGTTGCAGGCATACAGGAACAGGGTTCGTTTCACGGACCTCCCCTGCTGGAGCCGACGCCGGGACACGATGCGGTGGTGCGCTTCGCGGCACGGCCACACGTGGACCGCTCGCCCGACGGCGCCGCGGAGTTCGTGCGCACGAACGTGCCTGGCACGCGGTCGGCGCTTCAGGCGGCACTGCGCACCGGGACCGTGCGCAGTGCCCGCTGCTCGAACGACTACGGCTGGTGTCGGCGCACCGAGAAGCCGATCCCACGATTCGCCACCGGCCTTCTGGAAGGCTCGCCCGTCTCCGGCCCCCGGTCCACGGCGAAGCCATGCCGAAGGTCTCGCTGATCGTGGCCGTCGCGCAGCGATCTCCTCGAACCCACGCCGTTCGTCCGTTTCCGCCTCGGGTCCGAAGCTGACTGGGCATCAATTTCTTCGGAAAACAGATCTTTTCGGTGGTCGCTGCGAGGGAAAAGCCCGCGTCGCGACGATCCGTCCCGGTGACGGCGGCACCGGCGATGAGAAGACCTCATCCACTTCACTTGCATGACATTAACATGTCAAGTCTTCAACTCCCTTGATTATAACCACCAGTTACCACACTCTTTACTCGGCCTTGAGCGGAACGCAGCGCTCAGGGCCGTGTGCGCGACCCCGTGCGCACCCCCACATCGCGCGCCACACCCAGGCGCGCTTGCCTGAGGAGGACTCCCTCGCATGGCACAACCGCGTAGCAGGAAGATCCGCTTCGCCGCCCTCACCGGCGTTGCGACCGCCGCCCTTTTGGGCGGACTCACCGCGCTTCCCGCCCAGGCCGCCCCGGCCGAAGGAAAAGTACTCGCCGCCGACTCCCCCACGGCGGTCAAGGACAGCTACATCATCACGCTCAAGAAGACCGCGGGCTTCAAGTCCGCGTCGAGCAAGGGCAAGGGCCTGATCACCAAGTACGGCGGCACGGTGGAGAAGACGTTCGGCAGCGCGCTGAACGGTTACACGGCGGACCTCTCGGCGACCGAGGCCAGGAGACTCGCGGCCGACCCGGCGATCGCCACGGTGGAACAGAACCAGAAGGTCCACCTCGACGCCACGCAGACCAATGCCCCCTGGGGCCTGGACCGCATCGACCAGGCGGCACGCCCGCTCTCCGGCACGTACACCTACCCGGACTCGGCGGGCAGCGGCGTGACCGCGTACGTCATCGACACCGGGGTGCGCATCACACACTCGCAGCTCAGCGGGCGGGCCTCGTACGGCTACGACGCCGTCAGCGGCGGCACGCCGTCGGACGGCAACGGCCACGGTACCCACGTCGCCACCACCATCGCGGGCTCCACCTACGGCGTCGCCAAGAAGGCCAGGATCGTGGCAGTCCGCGTGCTCAACGCCAGCGGCTCGGGGACCACGGCCGGCGTCATAGCGGGCGTCGACTGGGTCACCAAGAACCACTCCGGCCCCTCGGTCGCCAACATGTCGCTGGGCGGCGGCGCCTCCGCCGCCCTGGACACGGCCGTGCGCAACTCGATCGCCAGCGGTGTCACCTACGCGGTCGCCGCGGGCAACGAGAACGCCAACGCGTCCTCCTCCTCCCCCGCCCGGGTCACCGAGGCGATCACGGTCGGCGCCACCACCAGTACGGACGCCAGGGCCAGCTACTCCAACTACGGCTCGGTCCTCGACCTCTTCGCCCCCGGCTCCTCGATCACGGCGGGCTGGCACACCAGTGACACCGCGACCAACACCATCTCGGGCACGTCGATGGCGGCACCGCACGTCGCGGGCGCGGCCGCGGTCTACCTCGCGGGCCACACCACGGCCACCCCGGCACAGGTTTCCGCGGCCCTGGTGAACGGCGCCACTTCGGGCGTGGTCACCAGCCCGGGCTCCGGTTCACCGAACAAGCTTCTGCGTCTCGTTCCGTGACGCACCGTCAGGTGTGAACGCCGTTTCCCGGAGGCCGCCGTGCCATCGGGAAACGGCACTTGCCCGGCCGGCGAGCGGACGGAGCCCGCTCCAGCTGCTCCGGCCGGGCCTGTCCGGCGTGCATACGGCCGCGCAGCCCCTGAACGGTCGTCAGCGCGGCCTGCCGCGCGGGGTAGAACCGCCCGTCGACCCACCGTTGGAGCCGGGTGCGCAGCGGGGACAGCGCGGCGGCGCAGACGGCGGTGGCCGCGGCGGCCGCGACCGGTGAGGACCGTCCGGCGCCGAGGCCGGCCACGAACGAGGCGGCCGTGTAGAAGCCCAGCAGGATCGTGGTCACCAGGCCGTAGGTGACGGCGGTGCTGATCGCCCGGTCGATGTCGTAGAGGTCGTGCCGCAGGATCGCGATCGTGGTCGCGGCCGGAATCGCCAGGGCCGCCGCCGCCAGGCCGACGACCGCCGGCTCCGGCCCGCCGAGGAACAGGTAGCCGGCCCAGCACAGCAGCAGCGTCAGCGGCAGGAAGGCGGCACCGAGCGCGAACCACTTGAGCTGCGCCCGCCTCGCCTCGTCGGCCGCCCGCCGGTAGCGGACGACCACCGCCGCCGCGGACGCGATCAGCAGCCCGAGGAAGACCGGCAGCAGGGCGAACGCCACCGCGCGCAGTACCGGGAGGCAGGGCTCGGGCACCCGTACAGGGTGCGGCATCGCCTCGAACGGCGGCCGGAACGGTGCAGGGTCCAGCGCCGCGATCAGCATGAACAGCGGAGGCACGGCCAGCAGTCCGGCCGCCGCCCACCGCCGGCGCCGGCCCGACAGCCTCCCGTCGGGGAAGACCAGCATGAGCAGCGCGGCCGGGACGTACAGGAACATCCAGTCGCCCTGCGACAGGGCCGCGTACCACTGCGCGAACGGCAGGTCCGTCCGCCGCGCGAGGAGCAGCCCGCACAGCTCGCCGACCGTGAGCCACACCGCCGTAGCGCCGACCAGCACCAGCAGCAGCCCGACCACGCTGTCCGGGCGGCGCACCGCCACCACCACGCCCAGCACGACGGAGGGCAGCCCGAACGCCACACCGATCGCGAACGCCGTGGTGGCGCCCCCGTCACCGCCGAGCACCGCCAGGATCACTCCGGCGGCTGCCAGCACGCTCGTCAGGACCGCGGCGGCGACAGCGAACAGACCCCGAGTTGCCACGCACCTAGGGTAGGACGGCGGTCACCCGGAGTGAATACGTGGCAGCACGGAGAACGGTTCCGGGCCCGCCCCGATCCGCGGACCCGACCCGCGAACCCAGACTGCGGACACGACACCGGTATTTCCGACCCCGGTACTTCGTCCCTCACTCAGGAGGACCACGTGAACCGCACCCGCCTTCTTGTCACCGGACTGGTTCTGTCCGCCCTGCTCGGCCTCATCGACGTGATCTCGCTGCCGTTCGGAGACGGTGGGCACCCTCCGGTCGCGGTGGCCGTCGTGGGTGCCGCACTCGGGCTGATCACCCTGGTCGGCGCCGTTCTGGCCTGGCGGGGCAGCCGCGCCGGCGCGGTGGCCGTGATCGTCACCCGGCTGCTGTCGGGGCTCAGCGCCGTCCCGGCGTTCTTCGTCGACGACGTGCCCGGAGCGCTGGTCGGCGCGGTCGCGTTCGCCCTCCTCGTCACCCTCGCCGGCGTCGCGCTGGTCGCCTCGGCACTGCGGACGCGGGCCGTGACGGAGGGGTGACCATGTCCTCCACCACGGCGGACACCGCCCCGGCACGCCGGACACGCCGACCCGCCGCCCCGTCCGCGACCTGTGCGGCTTCTGGCGGGCGACGGCGACGGTCCTCGGCACGGTGCTGCTGGGGCCGGCCCTGTGGCGGGCACGCGTGGTGCCGCTCCGGCTCGCGCTCGGGTTGACGGTGTCACAGCCCGTCCACCTCGCCTCGGTGCTGAGCGGTGTCCGCGAGCTCGACCTGGTCGGCTGGGGGCTCACGGCGGTCGGCTTCGCGGCGGCCGGCCGACTGCTGCTGCTGCGCATGCAGAACGACGGGTTCGACCTGCCGCCCCTGCGGGACTGAGCGCCCGGCCGGGCGGCGCGTCATCCCCTTCCCCGTATGAAGGCGGGGGAGAGAAGTCGACTCCGAGTCAGCCCTTCTGCCGCTCCACGAGATCCCTGAAGTGTTCCAGGTCGTCCCGGACCGTCCGCTCGACCGCGTGGATCTGGGCCATTCCCTTCGGACCGCCGAAGGCGTCCTGGATGCCCTGCGGGTCGTACTCCATCCGGATCTGCACCTGGCTGTGGTCCCTGTCCAGGGACCTGACCGCGAGGGTGCCCTGCAGCTCCGGGCTGCCCTGCGTCTGCCAGGTGATGGTCTGTTCGTCGGAGCGGTCGGAGAGAACGGCCTCGAACACCTGTTCACCACGGCCGGTCCGGACATCGAGACGGGCACGGTCACCGCCGCGTGCAGCAGCGCGCTGCACCCCGTTCATGAACGACGAGTACTCCTCAATGCGGTGCAGCTGGTCCCACACCTTCTGTGCCGGGGCGCTGATGTCGATGTGCTCCTGGAGCCTGCTCATCGCGGACCTCGCCTCCTGGCCCGGCCACCCGGGCACATGGTCCCTTCCAGGTTGCGCCGTGAGTCGGCCACCTGGCAACCAGACCGGGAAGCGCCCTGCCGATCACGAGCACGGCCGGCCCGTCAGCTCCTTGGCCTGCTCGGCCTTCGGGCAGGGCTGATTCGAAGTCGTGGTGATCACGCTGCGGCGCTGGTCAGCTGATGCCCAGGAGCTCGAGCGGGCGGGTGAGGGATCTGCAGGACATCTCGCGGAGTCCGGTGGCGATGCTGCGGTACACGGCCGGCGCATCGCGGCGGCGCGAGCGCGGGCGGTCTTGCCGTCCACCGTCGGGGGGTCGGCGGGGTCCTGGCCGGTCAGATCCGCCAGACCGCCCGGGCACACCGCGCCGACCACCTGGCGGATCGTGGACAGCGACGGCATCCGAAGGTGGCCTGCACGGCTGTTACGGAGCAGGTCAGACCCCGAGCAAAACACGCACAAGCCAGTAAGAACTACGGCTGTGCCAAGCGTCTGATCCAGGCCTCCTACCGCCCCTCAGCGAGCCCGGAATCTGCGGGCTTTCCTCAGCGTGTGCCGGTCGTCGCAGTGCTGTAGGCGTACAGGGCGACGACGCCGACCACACAGGCGAGGATCATCCAGGAGGCGAGGCTCATCCGTCTCCCTTTGCGCCCGGACCGTTTCGGCTTCCCCGACCGCTGGGCCCGGCCGGGTGCCGCCGGGGCGGGCGGTGCGGGGTCGGCGGCGGTCTCGGCGAGCAGGCGGCGGCAGGCCGTAGCGAGCTCGCCGGTGCCGGCATCGAGCGGTAGGACCATCTCCGAACGCGCCGGAGCGGTGGTGCCGCCGTCGAGGATACGGCCCGCACGGAGCAGGATTTCGTCCCTGCGGCCCGAGGGGGCGAGACTGATCCAGCGCTGCACATGCTCTCCGCGGATGACCACTCCCCCGGCCCGGTCCCGGTACACCGTGTACCGACGCCAGAGCATGTCCGCCAACTGCGTTGCGGTTTCTCTCAGTTGGGCGCTCAAAACCCGTCCCCCAGAGCCGTACGGTCAATCGAACGGGAATCGTACTCCAGCGTCTCCGTTTCGCTCGGGGCGGCCCACCGCGAGGTGAGGCCCTCGCCGATCTCGCCGACCGCCTCGGCCCGGAGTCACAGCGCTGAGCATCGGCTGGCGAGGACCCCCACGACCATCCGATGATCCACAACAGCGACTCGTCATCACCCCCCATGAGCCCGCGGAGTCGCATCGTGTGACTGAGTCTTTGACCTGGGCCGTGAGCGGCCGAGGTGGCCCGGGCGAGTATCGGAGGTGGCCCACACCCCAGATCTGGGAGGTCAGGGGCGGACGGCGGCCACCAGCTCGCCGGTTGTCACCACCCGGGCGAAGCCCCCGCCGTGCAGCGAGACAGCACTCGCCCGGGCCAGCTCGTCGGCCGTCAGGCGCCAGCCGTTCGGACCGGTCAGGTCGAAGGTGTGGGTGGCGTCGAGGGGGACCAGCACGTCGTAGCCGAGGTTGCCTCCCATGCGGGCGGTGGTCTCCACGCACATGTTGGTCTGGATGCCGGCCAGTACGACCTGGGTGATGCCCACCGCCTTGAACCAGTCGTCAAGGTCGGGGGTGCCGTAGAACGCCGAGTTCACGGACTTGGTGACGAGCAGCTCCGGCCCGCCGCCCTTGCCGCGCCGCTCCTCGACGTACTCCTTGAAGTCGTTGCCCTCGTACCCGGTCCGCAGCGGCGAGCCGGGCTTGTTGGAGTCGTGCCGCACGAAGACGACCGGCCGGTCCGTGTCCTGCCAGGCCGCGATCAGGGAAGCGATGTTCTCGTCGGCGGCCGGGTTGTTGCGCGGGCCCCAGAACTCCGACTCGTCGAAGCCCTTCTGCACGTCCACCACGACCAACGCCGCGTTCGATGTGATTTCCATGCCCACGATCCTGCCGCCGGGCGGGGCCGGTTCACAGGAGACGGAAAGACAGCGATCGATGGTTTACTGCCAGGATGACCCGACCAGCACCGGCCCACCGCATCGCCCTGCTCGCCTTCCCCGGCATCCGGGCCTTCGACGTCTCGGTGATCACCGAGGTATGGGGCGCGGACCGCACCGACCGCGGGGTGCCCGCGTTCGAGTTGCGCCGGGTGGCCGTCGGCCCCGAACCGGTACCGATGCGCGACGGGCTCGCGCTCGCCCCGGACCGCACCCTCGCCTGGCTGCCCCGCGCCGAGCTGATCCTGGTGCCGGGCCTGGACGACCATGTCACCCCGGCGCCCGAGCCGGTCCTTGCGGCACTGCGCCGCGCCCACGTCCGGGGCACCACCATCGCCGCGCTGTGCGGCGGGGCGTTCACGCTCGCCCAGGCGGGCCTGCTGGACGGCCGCCGGGCGCTGACCCACTGGGCACTGGCCGATCAGCTGCGGGCCCGGCACCCACAGGTGCGGGTCGAGCCGGACGCCCTGTTCGTCGGAGACGGCAATCTGTGGACGTCCGCCGGCACCGCCGCCGGCATCGACCTGTGTCTGCACCTGGTGCGCGCCGCGCACGGCGCGGAGGCGGCCGCGACGGTCGCCCGGTCCATGGTCACCGCACCGTTCCGGACCGGCACCCAGGCCCAGTTCATCGAGCATCCGACACCGCACGCCGACCGCGACGCGGACACGCTGGCCCAGGTACGCGCCTTTGCCCTGGCGCATCTCGACGAGCCGCTCACCGTGTCCGCGCTCGCCGCCCGTGCCGGGATGTCGCCGCGCTCCTTCGCCCGGCACTTCGCGGCGGCCACCGGGACCACCCCGCTGCGCTGGCTTGTGGGCCACCGCATCGTGGCGGCCCAGAAGCTCCTCGAACGTACCGACCTGCCCATGCCCGAGGTCGCCCGCCGGTCCGGTTTCGGCAGCGAGGTCACCATGCGCCAGCAGTTCGCATCCCGCCTGGCGACCAGTCCGCGCGCCTACCGGGCGTCGTTCGCTGCACCGGACAAGCCCTGCAGATAGCGGTGCAAGGAGGTCTTCGGAATTCCGGTCTTGGCCGCGATCCGGCCGAGGCTGCGGTCCTGCTCCTTGGGGAGCTCGGCGTATTCGATCTTGTCGTCGGGGTGGGCGACGGGACGGCCGATACGGCGGTCGGCGGCTTCGGCGACAGCGCGGGCGTGGGCGTGGGCGTGGGCGTTCGGAGGTGAAGGGGCGTTCCCTCTCGGCGAACAAGGCCACTTGGCCAACCCCCGCCACCGCCGGGACACCGATACGAGAACTCTCACGCACGCAGCCCCGGAGCCGGTGAGGGCGGCTCCAGGGCTGTCATGAGTTCCTCCGGGCGCCGGCAGCGCGAACGCGCCGCACTGCCCTCACCCGTCTACCGGCAGACGCTCGCCTGTGGGCGTCAGGGGGTGGTGCGTGCCTCGGCGGCGGAGATGACCTTCTGGCGCCGCTGGTGGCGTCGTTCGTACTCCTGGACCTGGCGGGCGACGCCGGCGGGGACGTTCTGCACCTGGGCGGTGAGCTTGTCCGGGCTCATGGTGTCGTAGCCGGGCCAGGGTTCGCTGCCGCGCAGCTGCTCGATGGCGTCCAGGACCGGGGGGCGGTTGGAGTGGGTGCGCTCGTATCCCTCGATGACCGTCAGGTCCGACTGGGAGAGTGTGCGCAGCTGCTGCTGGATTTCGTCGACGCTGAGCTGGCTGAAGCGGAGGATCGGCAATTCCTCCTCCCGGGTCACCGCACCCTGGACCTTTTCGGCCATGCGGGTGGGCCCGGGCATCTCGCGCACCGCGCCCCCGGCGGCACCCCGGGCCCGTCGGCCGCCGCTCTGTGCGACGTCTTGCACCCGGTTGGCGGCGGTCCGCACGGCGTGGGCGGCCGCGTCGGCCCAGCCGCCGCCGTTCTCCTGGATGAAGCCGTTGGCCGCGGCCGCCACGGCCCGGGCGTTCTGGGCGACGCTGTCCTCCAGTTGTTCGAGCAGTTCCTCGTCCTGGCGGCGCAGTGCGGCGAGCAGGTCGGCGGTGGCCTGGTCGTGGGCCACTTCGGCGATGCTCTGCCCGGCCCGGCAGGCCGCCAGCGCCCGGGCGGTGACCGCGTACTCGTCCTGGGCGTTTTTCAGCAGCCGCCGCTCGTCGTGGGGCCGCTGGCCGCGCAGCATGTCCGTTATGAGCGTGGATCCGATCGTCAGCGGCAGCATGACGGTGCGCACGGCGCTGCGCGAGATGAACCGCGCGATATCGACGCGGTCCCCGACCAGCCCGCTGCGGGGCCGCAGCTCGCGCATGTGGTGCTCGATGCGCCGGAGGCTGTCCTGGACCTCGTCCACCTGGCGCTCGAGCATCTGCCGGTACGGGCCGGGTGGCGTGATGGTCGCATCCGCCCGCAATCGGTCGACGACCGCCTCATGTGCCTCACGAGCGTCCTCCAGCGCCGGTACGAGCGCGTCCGTCATCACTGTCATGGGGTGCTCCCTGGGGTGGGGGTCAGGCGGCCGGCCCACGCCCGCCGCGCGTCGGGAATCGGCTGTCTGCGGCCAGTGCCGAGGCCGGGCAACCAGGGACCATCCTGTGGCACCCCCGGCAAGACTGCCCGGCGACCGGGTCCGCGTCCGATACGGCCAAGACCGGCCGGGACGCCTCAGGCCTGCCGCCGGCCACCCCGGTGGGGCCCACGGCACCAGGCGGAAAAGACCTTCCGGGGCGGCCCGACCCCCGGGTGGGCGCCGTGGTGAAGGCAGCGTGGGCCGAACGGGTGAGGGCGGCGGAGGTGCTGTGTCGAAAATCCTGATCACGCGTTGGTCCGGGCGTGAATCCTCGCGTCGATGACGCGGTGCCCCGTGCGGCACCGCCCGGGCCGACCCGCTCCCGGCCCGATCGCGCCGGCCTGGGCGCCGGTGTCCGGCGGGACGGCAGGCGGGGCCGGGCCGTGATGGTCATCGGCTCAGCGGTGCTCGTTGCCGCTGCCGGGGTGCGTGTCCTCGCGGACCGGCTCGCTTGAAAGACTCAGAACCGGGTGGCCGGGACCGACCGGACGGTCCGGGCTCGACCGCGGCGGCAGCCGGGATGGATGCGGGGGCGTGCCTGCGTGATCAGCTGGTCGAGGCGATCGTCTCCCTCCGTCGGCAGGCAGCGGTGATGCTGTCGCACGCTCCCGGCCCTGTCGGTGGAGCCGGTGCCGCCGGGCCGGAGGGCGAGTCGTCACCTGGCCCGCGGCCCTGATCAGAACCCGGGCGGCTTCAGGTCGTTGCCTGCGCTGCTTCCGTGGACGTTCAGGCCCCGGGGCTGTCCGGCACCCGGGGCGAGTCGCTCCAGCCCGACGGAACGCTCAGACCGCCCTCACCGCGAGAACGACGCCGCCCGGGGAGCGCTCCACCGGGCTGACCTCGCACAGCGCGGCGAAGCCGGACCGCGTCAGCCGGTCCGGGAGCACGGTCGTTTTTCCTGCGGCGCTCCTGCGTCCACCGCACGCGGGGGGACGCAGGAGCGTGCCGCCGGGTGCGGTCGAGAATGTCCGAGAATCGTCTCGATCATGTGAACCACGTGCTCGCACGAGCGTGCGACGACGTCCTGCGAGCCCCGTCCGGCGCCGGGTCGGCCGGTCCGGGCAGCCCGCCGGGACCGGCTTCGGGGACCGGGCACTCGGGGGCCGAGTCGGTGCTCTCGCCGAGGAAGCCGCCCGACTGGTGCTGCCACAGTTTGGCGTAGGCGCCGTTCGCCGCGAGCAGTTCCTCGTGGGCGCCCTGTTCGACGACGCGTCCGCGGTCGAGGACGACGAGACGGTCCATTCCGGCGACGGTGCTCAGACGGTGGGCGACCACGAGGGCCGTACGTCCGTCCATCAGCCGCCACAGGGCGTCCTGGACGAGGAGTTCGCTCTCCGAGTCCAGCGCGCTGGTCGCCTCGTCGAGCAGCAGGATCGGGGCGTCGCGCAGGATGGCCCGGGCGAGGGCGACGCGCTGTCGCTGGCCGCCCGAGAGTTTGACTCCCCGCTCGCCCACCAGGGTGGCGAAGCCGTCGGGGAGTTGTTCGGCGAACTCCGTGACGTGCGCGGCCTCGGCCGCCGCGCGGACCTCCGCATCGGTGGCGCCGGGCCGGGCGAAGGCGATGTTGTCCCGCAGGCTGCGGTGGAACATCGCGGGTTCCTGCGGAACGTAGGCGATCAGTGAGCGCAGGTCGCTCTGGCGCAGCCGGCTGATGTCCTGTCCGCCGATCAGGATGCGGCCGTCGTCGATGTCCGACATCCGCAGCAGCAGCCGGGTGAGTGTGGTCTTGCCGCCGCCGGACCTGCCGACCAGACCGATCCGTGCGCCTGCGGGCACGTCCAGGTCGAGACCCTCGAAGATCGGCTTCGCACCCGTGTGGGCGAAGGTCACCGCCTCGAAGCGGACGCCGGTGTCCCGCAGTGCGAGCGGTTCGGGTTCGGCCGGGTCGAGCACGGTGGGCGGGTCCAGCAGCAACTCCGTGAACTGCGCGGCCTCGGTCATCGAGCTCTCCAGCCGCCGGTAGATCTGGTTGAACTCGAACATGATCTGGGTCGCGTTGGAGTAGTAGGTGAAGGCGACGACGATCTCCTCCACTCCCTGGCCCGGACCGCCGAAGGCGACGGCGACCAACAGGCCCAGCACGTTGGTCAGCACGGACAGGGGGGCGATCAGGGTGTCGACGCGCAGATTGCCGTAGTCCCACGACGTCAGCGTCAGGCGCCGGGAGTCCGCGACCCGGCTGCGGTGTTCGTCGGCCTCCCGCCGCTCGGCGGCGAACGCCCGGATGGTCTCCATGTTCATGAGGCTGTCGGCGACGTGGCCGGAGACCCGGGCGATCGCGGCCTCACGGTCGTTGACGAGCCTCTGCCGGCGGCGGATCAGCGGTGTCGCGGCCACCACGGTCAGCGCGATCATCACCAGGAGGCCGACGACGAGCATCGGTTCGTAGCTCCACAGCACCACGGCGCCGAACACCAGGGGGACGAGACTGCCCACGATCCGGTACGTCAGCGTGTCGACGAAGTCCTCGAAGCGCTTGCCGTAGCTGAGCACCCGTTTGGTCAGGGAGCCGGCGAAGTTGTCGTGGAAGAACGCGGCGTCCTTGGCGAGGAGTTCGTCCATGCCGCTCACGTACAGGTGCTCCATGCCGAGGGCGTCCACGCGGTTCAGGCAGTGCTGCCCGACCCGCCACACGGCCTCGGCGAGCAGCAGCGTCACGCCGAAGCCCAGCACGTACGGCAGCGCCGAGGCGAGGGTGAGACCGCCGTCGCCGGCGGCCTGTCCCGCCAGTTTGGCGATCAGCAGGGGGGCGACGTAGCGGATGCCGATGTTGCCCACGGCCGGCAGCAGCAGCGCGGGCAGCGCCAGCAGTCGTAGTCGCAGCAGTTCCCGGCCGTAGCGGCGCAGGGCCAGGACGACCGCGCTCCTGCCCGGCGCCGGCCCTCGCGTATCTGTTGTCCCCATCACACTCCCGGAGGTTCGGAAGTCGGAAGTTTCCCGTCAGGGGAGGCTCCCGGTCCAGGCATTTACCGCGGACCGGTGAGAACCGGACACCTCTGCGCCGCGTTCGGCGTACGCGGCGCAGCGGTGTCCGGGGGTCAGCGGTGTCCGGGGGTCAGCACGGGTCCCGCCAGACCCCCAGTTCCAGCTTCTTGCGCATGGACGACAGTTTCAGTTCGCGGGACTCGGCACAGAATTCACCGGTCGGCTCCGCGTACTCCACGTGGAAGACCGCCTTGCCCGCCTCGATGAACGGAGTGAGTTCGGCGCACTCGCCGTACTGCGCGCACTCCTCGTTGACGGCGAAGTCGAAGTCGTCCACGAGCTGCGGGATCTGCGGCAGGTCGTTCTTGAGGCCCACCGACAGACCGCGTGCGTGCGCGATGTCCGCGATCATGCGGTTGTAGCGGAGCTGGTCGGCGGCGGTGAGCGGGAACCCGGTGTCGTTGCCGTAGCCCTCCATCAGGTCCGGCTCCACCGCGTCGAAGCCCTTGTCCCGGCACATGTCGAACCGTCGCTCCATGATCGGCTTCAGTACGGGGATCCGGCGGATGTCCAGCCAGCGCTCGCCCTCCCAGCCGTTGTTCCTGCCGAGGACGGAGCGCGGGAATTCGTCCCGGTCGGGCCGGAAGTCCTCCCAGGCGCCGACGTTGACGTAGCAGATCACCTTGCGGCCGTCGCGGTGGAGGCGGGCCACGTCCGCGGCGGTGTTCTCGAAGCCGTCGATGTCGTAGACGGGCACCTCGACCGACGGGTCGGCCCTGCCGTCGAGCTGCCACTGCCAGGCGAGCCCGGGGCGCGGGCGCCAGCGTTCCCCGCCGGGGGCGGGGGAGGTCCCGGTCGGGGCCTCCGGTGAGGTGCGGGGCGGGGCGGAGCACCCGGTCAGGGCCGTGACGGCCAGCACGAGCAGCACGACCGACGCGATCAGCACGGGCGGCGCGGTCGACGCGGCCGGCACCCTCGGCGCGGGCGTGTGGGGCGGAGGCTTCCCGGTCATGCTCGTCCCTCGGTTTCGGCCACGGTCAGGGCAGGGGTCAACTCGGCCCATGGGTTGGGCAGTTCGCCCGTCACGGGGCAGCAGACCCCGGCGCCGCGGTCCTGTGCGGTGCGTACGGCCAAGGGTACGAGTGCCTCGGGCACGCCGTAGACGAGGTGGCAGATCCGTTCCGGTGGGTGCGGCTTCGTCCGGGCGGGGCGGCTGAACGCGGCGGCGTAGGTGGACCAGTGTCCTTCGAAGGTGACGGTCAGGTCGGCGAGGCGGACGTAGCCGGGCGCCGGGTCCACTCCGGGGTTGAGCACGACGGTCCGCGCGCCGGCCCCGCGCAGGGACCGGACCAGCCTGCGGCAGCCCGGCAGGCCGTCCGGCCCCGCGCTCACCCGGTCCAGGAAGCAGCCGTCGACCGCGTACCACTCCCGGTGCCGGCGCGCGTCGGCGGTGACCGCGGACGGGTCCCGCGCGCCGTAGTCGGTGTCGACGTAGCCGAGCAGCCGGGCTCCGGCCGCCCGCAGCGCCTCCGCGACCGCCGTGAACGCCTGGTCCGGCCCGGTCCCGGGGCCGTTCGCGGGGTTGAGCACGACGGAGTGGGTGCGGTCGGCTGCCGTGATCAGCCGGTGCCAGGCACCCGGGTCCTCGGCCGGGTGGACGTACAGGGGGATCAGCAGGCTCACGGCGTACGGCCGCCTTCCGCGCCGGCGTCCGCCCACAGCGCGGCCAGTGACTCCTCGAGGGGGTACGAGGGACGCCAGTCGAGTGCCTCGCCCGCCGCCGTGATGTCGGAGCACTGCCAGGACACCGCCGCCGAGCGGGCCGATCCGCCCGTGGCCCCCGTGGCCCCTGCGGCCTCCTCGATTCGTCCCCCGAAACCGGCCCGGCGGGCCAGCAGGTGCACCAGGTCGCGCACCCGGACCGCCTCGCCGCCGCCGATGTTGAGCACGGGCGGGAGCGGCCCGGCCGCCAAGGCGGCGAGCACCGCCGCACGTGCGACATCGCGTGCGTCGACGAAGTCGCGGTACGCGGACAGGTCACCGAGCCGCAGTACCGCCCCTGTTCCTGCCTCCGGCTCGGCCGCGCCGGTCTCGCGCAGCAGGGCGGCGACCCTGCCGGGCAGCCCGGTGGGCGGCGCGCCCGGTCCCACCGGATTGCCCACCCGCAGCACCACCGCGTCCAGGCCGGAGGCCGTCACCACCGCCGTGCCCGCGAGTTTGGTCGCGCCGTACGGTCCGAGCGGGCGGGTCGCCGCCGTCTCCGTCACCTTGGTGCCCTGTTCCCCCGGGCCGTACTCGGCGGCCGACCCCAGGTGCACCAGGCGTGCCCGGGGAGCGGCCTGCCGCAGTGCCGCACACAGGACGGCGGGGCCGCGGGTGTTGACCTCGGCCAGGGTGACCGCGTCCCCGGCGGTCGCGCCCGCGCAGTTGATCACGGCGTCGGGCGCCGCCTCCGCCAGGGTCTTGGCGAGCCGGTCGGGGGAGTCGGTGGCCAGGTCGACGCGCAGACCCGCGCCGGCCCCCGCGGTCGAACGGCCGGCCTCGGGCAGCTGGGTGTCCGGCAGGCCGCGCAGGTGGGCGACGACATGACGGCCCAGGTAACCGGTGCGGCCCAGGACGAGAACGCGCATGGCTGCTCAGGCCCCCTTGAGCAGCATGGACTTGCGGGTGGTGAACTCCGCGTTGGCCCGGTCGTAGTCGTCCGGGCGTCCGATGTCCAGCCAGTATCCGTCGAACTCGTAGGCGTGCGGCGGGTGCTGGGCGGCGAGGAGGTCCAGGACGAGTTCGTCGAAGCCCAGCGGGAGGCCGGGCGTGTAGCCCTCGAGCGTCGAGCGGGACAGCCCGTAGACGCCCATGGAGACGCGGTAGTCCATGCTGGGCTTCTCCGTGAAGGCGACGACCTGGCTCGCCCGGGTGGTCAGCACGCCGAAGTCGATGCGGACCTTGCGGGCGTAGGTCGCGATGGTCAGCGGAGCACCGGATTCCCGGTGCCGGTTCAGGACGTCGGCGTAGTCGAGGTCGGTCAGGACGTCGCCGTTCATCACCAGGAAGGTCTCGGGCAGCCGCTCGCGCAACGAGAGCAGGGGGCCCATCGTGCCCAGCGGGTTCTCCTCGGTGGCGTAGTCGATCTCCATGCCCCACTGGGAGCCGTCGCCGACGTAGGCGCGGATGATCTCGCCGAGGTGGCCGATGGCGATGGTGCAGTGGGTGAAGCCGGACGTGGCGAGCTGGCGCAGCACGATCTCCAGGATGGCGTGCTGGTCGCCGATGGGGACGAGCGGCTTGGGGAGGGCTGTGGTGTAGGGCCGCAGCCGGACGCCCTTGCCTCCGGCCAGTATCACTGCGTGCATGGGGCTTCTCCTTCGGATCCTTCGTGTTCCCGGGGACGTGCCGGACACCGGCCGGGTGGTGCGGGCCGGGTGGTGCGGGCCGGACGGGTCAGATGTTGTAGATGCCGGTCTTGTAGCGGGCCAGGTGGGCCGGGTCGCGGAAGAACTCCACGGTCCGGGCGAGCCCCTGCTCCAGCGTGTGGGCGGGCTTCCAGCCGGTGGCGGCGGCGAGCCGGGTGGCGTCGGCGACCAGGCGCATCACCTCGGAGTTGGCGGGCCGCAGCCGTGCCGTGTCCTCCCGCACGTCGAGGGCACTGTCCATGACCTTGCCGATCAGCGCGACGAGGTCGCCGACCGAGATCTCCCCGCCGGTCCCGGCGTTGAAGGTGCGGCCCACGACCTGCTCGGCGGGTGCGGTGCCGACGGCGAGGAAGGCCTGCGCCGTGTCCTTCACGTAGGTGAAGTCCCGCGTGGGCCGCAGGTCGCCGAGGGTGATGGTGCGTTCCCCCGCCGCGACCTGGCCGATGACGGTGGGGATCACCGCGCGCATCGACTGGCGCGGGCCGAAGGTGTTGAACGGCCGCAGCGTCACCACCGGCGTGTCGAAGCTCGCGTGGTAGCTGTCGGCCAGCCGGTCCCCGCCCGCCTTCGAAGCGGCGTACGGGGACTGGGTGTTGATGGGGTGGTCCTCGGTGATCGGCACGGTCCGCGCGGTGCCGTAGGTCTCGCTCGTGGAGGTGTGCACCAGCCTCGGTGTGCCCAACTGGCGTACCGCTTCGAGCACGTTGAGGGTGCCGGTGACATTGGTGTCCACGTAACTGTGCGGCGCCCGGTACGAGTACGGGATCGCGATGAGCGCGGCCAGGTGGTAGGCGCTGTCGGCCCCTTCGAGCAGTCCGCGTACCGATCCGGGGTCCCGGACGTCGCCGAGGACGATCTCCACCTGGTCCAGGACGTCCGGGGACAGGGTCTCCAGCCATCCGTAGGAGGAGAAGGAGTTGTACTGGGCCATGGCCCGGACGCGGTGTCCGGCGGCGACGAGCGCTTCGGTGAGGTGGGAGCCGATGAAGCCTTCGGCCCCGGTGACGGCGGCGAGCGGTGCGGAGGTCAACGCAGGTGTCCTTCCGGTTGCTTGAACGGGTGCGGTGCGACGGTGCGGTACGGGTCGCGGGTGGTGGTGATGTCGTGCGCGCGGGCGGTCAGGCGTGTACCGCCGGCCGGCCGAGCAGCCACAGCACGCACACCGACAGGCACAGGGCCGCGGCGGCGCAGCACAGCGGCAGGGCGGCCGGGCCCGGTGGCAGGCGCAGCAGGGTGACCAGGGCGGCGCAGCCCGCGGCGGTCAGGCAGATCAGGGCGGGGGGCCAGGCGATGCCGAACGCCTGGAGCAGCAGGGCGGTCCACAGTGTCGCGGCGAGGAGCAGCAGGGCGGCGGGGTCGGCTCCGGTGAGGAGGGCCGCGGGCGTCAGCGGCAGGAGGTGGGCGAGCAGGCAGAGAGCGAGCAGGCCGGCCGACCGCAGGAGGAAGGCGGTGGGCGTCGCGGTCGCCCGCAGCGCCGCGACCGACCGGCCGCGGTAGCGGTACAGCAGCCACTCGGCCGGTCCCATGCTCACGGTCAGCACGATCACGGCGTACGGATGCTGTCGGCCCTCCAGCAGGACCAGGGACGCCGCGGCGAGGCCGAAGAGTCCGTAGGGCAGGGAGGCCCGCAGCGGTGGCCGGCGCGCGCCGGGGACGGGCGGGGTGCCGAGCACGCCCCGGAGCACCCGGCCGGTGGTGGCGAGCGTGGCCGCCAGCGCCAGCAGGGGCAGACCGAGCCTCGGCACGGGGCCGGGCTCCCGCCACGGCAGCAACGCGGCGCCGGCGATCAGCGGTGTCAGGGCCGCCAGCAGCAGCCGTTCCCGGGCGAGGACCAGCAGCACCGAGGCGGCGGCCAGGTACAGCGACTGTGCGGCGGCGGCCAGGACGACCGGTCCGCCGCCGGCCACCACGGCCGCGGTCGCCGTGGCCAGGGCCGCGCCGAGGACGGCTCCGGTCAGCAGGGTGCGGCCCGCCTCGTGGCGCCCCGTCGCCAGGCGCAGGTGGGCGCGGTGCCCCAGGGCCTGGCCCCAGGCCCAGGAGACGACGCCGGCCGCGATGAGGGCGGGCGCGTGCCGTGCCGCCTGCCCCAGCGGTGCGACGAGCAGGTAGGCGAGGCCGGGCAGGGCGAACAGCACGCCGCGCAGCAGGCAGCGCACGGTGTCGGGACGCCAGGGGTCGGGGGCGGGGGCGAGGTCGGGGAACGTCCTGGGGACGCGCTCGTACAGGGCGGAGGCCAAGGAGAACAGGTTCGGATGGCCGTACCGCCGCCGGATCACGTCCGTGGGCAGTCCTTCCGCCTCCAGCAGCGCGGCCACCTCGTAGGGGTGCACGGCGGGGCCGATGCGGTCGGCCAGGTCGGCGGCCAGCCGGTCCACCTCCTCCTGGTCCGGCACGGGCCGCGGTAATCGCATGGTGAGGGTGGTGTCGTCGGCCGGGAGGGCCCGCGGCGGCCGGAGTACGGCGGGCGGCCGGAGGGCGAGGGTGTCCTGTTCGGCCCCGCCCGGTTCCAGTGCCATGGGGCCGCTCATACGGCCACGCTCCTCGTCGCCCCGGGTGACGGAACCTGTGTGCGCTCGTCCGGGGGCGGTGCGGCACGGCCGGCCGGCTGCCGCCGGGGGCCGGAGAGCTCGAGGTAGACGGCGCGGAAGGTGTCGACGGTCCGGCGCAGGGTGAACTGCTCGATCACCCGGAGCCGGGCGGCCTCCCCCAGGGCCGCACGCCGTGCGGGATCGCCGAGCAGTTCCAGCGCGGCGGCGGCCATCGCGGCCGGGTCCCGGGGCGGTACGACGAGACCCGCGTCACCCACGGCCTCGCGGACTCCGCCGACATCGGTGGAGACCGTCGCCCGCCCGCAGGACATGGCCTCGATCAGCGTGAAGGGGAAGCCCTCGCTGATGCTGGAGAGCATCACGACGTTGCCGGCGGCGTACGCGTCCCTGATGTCGTCGACGCGGCCCTCGAAGACGACGGCGTCCCCGTGACCGAGTTCGGCGGCCAGGGCCTCGCACCGCTCCCGGTAGGCCTCCCCGCCCCGGGGTGTCCCGCCGAACAGCCGCAGCCGGACGCCGGGCTGTTCCGCCCTGACCAGGGCGAGGGCCCGGACGAGGGTCTCCAGGTCCTTGATCGGGTCGACGCGGCCGGCCCAGCTGAGGGTCGGCGCCTCCGGTTCGGGTCCGGCCGGCGGGAAGGCCTCCGGGTCCACCCCGTTGTAGACCGTGCGGATCGACGCCGGGTCGGCCCCGCCCTCCTCCTCCCACAGCCGGTTGTAGCGGTTGCCCGGTGTGATCAGGGCGGCCCTGCGGTAGCTCTCCTCGGCCAGCAGCCGGAAGAAGCCCAGGACGAGCGCCTTGACCGGCCAGCGGTAGGGGCCGGTGCGGTAGCCGAGGTAACGCTCGCGGAGGTAGACGCCGTGCTCGGTGAGGAGCAGGGGGACGCCGTGCCGTTCCAGGGCGGCCAGTCCGGGCAGGACGGCGATCCCCCCGCTGACCGCGTGGGCGACCCCGTCCCTCGGCAGGGGCGCGGCCAGCGGGCGCAGGGCGTGCTCGAGCAGTCCGGTGGCGGTGACCGCGTCGTGCAGCGTGGGGCGGGCCTCACGGACGACCAGGCCCCGGCGGTTCCACACGGCGGTCAGCACGGCGATCGCCCGGTCGCCGCGCAGGAACGGGCCGAGTGTTCCGTCGGCGGCGGCCCGCGCCATGGTGTACAGGGCCGGGGCGAATCCGCTCTCCGCGCACGGGTCGAGCAGCGCCGTCAGGAACTGCTCGTAGGCACCGGCCAGGACTTCGCGCGGCCGCCGCCCGGGCGGACGGCCCGCGGGCGGGGGTCCCCACATCGGGACGGTCAGGAGGTTCGAGACGTGTGCGGGCAGGTCCCACACGACGGGTTCGCGGCCGGTGCCGGTGACGGCGAGGACGTCGAAGTCGATGTCGGGCATGCCGCGGACGAGTTGGTCGCACCAGACGCTCACACCGCCGTGACTGTGCGGATAGGTGCCTTCGGTGAGCAGGGTGACGCGCGCCGAGCTGGGGCGGCGCGCGCCGTGGTGAACGTACATCGGTGGGCTCCACGGCCGGGTACGGGGTGGGGTGGGGTGCGGCGCGGGGTGGGGATCGTGCCGGGGCGGGGATCGCGCCGGGGCGGGGATCGCGCCGGGGCGGGCCCCGGCGCCCGGTCACCCGTCGGTGACCGGGGCCGGTGCCTCGGGTGGGCCGGTGGGCCGTTCAGTTCCGCGCGGTGTACGGCACGTGGTCCCGCACGCCGGCGGGGACCCGGGTGTCCGGGGCCGGCTCGGCGACCGGAGCCTTCGCCTCCGGGGCCGCTCCGTCGCCGTCGGTGGCGGAGGCCGGCAGGGTGAAGGAGAGGGCGGCCTGGCCCGCCGTCCGCGTCCAGCCGGACACCCGGCCCGCGTAGGCCTCGCCGAACGCGTCTCCCGCGAGGGTGGTCCCGGCGGGCGCGGTGGCGGTGACGGCCGTGCCGTCCGGCGCCTCTACGGTCACCGTGCCGCCGACGCGGTAGGCGGTGACCTGGTCTTCCCGCAGGGCGTCGGCCCAGGCGGCACGGCGCTGGAGTTCGGCGCCGATGTCCTTCATCCGCAGGTTCACCACGGGGGTGTCGTCGGCGAACAGGGCCTCGTAGCCGTCGAGTACGCCGTCCAGGACCGGGTAGGCGATGCGGTCCTCGGCCAGGTTGGACTGGTGGATGAAGTGCGGCTTGGGATCGTTGGCGAGGACGTGGCCGAACGCGATCCGGGTCTCCAGAGGGACGATGTACCCGGTGTACCCCGTCGCGGGGTCCAGCGGAGCCGGCAGGCACGTCGTGGTGGCCGGGTTGTCCTCGCAGATGCCGCTTCCGCCCTGGGCACGACCGGTGTAGATCCAGTTGTACTCGTCGACCTGCTCGGCCGTCCGCCCGGCGTTGAAGAAGACGTTCATCGGGTAGCGCGAGACGGTCGTGGCCGGCCCGACCCGACGCTGCACGGGGTCGCGGGAGTTGTCCGAGGCGAGCCAGGTGATGCCGTTGTCGGCGAGGGCGGGGGCCAGGTTCGGATTGTCCTCGGGCTGCTGCGGCAGCACCTTGAGTCCGGAGTGTTCGCCGGTCACCAACTCGTCGTCGTGCAGGGGCAGTCCGGCGGTCTCTCCCCAGACGCGGTTGGCGGCGATCTCGTCGGCGATGGCCGTGCGGCCGACCCACTTGGTGCTGCCGTCGGCGTGGGTGGCGCACCGCCACGGCACCACCGATGTGTCCTGCTCGCAGCCGAGGAAGGAGTGCGTGTAGGTGTGGTTGATCCAGCGGAACCGGTCCCGCTCGGCGATCAGTCTGTCCGCCAGGGGGTCGGCTCCGCCGTTGCCCTGGCGGTGGTCGACGCTGCCGGCGCCGTTGTAGGCGAGGTCGAGGGTGAAGTCCTGCTCGCTCTGCCAGGAGGTGGCGTGGTCCACGTCGGCGGGGAGCATGCGGATCGGGTCGGGTGTGCCCTCGCCCTCCGGGCAGTCGACGTCGCCGGGAGTGCAGTTCAGCTCCGTGTCCCAGCGGTCGTCGGCGGCGAGGACGTCGTCGACGTGCACGGCGAAGTAGTTCCTGGAGGCGCCCAGGTGCACGCCGCCGGTCATCCAGTCCACGATGCCCCGGGCCAGCAGTCCGAACTGCTGCTGGTGCTGGTTGTAGACGAAGGTGACGACGAGTTCCCGCCGTCCGTCGTGCCGGTACTCCCCCACCAGCGAACCCCGCCCGGTCCCGCCCGGGATCGCGGCCTCGACGTACGGAGTGAAGTCCGCGCCGGCCACGGGGGTCGACAGGTAGGCGTAACTTTCGCTCACGGCAGGTGAGTTGTCCTCGAAGGGGACCTGGCCGTCCAGGTAGCCGAAGGGGCCTGCCCGGCCCGCGTCGGTCACCTCGGCCCGCACCCCGTCGATGCTGCCGGCGTAGCCGTCGCCGACCGGGTACTCCAGGCCCGCCTCCGGGCGCGCGTAGGTGTAGGCGTCGACCTGCGGGATGTCGTAGGTCCGCTCGTAGGCGGCGAGCGCCGTCATCTCGGGCGAGTTCGCCGGGAACGGGTTGTCGTTGGGCAGCACCACCGCCTGGTACTTGGCGCGTGGCAGCCCGTCCACGGTGTCGGCGAGGAAGCCGGAGTCGATGACGGGGCGGTCGGACCGGGTGAGGTCCACTTCGGTGTACGGCGTGCCGGCGGTCCTCAGTTCGGCCGCGATCGCGTCCACGGCCGGACCCCCGTCGCTGACGACCAGGACACGCAGGTCGACGCGGGGTAAGTCGTCGGCGGCGTGCGCGGCCGCGCCCGGCACACCCAGGGCAGCGATGAGTGCGCCCACCGTGAACACGGCGGTGCGTGTGATCCGCTTCATGCGGTGCAGTCCCCTCCCACGGACAGGGGTGGACACCGCTCCACCGGAGCCGACGCACCCCCGCGCGCGACGCCGGCATCCCCCTCAGAAGCCAGTCGTCGACGCATCCGTCACGTCACATGGTGATGGCTTTGTGTGCTTCTCGTGGGCCAATTGCGAAAACTGACGGAAAAGCGCGGTCGACCATCAGGGTGCCGACGGTCCGGAAGCGGGGCCGGTCATCGGATGTCCGGGCTGTCCAGGGCGTCCAGGGCGTCCAGGCCGGTGAGGGCGCCGACGGGGTCCGGGTCGGGGGTGCCGCGGGGCCACCAGTCGTCGTGGCCCGGTTCGGACTCGTACGCGTACCAGAGGTGGTCCCGGCCGAGGCGGAGCTGGACGTGTCCGCGGGGGTGGGTGAGGTGGTTGCGCCAGGGACGGAAGGCGGGCAGGTCGGCGGCGAGGAGCAGTGGGCGGGCGCGGTCGAAGCGGCCGGCCGGCGGGTCCCAGGGGTCCTCCAGTGCGTCGAGTCCCGTCGGACCGCCCTGGCGCCACGCGGCGACCGCGCGCGCCAGCTCGGCCGGGGTGCGCCCGGCCGCTCGGGCGAGCGAGGAGTACAGCGCGCGGGTGGCCGCGGTGAGCCCGGAGCCGGGGCGGGCGGCCGCCAGCCGTACCGCGTCCTGCCACAGCGTGAGCCCGCCGACGGGGTCGCGGCCGGTGGTGAGCAGGGCGTGCGCGCGGGCGGCGGCGTCGGTGGCGAGCTGGTCGAGCGCGAACGGGTCCGGGCCGCCGGGGGACGCGGGGTACACGGGCGGCTGCTCGGGGTGCGGGGGCGGGGGCAGCGGGGCCGGAAGCGGCGGGAGGCAGCGGCGGGCGACGGCCTCACCGGCCCGCACTCCGGGGAGGGACTCCGGTTCCCTGCCCCGGGTGGCGCGGGCCGCGCGGGCCGCGCTGCGCCGGGACAGGGCCTCGATCACCTGGTGCTCGCCCCGGCCGCGCAGCAGGAGCAGCACGAACGGGTCGGCGTCGAGCAGCCGGGCGGTCTGGTAGCAGAGGGCGGCGGCGTGCTTGCAGGGGTGCCCGGAGTCGGGGCAGCTGCACTGCGGTTCGAGGTCCCCGGGACGGGGGAGCAGCGGGGCCCCGCAGTCGGCGAGGGACTGGGGCAGCTCTTTTTCCAGCAGGGCCGCGATGTCGCCGGGCCGGTCGGCGGCGGTGTCCAGGAAGCGCTCCCAGTCGGCGTCCCCGAAGGTGCGCAGCCGCACCTGCACCCGGTACGGGCGGGGGCGGCTCCCCTGGACGTAGGCGAGGACGAGCCCGGGGGTGACGGTGACGGCGTCGACGTGTCCCCGCTCCGCGTACCGGCGTCCGCGGGCCAGCCGCGCGGTGTCCAGCGCGCCCTCCTCCAGCGCCGTGACCCACGCGTTGCCCCACCAGGTCTCGGCGAACCCCGGTCCGGCCGAGGCGCCGGGCGGGAACGCGGGGAAGGTGCGGCGCAGCTCGCCGTCGCGGGCGGGGGCGGCCATGGAGCGGGGGGTGTGCGACGGCGGGGAGGCGGAGGGGGTGGAAGAAGCCGGGGGCGCCGGGAGGGTCGGGGGTTCGGGGCGGGCCGGGGGTTCGGGGCGGGTTCCGTCGGGCTTCGGGGCCGGTTCGTCCGCCTCGGGGGGTGAGGGGAGGGCGCCGGTGAGCAGTTCCCGTACCTGGTGCGCTCCTCCGCCCGCTGCTCGCTCACCCGGCCGGGCGCTCTCGGCGCGGTCGCCCCGGGTGGTGCGCGGGACCCGGGGAACGGTGCCCGACGGTAGGCTCCCGGCACGCCGCACGGCGGTCTCCCGGTCGCCTGTTTCCCGCACACCGGTTTCCCGGTCGTCGGTCTCCCGGTCGGTTGTCTCCGTGTGTGCGCGCAGCGCTTCCTCCCGGGCCGAACGCAGGGCCTCCCGCGCGATGTCACCGGGACGTCGGCCGGACCGGTCCGGCGGATCCGGCGTGATCGGCCGGTCCGGCGCGATCGGCCGGTTCCGGGGGGCTGCGGCTGCCGACGGTGCGGTGGTGTCCGTACCCTCGTCGCCCTCGTCGCCCTTCTCTGCTCCTGTGCCCCTCTCCCCCGACGCGTCCGCGGGCCCGGTCGCTTCGGGGTGTCCCGTTCCCGCCGCGCGTCGGGCGAGCACCGCCCTGCGCAGGGCGTCGCGGGCCACGTCACCCGGGCGCTGCTCCCGGTCCGCGGCCTGCCCGCGCGCCCCGGTGCCCGGGTCCGGGTCGGGCGCGGCGGCGGGCGCGGGGTGCCGGTCCGGGGTGCCGGTGTCCGCCGGTGCGGTGTCCGCCGGTTCGGCGTTCGCGCGCCGGCGGGCCGCCCGCAGGGCCTCCCGCGCCTGGTCGGACGGGCGGGGCGTCATGACGTCCTCCGCAGGGAGACCAGATCGGACAGTTCGCGGTCGGAGAGTTCCGTGAGCGCCGACTCGCCGGAGCCGAGGATCGCGTCGGCGAGGGCCCGCTTGGCCTCCAGCATCTCGGCGATACGGTCCTCGATCGTGCCCTCGGTGATGAGGCGGTGGACCTGGACCGGCTGGGTCTGGCCGATGCGGTAGGCGCGGTCGGTGGCCTGCTCCTCGACCGCCGGGTTCCACCAGCGGTCGAAGTGGACGACATGGCCCGCGCGGGTGAGGTTCAGGCCGGTGCCCGCCGCCTTCAGGGAGAGGACCAGGACGGGGGTCGTACCGCTCTGGAAGCGGTCCACCATGCGCTCCCGCTCCGGTACCGGCGTACCTCCGTGGAGGAGCTCGACCGGGACCGCGCGCCCGGTCAGATGCGCGGTGATCAGCCGGGCCATGCCGACGTACTGCGTGAAGACCAGGGCCGATCCGTCCTCGGCGAGCAGGGTGTCCAGCAGTTCGTCCAGCAGGGCCAGTTTGCCCGAGCGGGCCGCCATGCGGTCGCCGCCGGCCCGTGCGTGCTCGTCCTTGAGGTAGAGCGCCGGGTGGTCGCAGATCTGTTTGAGCGCGGTCAGCAGCTTCAGCACCAGACCGCGGCGGCCCATGCCCTGGGCGGTCTCGATGGCGAGCATCGACTCGCGCACCACCGCCTCGTAGAGCGCGGCCTGTTCCCGGGTGAGCGGGACCGGGTGGTCCGTCTCGGTCTTCGGCGGCAGTTCGGGGACGATGCCCGGGTCGGACTTCCTGCGCCGCAGGAGGAAGGGCCGCACCAGGCGGGAGAGGCGCTCGACGGCCTGCTCGTCCTCGCCGTTCTCCACCGCGCGGGCGTGCCGGGCGCGGAAGGACTTCAGCGGGCCGAGGAGCCCGGGGGTCGTCCAGTCGAGGAGGGCCCACAGCTCGGAGAGGTTGTTCTCGACGGGGGTGCCGGTGAGCGCCACGCGCGCCGGGGACGGAATGGTGCGCAGCGCCCTGGCCGTGGCCGAGTGCGGGTTCTTGACGTGCTGGGCCTCGTCGGCGACGACCATGCCCCAGCGCTGTGCGGCCAGTGTCGGGGCGGCCGAGCGCATGGTGCCGTAGGTGGTGAGGACGAAGCCCCCGGCCAGGTCGTCCAGGGTGCGGTCCGGGCCGTGGAAGCGGCGCACGGGGACGCCGGGCGCGAACCGGGTGATCTCCCGCTGCCAGTTGCCGAGCAGGGAGGCCGGGCAGACGACCAGTGTCGGCTCGGTGCGGGCCCGCTTCAGATGCAGCGCGATGAGGGTGATCGTCTTGCCCAGGCCCATGTCGTCGGCGAGGCAGCCGCCGAGGCCGAGCGAGGTCATGAGGTCGAGCCAGGCCAGGCCGCGCAGCTGGTAGTCGCGCAGGGTGGCGTCGAGTCCGGGCGGCGGGTCGGCGGGCCGCACGCCGGCGGTGAGGCGGTCGCGGAGTACCGCCAGGGCGCCGACCGGGACCGCCTCGACGGTCTCGCCGTCGGCCTCCGCGGTGCCGGTGAGGGCGATGGACAGCGCGTCGACGGGGTCGAGCAGGCCCAATTCCCGTGTGCGGGCCTTGCGGACGAGGGCCGGGTCGACCAGTACCCACTGGTCGCGCAGCCGGACGACCGGGCGGTGGGCCTCGGCCAGGGCGTCCATCTCGGCCTCGGTGAGCGGATCGCCGCCGAGCGCGAGCTGCCAGCCGAACCGCAGCAGGTCCTCGCTCTCGAAGAAACCGCTCCCGTCGGTCGCCGCACCGGGGGCCGACCGGACCACCGCCGTCGCGGTCAGGTCCTGGGCGAGGTCCCTGGGCCAGTGCACGGCGACACCGGCCGCCGCGAGCCGGGTCGCGGCCACGCCGAGCAGATCGTTCACCTCGTCCTCCGACAGGGCCAGCACGTCGGGTACGTCCTGGTCGGAGAGCCGGTCCAGCGGGGCCCAGACACGGGCCGCCCGGCGGACGGCGAGGGCCGCGTCCACCCGCGCGCGGGGGCCGAACGCACGGTCCGCCGTACCCGCCCACAGGGCCGCCGCGTCGGCGACGAGGGTGGGGTCGGCGAGGCTGTGCACCTGGACGATCGCCGCACCGGCCGCGCGCGCGCCGTCGCCGGCCGCGCTCCGGTCGGCGCCGTCGAACAGGTCGAACGCCGAGAGGTCGAGGCGGAGCGAGACGCGCACCCCGGCGTCCATGCCGGCGGCGACCTCGGCGGCCCAGTCGTGGGCGCCGGGCAGCCGCTGGGCCTTTCGCGCGGCGAACGGCAGCCCCGAGGCGTACGGCGCGGCGGGGGTGCGGGGCAGGGTGTCCGCGACCGCGTCGAGGAAGGCGCGGACGAGTGCTCCCGGCTCCGGCAGCCGCAGCGGGCCGGAGCCGGGCAGCGGGACCGCGTGCCCCTCGAACGGCAGGGCCGCGGCCACCGCGCGCAGGTGCGCCACGTCGTCGGGGTCGAGCGGGCCGGCCCGCCAGGCGTCGTGACCGGTGGGCGTCAGACCGGGCAGCAGCCGGCCGCGGGCGGTGAGCCGCAGCGCGTGCAGGGCGGCGGCGCCCCAGCAGGCGGTGGCGGGATGGGCGGCGGGGTCGTGCCGGGCGCGGACCAGCAGGGGCAGGGCCTGGTCGAGGGACAGGAAGTGGGCGCCGACCGTCCGCCGCCGCACCCCGGCGCCGTGCGGGTGGGTGACGGTGAGCCGGGCACGCGGGGCGGGCTCCGGCCCGGGGGCGGTCAGCACCATGGGGTCCGCGGGACCCGTGGGACCCGTGGGACCCGTGGAGTCGACGGGCTCGACGGGGTCGCCCTCGGGGTCGTAGAAGGCGATCCGTCCGTCGCGCGGAAGGGGTGCGGGCAGGAACACCGCGGCGAGCCCGACAGAGATCTCCGCCGGCTCCATCGCCTCTGCGCCCACAGCACTCTCGGCGCCCACAGCACTCTCGGCGATCCCTGCGCTCTCCGCCCCGGCCGTGCGCCGCTCGGCCGTCACGGTCGTCCCCTCGCCCATCCGTCCTGCCACCTCCCGCCCGCTCCTGCCCGCTCCGCCCGCGTGGTCACCTCGACCGTCCTCGACTCTACGGACGGGCACTGACAATCCGTCCCGGCGCCCTGACCGGGCCGGCCGGGGCGAGGGGGGAGCGAGGGAGCGGCGGTGGGGTCAGGGAACCGTCCGGGAGACGACGTACACCTTGGGAAAGCCCGGCTTGCCGTGGTTGACGACGACATCGTGGGTCGGCGCGGGCTCCTTCTGCTCGTTGACGAGCCCGTACCACAGGCCGGGGCGGTCGAACTTCCAGCCGGTGACCTCCCGGTCGCGGTCGCCGATGGTGATCTCGTCCCGCTTCAGTTCGTCCTGCTGCACCCCCATGCTGGTGAGGAACGCGCTCAGGCCGGCGTCGGTGGTCTCGAACTCGACGTAGAGACGGCTGGTCTTCCAGTTGTTGGTCTCGTAGGAGGCCACCCACCAGGCAGGGTGCGGGACCGGCACCTGGTAGAGGCGGCGCTGCAGCTTCGTCGGCCAGCCCTGGGTCAGGCTGTTGGCCGAGTACCTCGCCTCCTTGTCCTTGCCGCTCGCGCGGCTCTGGTTCGCGGAGATCACCAGGTACCCGGCCGGGACGCCGATGAGCAGCACGATGGTCAGCAGGGTGAGCGCCCTGCGGCGGATCATGTGCCGGCGGTCCTCGGGCGGCCGGGGCCTGCCGGGGAAGCGGGTCTGCGGGAGGAGATCACCCGTCACAGCGTCTCCTGGGGGGTCCGGCGGACCTCCGCGTACCGCTCGTACCGCTCGACCCGGCGGCGCTTGGCGCGGCGGAAGCGGCGGGCGACCAGGCGGGCGAGGTCGGCGGCGCCCACCATGCCGGCCTCGGGACCGAGCTGGGCGCGGACGATACGGGCCTCGGGGCGGTAGCCGCGGCCGGTGAGGTGGCGCTTGAAGGCGTCCCGCGCGGGGCCGATCAGCAGGTCGTCGGCGGCCGAGACCCCGCCGCCGATGACGAAGCAGGAGGGGTCGAGGGCGGCGGCGAGATTGGCGATGCCGACGCCGAGCCACTGGCCGATGTCCTGGAGGAGCTCGATACACATGGCGTCGCCCTCGCGGGCCAGCTCGGTGATCATCGGGCCGCTGATCTCGGCGATGTTCCCTTTGACGTGCTCGATGATCCCGTAGGCGACCGGCGAGTCGGCGGCGGCCAGTTCGCGCGCCTCCCGGACCAGTGCGTTGCCGGAGCTGTACTGCTCCCAGCAGCCGCGGTTGCCGCAGGGACAGCGGTGGCCGCCGGGGACGACCTGCATGTGGCCGAACTCGCCGGCGACGCCGTACTTGCCGCGTTTGACCTGGCCGTCCTCGAGGATCGCGCCGCCGATGCCGGTACCCAACGTGATCATCACGAGGTGGTCCTCGTCACGCCCGGCGCCGAAGCGCCACTCGGCCCAGGCGGCGGAGTTGGCGTCGTTGTCGACCAGGACGGGGACGGCGAGGCGTCCGGCGAGCCGGTCGCGCAGCGGTTCGTTGCGCCACGACAGGTGCGGGGCGAACAGCACGCGGTTGCGGTCGGCGTCGACCCAGCCGGCCGCGCCGATGCCGACCGCGTGCACGTCGTGCCGGTCGGACAGGTCCAGCACCAGTTCGACGATGGTGTCCTCGACGACTCTCGGGCTCTTCGACTTGTCCGGGGTCTCGGTGCGGAGCCGCTCCAGAATGTTGCCGTCGGCGTCGACGACGCCCGCCATCACTTTCGTACCGCCGATGTCGATGCCGACGGTCGGTACGCGCGGTGCCGACAGGTGGGAGCGGCGTTCCCGGGTGCCGACCGTGCGGAGCACGGGTGCACGGCGGGAGCCGACGGGGGCTGTGCCCGCCCGAGTGGAACTCAGCGCCCTGGGCAGTGTGAGGTCGCGGTAGGTGCTCATTGCCGCCGATTCTGCCTCACGGTGACCCCGGGGAGCGTACCCGGGAGCAAAGGCATCGCGTGACGCCCGCCGCTCCCGGGACGCCCACGGCGGCCTCCTGCCGCCCGCCGGCGGCCCCATAACCGGAGCAACGCCCCCCTCCGCACCCGACCCCGGAGCCGGTCACATTGTCCGGACAATGTGAGGAAGGTCGGCTCACGTCACCCGGCGTTCACCGGGACGCCCGTACCCGCTCACCCCGGCTCGCACCGGCATCACGGTCGTACCAGCAGCTGGAACTCGAACGAGTAGCGGCCGGGCCGGTAGATGTGGGTGCCGAACTCCACGGCGCGTCCGGTGTCGTCGAAGGTCACGCGCTCCATGGTGAGCAGCGGGGCGCCCGTCTCCTCGCCGAGCCGCTCGGCCTCGACGGCACCGGCGGCGCGGGCGCCGATGGTCTGGCGGGCGCTGTGCAGGGTGATTCCGGCGGCCCGCATCAGCCGGTACAGGCCGGTGGCCTCCAACTGCCCGGTGTCCAGGTCGAGCAGCCCGGGCGGCAGGTAGTTGCACAGGTACGCGATCGGCTCGCCGTGCGCGAGCCGCAACCGCTCGATCCGGTGCACCTCGCCCGCCTCGGCCACCCCGAGGGCCGCGGCGATCTCGGCGGACGCGGGGACGACCGTGTTGACCAGGACCTTCGTGGCCGGGCGCTGGCCCGCCGACTCCAGGTCGTCGTAGAGGCTGCTGAGCTCCAGGGGGCGCTTGACCTGGCTGTGCACCACCTGGGTGCCCACCCCCCGCCGCCGCACGAGCAGTCCCTTGTCGACGAGGGACTGGATGGCCTGACGGACCGTCGGCCGGGACAGGCCGAGCCGGCCGGCGAGCTCGATCTCGTTGCCCAGCAGGCTCCCGGGGGTCAGCCTGCCGTGCTCGATGGCGGCCTCCAGCTGCTGGGCGAGCTGGAAGTACAGCGGGACGGGGGAGCCGCGGTCCACGCTCAGCTCCAGCTGCACGGTCGGGTCCACTCCTGGTTTCGGCACGGGCCGAGCGTAGTACCACGCATGGTTGACGGGAAGTCGTGTAGTTCGGTTGTCCGGACATGTGAATTGACAGGGAGGGGCGCGGGCCGCAGTTTGTTCCCATGCGCATCGGGGTCATCGGTACGGGCCGTATCGGCACTATTCACGCCCACACACTCAGCAGGCACCGCGACGTCGGTTCCCTGATCCTCACGGACGCGGAACCGGCTCGGGCCCAGGCACTCGCCCAGCGGCTCGGCGAGACGGCGGCGCCCGGGGTGGACGAGATCTACACCTGGGGGGTGGACGCCCTGGTGATCACGACGGCCACGTCCGCCCACGCCGAACTCATCGGCCGGGCGGCCCGTTCGGGGCTGCCGGTGTTCTGCGAGAAGCCCATCGCCCTGGATCTGGCCGGGACGTTACAGGCGGTCACGGAGGTCGAGGCAGCCGGGACCGTGCTCCAGATGGGTTTCCAGCGCCGGTTCGACCCGGGCTACCTGGGCGCGCGCGAGGCCGTGCGCTCGGGACGGCTGGGCCGGCTGCACACCGTACGGGCCATGAGCAGCGACCCGGAACCGCCGCCCGCCGGGTATCTGCCGCAGTCCGGCGGTCTGTACCGGGACACCCTGATCCACGACTTCGACCTCGTGCGCTGGGTGACCGGCCGGGAGGTCACGGACGTCCACGCCACCGGCTCCGACGCCGGTCCGGCCATGTTCCGCGAGGCGGGCGACGTGGACACCGGCGCGGCGCTCCTCACCCTCGACGACGGCACGCTCGCCGCCCTCACCGCGACGCGGATGAACGGGGCGGGCTACGACGTGCGCATGGAGCTGGCCGGGGAGCGGGACCAGATCGTGGTCGGCCTCGACGAGCGCACGCCGATCGCGTCCACCGAGCCGACCGGACCGCCGGCCGCGGACAAGCCGTGGACCGGGTTCGTGGAGCGTTTCGGGCCTGCGTACGAGGCGGAACTGATCGCGTTCGTCGAGGTGGTGCGGGGTGAGCGGGCCAACCCCTGCGACGGGCGCGAGGCCCTGCAGGCGCTGCGCGTCGCGGAGGCGTGCGAGGTGTCCCGGCGGGAGCGCAGAGCGGTACGGCTGATGGAGATCGCGGGCGGGCCGGCCTCGCCCTTCGGCTGAGGTCCAAGAGCCCCTGGGTGTGCTGACGCCCCTCCCCGGTGCGCACGCGGCGGCCGGAAGACCGGACCGCCGCGTGCGCGCCAGGGAGCGTCGGCCGCCCCGACAGGTTGGGCAAGGGTCCTTACTAGAATGGGTGCACGGCCCCGCCGAAACCGTCCCCGAAGATGCAGAACAGGACCCGTCCATGACCGCGCCCACCGCGTCCGCCGACCTCCCCCACCTGCCCGGTGCGCCGGTCGACATCAGGCTCGTCGTCACCGACATGGACGGCACCCTCCTGGACGACGCCGGGAATCCGCCGCGGCGGCTGCGCCGGACGGTGGCGCGGCTGCGCGAGCGCGGGGTGCTGTTCAGCCCGGCGAGCGGCCGCCAGTACGCCACCCTCGCCCGCCTGTTCGAGGGCTTCGACGACGGCATGGTCTTCATCGCGGAGAACGGCACCCAGGTGGTCCGCGACGGCGTCGAACTGGCCTCCGACCCGCTGGCCCCCGCCGTCGCCGCCCGGCTCGTCAGGACGGTGCGCCGACTCGCGGACGACGGCACGGACGTCGGTGTCGTCGTCTGCGGCAAGCGCCACGCCTACACCGAGCGCACCGACGCGGCCTTCCTCGCCAAGGTCGAGCAGTACTACGTCGCCCACCGGAACGTCGCGGACGCCACCGCCGTCGACGACGAGATCAACAAGATCGCGATATTCGGTTTCGCCCCCGCGGCCCGCACCATCGCACCGGCCCTGACCGAGTTCACCTCCACCCACCGGGTCGTCGTCTCCAGCGAGCACTGGGTCGACGTGATGAACCGGACCGCCGACAAGGGCACCGCCCTGCGCCGCGTCCAGCGTGAGCTGGGCATCACCCCGGCCCAGACGCTGGTGTTCGGCGACTACCTCAACGACCTGGAGATGCTCGACGCCGCCGAGTGGTCCTTCGCCATGGCCAACGCACACCCCGACGTCCTGGCCCGCGCCCGCCACGTCGCCCCGTCCAACAACGAGGACGGCGTCCTGCGCACGATCGAACGACTGCTCGCCCTGCCCGGCGAGTGACGCGGCACTGCACGTCGGGACTCCCGGACGTCCTCCGGGCAGAGCGGCCGACGCCGGAGGCGGCCTCGACACCGGTCCTCTCGACAAGGTGGCGCCGGCTCACCGGCGGCAGCCGGGACAGCGGCGCGGCGACGGGGCTGCGGCTCGCCCGGGAGGGCTCGGACTCGGCCGTCACCGGCGTGGAGTTCCCGGTGAACGGCGGCCACTCGGCGTGACAGACGTGATGTGCTGACCCGCCGCAACCCGGCGAGCCGCGTCGGGTCTCGGCGGTCAGTCGGCCGGTTCCCGGTGGCGGGCGGCCAGGGCGGTCGCGCCCTGTTCGGTCAGCGAGCCGAACAGGCGCAGCCGGGAGATGCCGCCGTCGGGGAAGACGTCCACGCGCGCGTGCGTACCGATCACCGGGGCGGGGAGGACGAAGCGGTGCTCGGTGTCGGGCTGGAGGCGGGTACGGGGCAGGATCTCCCGCCAGCCGTCGGCCCCGCTTGTTCCCGCTCCCTCGGCCGCGCCGCCCTCGGCGTCCCGTACCGACACCGAGGCCCAGCCGGCGCTGTTCCCCTTCAGGTACGCCGTGTCGATCTCGAGGGCGCGGATCAGCGCCTGGCCGGTGAGCCGGTAGCGGATCCAGTCGTGGCCCCGGTCCCGGCGGCGCCGGGTCTCCCAGCCGTCGTCCATTTTGCGGGAGCGGCCGGGCCGGATGGTGTTCGCGGCCGGTGAGTAGAAGCGGTCGGACGCGTCCTCGACCCGGCCGCCGTTCTCCAGGGCGACGACGTCGAAGGTGCCCAGGGCCTCCAGCCACCCGGGGTCCGGGACGACGTCGCCGTACACGCGCAGGCGCGCGATGCCGCCGTCGGGGTACTGGGACAGCCGCAGGTGGGTGAGGCGCCGCCCGGCCGGGACGGCGAAGCCGTTGGCGGCGTGGCCGCCCACCGGGGTGCGCGGGAGCAGCGTCGTCCACCGCACCCCGTCCGAGAGCAGTTCCTTCGGTGCCGGGGAACCGGACACCGAGGCGCCCTCGACCGACACGGCCTGGGGGTGGTTGCCGCGGAAGTGGGCGGTGTCGACGACGATGCCGCGGACGACTCCGGGTGCGCCGAGGCGGATCAGCGCCCAGTCGTGGTCCTCGGCCGCCGGCCAGGGCTGCCCGGCGGAGGGGCCGCGGCGGCGCCGGGTCTCCCAGCCGTCCATGATCTTGCCCTTGTGCCCGAAGTGCTCCGGGTCGAACAGGGGGCGCTCGGGCAGCAGCAGGTTCTCGCGCTGGGCGAAGAACTCGTCGTTGGCGGCGACGACACCGGCGCCGAGCCGGCGGTCGGCGAGATCGGTGAGGCCGGCGAAGGGGAAGTCGGCGGTGCGGTAGTCCGCGTACGGGTCACCGCCGCCGTAGGGGGCCGCGGGGCCGCTGAAGCGGGGCCACGGGGAGGGGTGCTGCGCCGTCACGGTGGTCCGATCCTGCCTTTCGGGGGTGGGAAGCCAAAAGTTCGAGGTCGACCGGAATTCGACGCCGGATGGCGGCCGGCGTCAGGGGAGGCGGGTGAGCAGGCGGCCCTTCGGTGCGGTGAACTCGCCGTCGGTCATGACGCGCCGGCCGCGCAGCCAGGTGGACTTCACCACGCCGTACAGGGTCCTGCCCGCGTACGCCGTCACCGGGTTGCGGTGCTGGAGCCCTTCGGGGTCGACGGTGAAGGTCTCGTCGGGGGCGAGGACGGCGAAGTCGGCGTCGCGGCCGGGCGCGATGGCGCCCTTGCGGGTGCCGAGGCCGACCAGTTCCGCCGGGCGCGTCGACATCCAGCGCACGACGTCCTCCAGGCCGTGGCCCCGTCCGCGGGCCTCGGTCCAGACGGCGGGCAGGCTGAGCTGGAGGCCGGAGATGCCGCCCCAGGCGGTGGCGAAGTCGGCGGTCTTGAGGTCGGCGGTGGACGGGGAGTGGTCGGTGACCACGCAGTCGATGACGCCGTCCGCCAGAGCCCGCCAGAGCGGGTCCCGGTTGGCGGCTTCACGGATGGGCGGGCAGCACTTGAACTCGCTGGCGCCGTCCGGGACCTCCTCGGCGGTGAGGGTCAGGTAGTGGGGGCAGGTCTCGACGGTGACGCGTACCCCGTCGGACCTGGCCTCGGCGATCAGCGGCAGCGCGTCGCTCGAGGACAGATGCAGGATGTGCACGCGCGCGTCGAGGCGCTTGGCCTGCGCGAGGAGCAGGGCGACGGCGGTGTCCTCGGCGTCGCGCGGACGGGAGGCGAGGAAGTCGGCGTACTTCGGGCCGCCGCACCGCGGGGCGGCGGCGAGGTGGCCCGGGTCCTCGGCGTGCACGATCAGCAGCCCGTCGAGGGCGGCGATCTCCGCCAGGGTGCGGGCCAGTTGCTCCGGACCGAGGTGCGGGAACTCGTCGACGCCGGACGGCGACAGGAACGCCTTGAAGCCGAAGACCCCGGCCTCGTGCAGCGGGCGCAGGTCCAAGGCGTTGCCGGGCAGGGCGCCGCCCCAGAAGCCGACGTCGACATGGGCCCGGCTCGCGGCGGCCCGCTGCTTGGTGCGCAGATGGCCGACCGTCGTCGTCGGCGGAAGGGAGTTGAGCGGCATGTCGACGAGCGTGGTGATGCCGCCGGCCGCCGCCGCGCGGGTGGCGGTCCAGAAGCCCTCCCACTCGGTACGGCCCGGGTCGTTGACGTGCACATGGGTGTCGACCAGGCCGGGCAGCAGGACGTCGTCGCCGAGGTCCGTCAGGCGGGCCGTCCCGGGGAGGGGTGCCTCGTACGGCAGAACGGCCGTGACGGTGCCGTCGGCGACCGCGACCGACGCGGCCCGCGTTCCCTCGGGAGTGACGACGCGCGTCGAGCGCAGCACCCGTTCGGTGTCGGCCACCCGTGCCCTCCTCCCTTCCACCGGCGCGCTTCCCGGGAGTTCAACTTTCTGTTGAAGGAGTCTTCACTCCCTCTCCCGCGCCGTCAAGGGGCACACTGCCCGGACGGCGGCCGACGGCCGCTCCCTGGAAGTTTCCGGGAGACGGAATTAAACTTCCGGCAGACAGAATGCAGTAACACGCCATCAGGCGGCCCACCGGCCGCCGGGTAGGCTTCCCCCTTCCCGCAGCCCCGAGCAGCCCCGAAAGGAAACGCGCCGTGCCGACGTCCAGCGCCAGCACCAACGGCTCCGTCCGGTCCGCCTCCGGCGGCGGGGTCCAATCCCTCGAGCGCGCCTTCGACCTGCTCGAAAGGATGGCGGACGCGGGCGGCGAGGTCGGCCTCAGCGAGCTGTCGGTGAGCAGCGGGCTGCCCCTGCCGACCATCCACCGCCTGATGCGCACCCTCGTCGCCTGCGGTTATGTGCGCCAGCAGCCCAACCGCCGTTACGCGCTCGGTCCGCGCCTGATCAGGCTCGGCGAGTCCTCCTCCCGCCTGCTGGGCACCTGGGCGCGCCCCTGTCTCGCCCGCCTGGTGGAGGAGACGGGCGAGACGGCGAACATGGCACTGCTCGACGGGGACGAGGTCGTGTACGTCGCCCAGGTTCCGTCCAAGCACTCCATGCGGATGTTCACCGAGGTCGGCCGGCGCGTCCTGCCGCACTCCACCGGAGTGGGCAAGGCCCTGCTGGCCGGTTTCCCGCCGGAGGACGTACGGGCCCTGCTCGCCCGTACCGGGATGCCCGCCGCGACGGACAGGACCATCACCACGCCGGAGGGCTTCCTGGCGGCGCTCGACGAGGTGCGCCGCCGGGGCTACGCCATCGACGACAACGAGCAGGAGATCGGCGTGCGCTGCCTCGCCGTCCCGGTGCCCGACTCCCCCACCGCCGCGGCCATCTCGATCTCCGGCCCCGCAGGGCGGGTCACGGATTCGGCCACGGAGCGGATCGTGCCGGTGCTCCAGCAGGTGGCCAGGGAACTCTCCGAGGTGCTCACCGCTCCGGGCGGCGGCCCGACGGCCTGACCGACCCGGCCGCCCGATCCGGTCGGCCGATCCGGTCGGCCACCCCCCGGCAGATCCGCCGCCCCTCGACCTCAGCGCCCGCGCACGCCCCCCTTTCCGGGGGCGCTCCGCACGCCCGTTCGTCAATCCCGGGGTGACGGTCCGAACAGTTCCACCGCGTCCCGCACCTCCCGCAGCCCCGGGCCCAACGCGCTCACCGAGCCGATCGCACCGGCGATCAGCAGCAGGGAACGGCGCAACCGGGGGACCTCGGCACCGCCGTCCGCCACCAGGGCGTCCAGAGCGGCCAGCTCCTCCTCCGCAATGCTCCGATCAGAGAACTCCGCAGGATAAGCCGCGAGTCGGCGCCGCAGCCGGGACACGGCGGAGCGCAGCTCCGTCACCCGTGGATCGTCCTGACGACTGCCGCTCGCACGCCTCTGCTCCACGCTCCGCAACACGGTCCTCCCCCTCACGCACCGCTGTGCGCCTCTCCCCACCGGCCCCACGCCCCCGTCGCCGGTGCGCGCCAGTAAACGCCACCCCGTCCCCTCCGCGCCAGTCCGCTGCGTCATCGGTGCGCTCCACAGCGTGACATCGCGCCGTACGGACACCCGGCGACGGGTGCGGTATGCAGAGTCCGTGACAACACCTACGCCACCTACGCCGTCTACGCCACCCATGCCGCTCACACCGCACCGGCGGAGCCCAAACGCCGGACAGGCGGCCCCGGAGCGGGTCGTGGGACTGCTGCTCGCGGCGGGCGGCGGGCGACGGCTGGGCGGCCGCCCCAAGGCGCTGCTGACGTACCGGGGACGGCCGCTGGTGGAGCACGCCGTACGGTCCCTGCGCGAGGGCGGCTGCGAGCGCGTCCACGTGGTGCTCGGCGCGGGGGCGGACGAGGTGCGTGCGCGTGCCGCGCTGCCGGACTGCGTGCTCGTCGACAACCCCGCGTGGGAGCAGGGCATGGGCTCGTCCCTGCGGGCCGGGCTCACCTCGCTGACCGGCACGGACGCACGGGCCGCACTGGTCCTGCTGGTCGACCAGCCCGGGATCGGACCGGGGGCGGTCGCGCGGGTGCTCGGCGCACGCGCGGCGCGGGAGCCGCGGGATTCGCTCGCCTCGGCCACCTACGCCGGCGTACGCGGTCACCCGGTCCTGTTCGGGGCCGCGCACTGGGCCGGTGTCGCCGCGAGCGCGACCGGCGACCGGGGGGCACGCTCCTACCTGAAGGAGCACGCGGACCGGATCACCCTCGTCGAGTGCGGGGACGTGGCCGAGCCCTACGACATCGACACGGAGGAGGACCTGACCCGCCTCAAGTGAACTCGGGGGAAGCTCGGGTGAGGGGGACACCCGGCGCCGCTGCGGCCCGGCCCGGCCCGGCCCGCAGCACCTGGACCCGGACCACCCCGGCCTCGACAGACCATTGAACTTCCACCATGAGGAAACTACTATCCACTGCCCAGAGCGCCCGCCCGAAGGAAGTGACAGCTGATGTCCGCACCAGCGCCGTCCCCGCTGGCCATCGTCGACGCCGAACCCCTGCCCGGGCAGGAGGAGGTCCTCACCGAGGCGGCACTCGCCTTCGTGGCCGAGCTGCACCGGCGGTTCACACCCCGGCGTGACGAACTCCTCGCCCGCCGGGCGGAGCGCCGTGCCGAGATCGCCCGCACCTCCACGCTCGACTTCCTCCCGGAGACGGCCGCCGTCCGCGCGGACGACTCCTGGAGGGTGGCCCCGGCCCCCGAGGCCCTGAACGACCGGCGCGTCGAGATCACCGGCCCCACCGACCGCAAGATGACCATCAACGCCCTCAACTCGGGCGCGAAGGTCTGGCTCGCGGACTTCGAGGACGCCTCGGCGCCCACCTGGGAGAACGTGGTCCTCGGCCAGCTCAACCTGATCAACGCCTACACCCGGACCATCGACTTCACCGACGCGGTGTCCGGCAAGACCTACGCCCTGCAACCGGCCGAGGAACTGGCGACGGTCGTCATGCGCCCGCGCGGCTGGCACCTGGACGAACGGCACCTCTCCGCCCCGGACGGCACCCGGGTACCCGGCGCCCTGGTCGACTTCGGGCTGTACTTCTTCCACAACGCCCAGCGTCTCCTCGACCTCGGCAAGGGACCGTACTTCTACCTCCCGAAGACGGAGTCCCATCTGGAAGCCCGCCTGTGGAACGACGTGTTCGTCTTCGCGCAGGACCACCTGGGCATCCCACAGGGCGCCGTCCGCGCCACCGTCCTCATCGAGACGATCACGGCCGCGTACGAGATGGAGGAGATCCTCTACGAACTGCGCGAGCACGCCTCGGGTCTGAACGCGGGACGCTGGGACTACCTGTTCTCCATCGTCAAGAACTTCCGTGACGGCGGCGCCAGGTTCGTCCTCCCGGACCGCAACGCGGTCACGATGACGGCCCCGTTCATGCGGGCGTACACCGAACTCCTCGTGCGCACCTGCCACAAGCGGGGCGCGCACGCGATCGGCGGTATGGCGGCCTTCATCCCCTCCCGCCGGGACCCGGAGGTCAACAAGGTCGCGTTCGAGAAGGTCCGCGCCGACAAGGACCGCGAGGCGAACGACGGTTTCGACGGCTCCTGGGTCGCCCACCCGGACCTGGTCCCGATCGCCATGGAGTCCTTCGACCGGGTGCTGGGCGACAAGCCGAACCAGAAGGACCGGCTGCGCGAGGACGTCGACGTCAGCGCCGCCGACCTGCTCGCGATCGACTCCCTGGAGGCCAGACCGACGTACGCGGGCCTGGTCAACGCCGTCCAGGTCGGCATCCGCTACATCGAGGCCTGGCTGCGCGGCACGGGTGCGGTCGCCATCTTCAACCTGATGGAGGACGCGGCCACCGCCGAGATCTCCCGCTCCCAGATCTGGCAGTGGATCAACGCGGGTGTCGTCCTCGACAACGGCGAGCGGGTCACCGCGGAACTGACCCGCAAGGTCGCCGCCGGGGAACTGGCGAACATCCGCGCCGAGACCGGCGACGAGGCCTTCGCGGCGGGCCACTGGAAGCAGGCCCACGACCTGCTCCTGAAGGTGTCCCTCGACGAGGACTACGCCGATTTCCTCACCCTGCCGGCGTACGAGCAGCTCCAGGGCTGACGCCCACCCCCGCCCGTAGCCCCGGGAGACCCCGGGGCCACGCCATTTGACCGACCCGTCCCTCCTTCTCCGATTTCACAGGTCATGTGTTGACATTCACCTGAAGCCGTGAAATGCAGACGGCATGGATTTCCGCCAACTCGAATACTTCAGGGCCGTCGTCGAGGCCGGTTCGGTTTCACAGGCCGCCAAGAATCTGAACATGACACAGCCGCCGGTGAGTCACGCCATCGCGAAGCTGGAGCGGGAACTCGGCGTGCGCCTCCTCGAGCGGACCGCGAAGGGCGTCCACCCCACCCCGGCCGGACTCCATCTGCTGTCCAGGGGCGAGCGCCTGCTCGCCGACCGGAACCGAGTGGTCGAGACGCTGAAGTCGATGGCCGAGGGGGCGGCCGGAGATCTGCGCATCGGCGTGGAGCCCATGGTCATCAACGAAATCATCGCCGATGTCCTGGCGGAGTTCCTCGAACAGGTTCCCAGCGCGCGGGTGATTCTGACCGACGTCACTCCCGATGTGATCGTTCAACGGATCCGGACCGGCGAGCTGGACATGGGCTGCGTTCCGTTCGCCCCCGCGCAATTCGCCGGATTCGTCGCGGACGTCTGCGAATGGTCTCCCGTTATCGATATCAACATCAAGCTTGCCGTGCCGAAATATCGCGCAAAGGAACAGCACCCTGACGGAAAGGGTTGGGGACGTTGGATTCTCCCGTCCCCGATTCCCGCTTTCTCGGGCATGCCCGACGCCGCGGAGAAAGCCCTGTCGGCCGACGACTCCTTCGAAGTCATCGAGGTCTCCACACCGCAGACCGCGCTCGCTTTCGTCGCCGCGGGGCTGGGTGTCGCCCCCGCGACCGAGCGCATGGCCGGCAAGAGCGACGCGATGGCCCTTCTCGACCCCCCGCGATGGCTCAGACCCATGCAGGCGACGCTCCTGTGGAAACGCGGGGCCGAGATCACGCCGTTGATGGAGCGATGGCTGCAGGCGACGCGCACCGTCGCCGAGCACCGCCGCACGCTTGGGCGGTGAACAAGCCATACACGCGACTTTGCACCCCCCCATGGAGCCCTGTATGGAAAGAGAGGAAGAAGTCAAGAAAACAACCTGTGAACTACGGTGAATTTTATGTGATACACATCACATCGCAGCGTCTCCAGTCTACTCCCGGGCACCCTCACCGACGCTCGAATTGCCTGGTCAGAGGTGGTTTCCGGGTCACTCTGCAGTCGACGGACAGGACGTCGGCCGACACCCCCGAGCGCCCTTGCTTTCTTCTCGCCTCTCTTGCCCCGCCTTACCGGCCGTGCCAGCCTTCCCGGCAATTCGACGGCGTAGACAGCTTCGGATCGAGAGGGAAAACCTCGCGATCGCTGCCCTCGTCCTGGCTGCACGAACCGAGGGATTGCCCCGGTTTCGCGCACGAAAAGAAGGGGCCCGGTCAATGACGACTGGAAATGCAGAACAGTCCGCCCACAGCCCTTCCGGCCGCGAGTATCTCCCCTTTACCGGAGACGAGTACCTCGAGAGCCTCGACGACGGCCGCGAGGTCTGGATCTACGGGGAGCGGGTGGAGAACATCGCGGAGCACCCCGCCTTCCGTAACTCCGCCCGCATGATCGCGCGCATGTACGACGCCCTGCACGACCCGGCGCGCAAGGACATCCTCACCGCGCCCACGGAGTGGGGAGGCTTCACCCACCGCTTCTACCAGGCGCCCAAGAGCGTCGAGGAGCAGGTGGCCTCCCGCGACGCCATCGCCGAGTGGCAGAAGATCGCCTGGGGCTGGATGGGCCGCTCCCCCGACTACAAGGGCTGTTTCCTCGGCACCCTCGGCGCCAACGCCGAGTTCTACCGCGGGTTCGAGGACAACGCGCGCGCCTGGTACCGCAAGGCCCAGGAGAAGACGTGGTACATCAACCACGCCATCATGAACCCGCCGGTGGACCGCGGTATGGGCGCGGACGCGGGCAAGGACGTGTTCATCCGGGTCACCAAGGAGACCGACGCCGGCTTCTACGTCACGGGCGCCAAGGTGGTGGCCACCGGATCGGCCCTGACGCACTACACCTTCATCGGTCACGTGGGCCAGGTCGCCGTGCAGGACCCGGCCTTCTCGCCGGTGTTCATCATGCCCACCAACTCTCCCGGCGTGAAGCTGCTCTGCCGTACGTCCAACGAGTACCGCGCGGCGGTGCTGGGCAGCCCGTTCGACTACCCGCTGTCGAGCCGCCTGGACGAGAACGACGCCATCCTGGTCCTCGACAACGTGTTCGTCCCCTGGGAGAACGCGTTCATCTACAACGACCTGGAGCAGGCCAACAAGTACAACATCCACTCGGGTTATCTGGAGCGCGCCTCCCTGCACGGCTGCACCCGGTTCGCCGTCAAGATGGACTTCCTGGTCGGCATGCTGGCCCGCGCCCTCGACGTCACCGGGGCGGGGCAGTTCCACGGCGTCATGTCCCAGCTCGGTGAGGTCATCGCCTGGCGCAACACCTTCTGGGCGCTGTCGGACGCGATGGCCAAGAGCGCGGTGCCGTGGAAGGGCGGCATGATCCAGCCCGACCAGCAGTTCGCCGGCGCCTACCGGGTGATGAACCAGCTGGCCATGCCGAAGGTCAAGAACATCATCGAGCAGGTCGTGGCCAGCGGCCTGATCTACCTCAACTCCCACGCGAACGACTTCAAGACCCCCGAGATCCGCGGCTACCTGGACACGTACGTGCGCGGCACGGGAGGCATCGACGCGGAGGAGCGCGTCAAGGTCATGAAGATGCTCTGGGACTCCATCGGCACGGAGTTCGGAGCCCGCCACGAGCTGTACGAGATCAACTACATCGGCAGCAACGACGTGACGCGTCAGACCAACCTGTTCGGCGCCCGGGGCAGCGGTCTCCTCGACTACTGCAAGGACTTCGCGCAGAGCGCCATGGACGAGTACGACCTGGACGGCTGGACCGTGCCGGACCTCAAGGGCCCGGACGACGTCAGCATCCTCAAGGCCCTCAAGGGCTGATCGCCTGCGCGGCTCCCGCCCGGAGCGGGAGCCCCGGCTCATCCGGCGGCGCCGGCTCCGTGCGTGCCGCCGCGCTCTCATCCACCACAGGAGGACCCGTGGCTACGGCAATCGATGCTGCCCACGTCACCTACGAGGCACCGGATCTCGGGGTGATGGAGAAGTTCCTGACCGCGTTCGGCATGGTGAAGGCCGAGGGCAGCGACGACCGGACCCTGTACATGCGGGGGACGGGCACCCAGCATCACATCCATGTGACCCGCAAGGCCGACAAGCAGCGCTTCATCGGTGCCTCGATCGAGGTCGCCGGCTACGACGACCTGGTCGAGCTCGCCGCGAAGCCGGGGTCCTCCCCGGTCCGGGAGTCGACGGAGCCCGGCGGTGGCCACGAGGTCTCGATGTCCATGCCCGACGGCATCGAGATCCGGGCGGTCTGGGGCCGGCGGAAGGTCGAGCCGATCCCGGACCGCGACCCCTTCGTCATGAACAACATCCGCGACAAGAACCGGGTGAACGCCGCCGTCCGCCAGTCCGTCGCGCCGTGCACCATCGCACGCCTGGGTCACTTCGTGCTCCATGTGAAGGACCACGACGCGTCGATGGCCTGGCTGAACGAGCGCTTCGACTTCCTCCCCTCGGACTACTTCGTCCCGCCGGGCGAACAGGGCCCGATCGTCGGCACCTTCGTCCGGCTGGACCTGGGTGAGCAGCGGGTGGACCACCACTTCATGCTCGTCCTGCAGTCGGACTGGGCGGGCATCCACCACAGCGCGTTCGAGGTCACCGACATGGACGCGGTGATGTCGTCGCACGACTACCTCCTCCAGCAGGGGTACACCTCCGACGTCGGGGTCGGCCGCCATCTGCTCGGCAGCCAGATCTTCGACTACTGGAAGGACCCGTTCGGCTTCCGCATCGAGCACTACACCGACGGCGACGTCGTCGACCACCACCACCGGCCGACCAAGTTCAACGGCACCGCCAGCGAGACCACCCAGTGGGGGAACCGCCCGCCCCTGGAGTTCTTCCAGTGACCGGCGCAGCGGGCACGGACCGCGCCCGGCCGCTGTCGGAGCAGGTCCGCGCACAACTGGCGCGAGCGGGTTCGGCCACCGTGGCCAACATGCTGCTGCGGCGCGGCCTGCGGAACGTGATCATGAACGGCGTGCGGCCGCTGGCGGCCGACCAGCCGCCGCTGGTGGGGCCGGCCTACACACTGCGGTTCATCCCCGCACGTGAGGATCTCGACACCCTCGCCAACTACGCGAGCAGCGAGAACCTGCACCGGCGGGCGATGGAGGAGTGCCCGCCCGGCGCGGTGCTCGTGATCGACGCGTTCGGCTGCACGACCGCCGCGTCCATGGGCGACATGATGGCGGCGCGGCTGAGGCAGCGCGGTGTGTCGGGCGTGGTCACCGACGGCGGCTACCGGGACTCGGCGGCCGTCGGGGAGACCGGTCTGCCGTGCTACCAGCGGGCCAACGCGCCCCGGGCGACCCCCATCGCCCTGCACCCGGTCGCACTCGACGAACCCGTCGGCTGCGGCGGGGTGGCGGTCTACCCGGGTGACGTGGTGCTGGGCGACAGCGACGGCGTCGCGGTCATCCCCGGGGAACTGGCCGCCGAGGTCGCCGCGGAGGCCGCCGACGCCGCCGCGTACGAGGAGTTCGCGGCACTGGAGATCCAGCGTGGCCGGTCCCTCTTCGGGCTCTTCCCCGCCACGCCGGAAAGCCGCCGGGAATACGACGCGTGGGTGGCCGCCGGCCGCCCCGGACGGGAGTGAACCATGACCATCAACCCCGAGACCATGAAGTCGCTCGAGGTCCTGATCCACGCCGCGGACCTCGACGGCCTCAAGGACGAGGACTGGATCGACTACCCCGACTACGGGTTCCGCCAGTACTTCCTCCACAAGAACCCGGAGACCGGAGCCAGCATCGCCCTGCTCGAGTACGAGAAGGGCGGCACCATCCCGACCAGGCACACGCACGCCTCGAACCAGTTCATGTACTGCCTCGAGGGCGACTACGAGTACACCGACTCCGGCCTGAGGCTGCGTCCGGGCTCCTTCTACATGAACCCGAAGGACCACCCGCACGGCCCGACCCTGGCGCACGAGCGCAGCGTGCTGATCGAGATCTACGACGGCCCGCACTACTACGAGAAGCCCGAGTACCACACGGACGAGACCATCGGGGACTTCCTTGCCAAGGAGTGAGGTGCCGGCCCCTTTGACGTACTGCCGCCGAACCCGCGACGTTGATGGAAAGCGATGATGAGCGAAACCACCAAGACTCTGTTCGACACCGACAAGATCCTCGCCGAATTCGGCCTGGACCAGGTGCACTCCGGTACCTATGGGGACTCGATCGGCTGGGGCACCACCGAGGGACGGCCGGTCATCGAGGCGCAGTGTCCCGCCGACGGTGAGGTCGTGGGCCGGGTCGCGGCCTCGGACGGACAGGACTACGAGACGCTCGTGGCCGCCGCCGTCGAGACCCAGAAGCGCTGGCGGATGGTGCCGCCGCCGCGGCGCGGTGAATTCGTGCGCCGGATCGGTCAGTTGATCGAGGAGAACCTGGAGAGCCTGGCCGCGGTCGTCTCGCTGGACACCGGCAAGTCGACGATGGAGGCCAAGGGCGAACTCCGCGAGGCGGTCGACATGTCGACGCTGGCCGCCGGCCAGGCGCGGATGATGTACGGCTTCACCCAGCAGTCCCAGCGGGTCGAGCACCGTATGTACGACCAGTGGCTGCCGCTGGGCGTCGTGGGGCTGATCAGCGCGTACAACTTCCCGGCCGCCGTGTGGGCGCAGAACGGGTTCCTGTCCGCGATCGCCGGCAACACGGTGATCTGGAAGCCGAGCCCGAAGGTGCCGCTGACCGCGATCGCCGTGCAGAAGCTGGTCAACCGGGCGGCGGCGGAGATGGGCTGCGAGGGCGTGTTCTCGCTGTTCATCCCGGACGACAACGCCGTCGCCGAGACGATGGTCGCCGACACCCGGATCGCCATGATCTCGTTCACCGGTTCGACGACGGTGGGCCGCAAGGTCGCCGACATCGTCGGCTCGACGCTGGGCCGCCGGTACCAGCTGGAGTGCTCGGGCAACAACGGCTGCATCGTCGACGAGACCGCCGACCTGGAACTCGCCGCCAGGGCACTGACGTTCGGTGTGGTCGGCACGACGGGCCAGCGCTGCACGAGCACCCGCCGGATCATCGCCCACACGAGCATCGCGGACGAACTGGTCGAGCTGCTGAAGAAGGCCTTCGACCAGATCACCGTCGGTGACCCGCGCGATGCGGACACCGTGGTCGGCCCGCTGATCGACCGGCAGGCGGTGGAGGACTACCGGAAGGTCCTCGCCGGTGCCGAACGCGAGGGGGCCACCGTGGTGTACGGCGGCAACGTGCTCGACCGCCCCGGTCTGTACGTCGAGCCGGCCATCGTCACGGGTGTCGAGCCGCACTTCGAGATCGCCCAGTCGGAGACCTTCGTGCCGATCGTCTCCGTGCTGACCTACGACGATCTCGAGGAGGCCATCGAGATCCACAACGGCGTCGCCCAGGGGCTCGCCTCGGGCATGCACAGCACGAACCTGACCAACATCGAGACCTTCCTCTCCGCCCGCGGCAGTGACTGCGGCATCGTCCGGATCAACATGGGCACCACGGGCGCCGACGTCGGTTCCGCGTTCGGCGGCGAGAAGGAGACCGGGGGCGGCCGCACCGCCGGCTCGGACGCGTGGAAGGGCTTCATGCGCCGCCAGAGCGTCTGCGTGAACTGGGGCGGGACCTCCGCCTGGGACAACCGGATCGACCTGTGAGGACCACCACCATGAAGAAGAAACGTTTCATCTCCGACGCCGTGCGTGAGCCGGCGGACAAGATGTGGTCGAACTGCCTGCGGGTCGACGACCTGATCCTGATCTCCGGAATGACCGCGCGCGGGCAGGACGGGGTGAGCGTCCTCGGCGACACCGCCTACGACCAGTCCAAGGTCGTCTTCCAGAAGATCAAGGACCTGGTCGAGGCGGCCGGCGCGGTCATGGACGACATCGTCAAGATGACGATCTTCGTCACGGACATGGGGGACAACGCCGGGGTGTGGAAGGCCCGTCAGGAGTTCTTCTCCGGCGACTTCCCGGCGTGCTCCCTGGTCGAGGTCTCCGCTCTCGCCAAGCCGGAGATCCTGCTCGAGATCGAGGCCATCGCGGTGGCCGGCTGCAGCGTCGACTGAGCGTTCTCAGCGACTTAGGCGCGTCCCACTGTGAGAAGTGGCCGTGGGCGCCATATCCCTCGGGGGTAGGAACTGTGTCCTCACCAACCAGAAATCCCAGATCCACCGATTCTGCACTGGCGACCGCCGCGGAGGACCATGCCCTGGTCAGTGTGCCGCTGAGCGAGCGGAGGAGCGGCTACCAGCTCTCCCTCAGCCCGGTCAGCGTCGCCACCGCCCTCGTCATCTTCGCCATCGCGGGCTTCACCGTCGTCCTGGCCGGTTTCGCCATCGGCATGCTCGTCGGTGTCCTCGTCGCGGCCTTCGCCGTGTTCCTCGGCAAGGCCCTCGGCCGGATGGCCTTCGAAACCGGCATGTCGAGCACCATCACCTCCCGGTTCTTCGGGTTCGGCTTCATGGGCTCGTCGATCGGCTCGATCATCTTCGCGTTCATGATCCTCGGCTTCCTGGCCATGGAGTCCGCCCTGCTCTACCAGGGCACGCTGCTGATGTTCGACCTGCCCGACTCCTGGCCGATGCGCGTCCTCCTCTACGGCCTCATGACGCTGACGTGGATCGCTCTGGCCATCTTCGGCCTCAAACTCGCCCTGCAGGCGTCGGCCGCCCTGACCGTGATCACGCTCCTGGTCACGATCTACATGATCGTGCACATCTACGTGATCCAGGGCGCCGACCCGATGGACGTGTTCGCCTACGGCGGTGTCGTCCCCGGCGGTTTCTGGCCCAAGGCCGAAGCCGCGATCGGAGTCATGGGCGCCACGGCGGGAACCATCGCCCTGGTCACCACGGACTTCGCCCGGTACTGCCGCACGCGCCGCGACGTGACGGTGCTGGCCGCCTCCGGTCCGATCACCCAGAACGTCATCATGACCGTCCTGGGATCGCTCGTCGTCATCGGCGGCATGCCCGAGGTCATCGACTACCTCATGGCCCACGATCCGGACCTGAGCCAGGAAGCGGCCGCCGCCGCGGGCAGCACGTACGTCATGGAGAACACGGGCGCCTTCTTCGTCGTCTTCGCCGGCTGGATGGGCTTCATCACCATCTACGCCGCCCAGGCGAAGGCGCAGGCCATCAACGCCTACTCCGGCTCTCTCTCACTGGTCAACCTGATCGACTCCCTCACCGGGTGGAAGCCGGGCCGGGCGGCGATGGTGGTGATCGGAAACGTCATCGCCCTGCTGATGATCGCCGCCGGCATCCTGGAGCAGTTCGCCGCCTACCTGGCGTACCTGGGCTCCATGACGCTCGGCATGTGCGGCGTGATGATCGCGGACTACTACCTGGTCCGGCGCGCACGGTACGACCGGGACACGCACCGGGTGGAGAAGTGGAACTGGGCCGGTGTCATCACGCTGGCGCTGTCCGCCGCGGTCGGCACGGTGCTGATGGCCACCGAAGTCTTCGCCCTCGGCTTCCTGGTGTCGTTCGTACTGGCCCTGGCCGCCTACCCGGTCCTGCGGTCCTGGCTGCCCGAAGGCACCGGCACCACGTTCGTCGCGGGTGAGGAAGCCGTCGAAGAGGCCGTCTGACCCCGCCGGCGGCCACGGCCCCACAGCCGTGGCCGCCGGCCCACCCCGGCCCGCACGGGCCGGACCCACGATTTCCAGGAGGTTCGGGATGACCGACATCATGTGGGACTCCGAGATCTACGAGAAAGCCGCCGACGCGAAGACCCTCGCGTCGAGCGTCGCGACCCCCTCGCTCGCCGATCCCCGCCTGCTTCGCAACACCCTGGGCAACTTCGCCACGGGCGTCGTCGTGCTCACCTACCGGTCCGGCGACAGCTACTACGGCGTCACCGTGAACTCCTTCACCTCGGTGTCCCTGGATCCACCGTTGCTGCTGGTCTCGATGCAGCGGACCTCGCGGGCCCTGACCTACCTGCTCGAGCGGCCCTTCGCGGTCAACGTGCTCGGCGACAACCAGCTCGGCACCGCCCTCCACTTCGCGGGCAAGCCGCAGGACGCCCACCTCATCGAGTGGGTCGACGACGGCATCGCTCCGCGGATCAACGGTTCGCTGGCGTACTTCCAGTGCACCCCGTGGGCGGGTTACGACGGCGGGGACCACGTCCTGGTCCTCGGGCGCGTGATGTCCTACGGCCAGCAGGACGACACCAATCCCCTGCTCTTCTACCGCGGTCAGTGGAGCGCCCTGGCCCAGGAGACCGAGGCCGAGAGCGCCGCCGCCGGCGGTGCGCAGTCGGAGAGGAGCCGGTCATGACGGTCCGGACCCAGGTGAACGAGGACTTCTCCGGGCTGCTGAAGCAGCTGGACGAGATCTACCCCCTGTTGCAGAGCGAGGCCGCGGACAGCGAGCGTCTGCGGCGTCCGACTCCGGCGGTGCAGGACGCGCTCCGCGACAGCGGAGTCTTCGGGTTGATGGTGCCGGCCGGACTCGGCGGTATGGAGGCGTCCCCCCTGCAGATCCTGCAGGTGATGGAGAAGCTGTCGCACGCCGACGCCTCGCTGGGGTGGCTGGTGCGCGCCGTGGTGAGCGAGACGGCGGCCGCGGCCACGTACCTGGGCGACGAGGCGGTGGCCGAACTCTTCACCCAGAACACGTTTCCCCTGGTGGCGGGGCAGTCCACCGCGTTCACCGGCCAGGCCGTACGGGAGGACGGCGGCTACCGGGTGAGCGGGGTCTGGCAGTTCGCGGCCGGGGTGTCCATGGCCACGCACCTCAATCTCGCGGTCACCGTCCAGGAAACGGGTGAGCGGCTGGTCTGCCTGGTTCCCCGCGCCGCCCTGCGGATCAGCGACAACTGGGACATGCTCGGGCTGCGGGCGACGGCGAGCCTCGACTACCAGGCCGAGAACCTGCTGGTCAAGGACGCCTACGTCTTCCGCCCCGGCCCGCAGCACGCCCGGCGGAGCCGTTCCCTGCACGGCCTGAGTCCCGCTCTGCTGGCCGGTCTGCATCAGGCGGCCTGGTCCCAGGGGGTCGGACGCCGCATGCTCGACGAACTGCGCGAGCTGACGCAGCGCAAGGACCCCGCGGCGGGGTCCCCGGTCACCAGTGACGAGTTCTTCGCGGAGTACGCACGGCACTTCTCGCACGTCCGGGGCACCATGGCACTGCTGCGCGAGACCTGGCGCGACAACGAGTCGACGCTCGCGGCCGAGGCCCAACTGGACGACGAGCAGGAGACGATGTCGCGGCTCGCCTGCAGCCTCGCCTCCCGGACCGCGGTGGAGATCAGCCAACTCGTGCACCGTTTCGCGGGCGCGCAGGTCATGCGGGACGGCACGTTGCAGCGCTTCTTCCGCGACAGTCACGCCGGAAGCCAGCACCGGGGCTCCTCGCACATCGTGACGCAGAAGTGCGGCCGGATGCTGTCGGGCACCCTGCCCGCCGGGTCGCACTGGGGCTTCTTCGACCTGGTCGTGCCCGAGCAGGCGACGGCCTGAGAGGGGACGCGGGGCACGCGGGGGGAGAGAGGGCCCGGCCCTCATCCCGGCCGTGATCCCAGATGCACCGACCAGTCCTGTGCCGCCTGCGGCTTGCCGTGCAGGTCGGGGACGCGCTTGAGCCAGTCCGGGCGACCCTGCCGGGTCCGGGCCGCCCGGCGCGCGTTCTCCTCGGCCAGCTCCGCCGCGGCGGGGAAGTCGGTCGGCAGCCACGCCGCGGAGGCCCGCACGCGCGCGTGGAGGTACGCCACGTACGCCTCGCGGGCCGCGTCGGGCGTCGCGAAGTCCGGGTCGTCGGCCAGCCAGGCGTCGGGCACCTCGGCGGTGACGGCCCGCAGCAGTTCCCCGGTCACCCGGGGAGCGAGTTCGGCGTCGGCGGCGCGGACGTCGGGCGCGTAGCGGCCGAGGGCGTGGTGGCGGAAGTCGTACGCCTTCGCCGGGTCGGAGGCGGCCCAGCGGTGGTGGAAGACGAGCGCGGCCCCGTGATCGATGAGCCACAGGCGCGGCGGGGTGACGCCGAGCGTGGGCCAGACCATCAGGTTGGAGCTGTGCGTGGTCCGGTCCACGTTCACCGTGAGCGCGTCGAGCCAGACGATCCGCCCGGCCTCCACCGGATCGACGGGGAAGACCTCGGCGAGTTCGGGAGTGAAGTCCCGCGCGCCCGGCAGGTAGTCCATGCCGAGGTTGATCCCGGCGCTGCCGGAGTGCAGCTCCCGCACCTCCTGGTGGGGCTCACCGTCGGCGATCGCCGGGTCGAAGTGGACCAGGACCAGCTCCGGGAAACGCAGCCCCAGGGCACGGGCCAGCTCGCCGACGATCACCTCGGCGACCAACGCCTTGCACCCCTGCGCGGACCCCGTGAACTTGACGACGTACGTGCCGAGGTCGTCGGCCTCGACGATCCCGGGCACGGAGCCACCGGAGCGCAGGGGTGCGATGTAGCGGGTGGCGGCGACCTCGGTCAGCATTTCGCCAGGCTACGCGATGCCTTGGTCTTGCAATCCGTAATCTCCCCAAGATCCCCGTGTTCCGGGGGGCTGGCCACGAGCGGCCCCGGGGAGAATCCGGGGAGTTTCGGCCGGCGCGCTGTTCTCCCTCCCCGGGCTACAGCTTGACGTCCTCGGTCGGCGCCCGCGGCCGGACCACGGACGGCGGTTCCACCGTGTACCCCAGCGCCCGCAACGCCTCCGCCGCAGCCTCAGGCGCGTCACGAACCGCTGACATCAACTGGATCTCCCGCCAGTTCCGCAGCCGCTCATCGATCACCGCCCGCCACTCCGGCGCCGTCGTGATCGCGAACTCCCGCTTCAAGGACAGCAGCACATCCTCGAGTGCCGGCCACATCCGATGCCCGCCGACCGGCAGGTGCATCTCCGACAGACGCGGCAGTTTTCGCCGCCTGAAACCCTGCCGGGGCCCGCCGCGCCAGCCGGGCGCAGCAGATAGGCCATCTCGTCCCGATGCGCATGGACCTGGATGTGCGTCCCTGGCGGCTCCTTGCTGCTCCGCACGTACTCGAAGCGGATCAACGGGTCAGGGATCCCCTCATAATGCAGGTGAATGTCCACCTGGTCCGTGGCAAGGAACGTGCTGCTGCCGTCCCGGCAGCAGAAGTAGCGGGCTCATAAGCTCAGGACCGGCTCATCAATGATCGAGAGTGGATCACCATCGGCATAGCGAACCCCCTAGTTCGTTGCTGTCCGTCAGTCAAGCAGTACCGACTGACATCCAGCCGGGCACCCCGCAGAAACAGCATCCGCCCGAGTGAAGCCCGCATGCCGGGTACCCAGAAGGCCACGAACAGAAGCGCAGGTCGCGGCGTCAATCCCGTCACATGGGTAAACCCCGATCGCATGACGCCAACGGGGGTCCTTCCCGCGTTCCGGGAAGCCGGGAAGCCGGTCACGGTCGGCCTTGGGGAGAACCCCGGGGCCCCGGCCGGCGCACCGCCCCCGGTTCCCTGTCCGGTCCGATGATCGCGGTGCGTCCGCACTTTCATGACGCTTCATCAGCCCAGGCGGTAATATTGGCCTTTCCAGGCACCTGTGAACGGGGGATCACGTGGCTGTGCAACGGGGGACGGCCTGCGTCGTCTTCGACATCGAGACCGATGGGACGAATGTCGAGGCGAGTCCGGGGACCTCACCGGCGCCCCGCTGGACGGGCGGGCCGCTGCGCCTCCCGATGGGCGGCGGCGTGACGGACCGGGAACGGCGGCTGACCTACTTCGAGCCTCGGGTCGCCGAATCCCTGTACGGCACGGCCGAGCGTCCCTCCCGCATGCACCGGCGTCTTCCGTCTGCGCCCGCACCGCGGGACCGGCCGGCCGTGGAAGCGGTGGAACTGCTGCGGTTGCCTCCGGTGATCGCGGCCGACACCCCGGGGCGGGGCATCGCCGTGCTGCACGTCCGGCTGTCCGGCGATCCGCTCGACGAGCTCGCGCGCATCGGAGACCTGGTGGCGATGCGCGACGAGTACGGACAGTTACTGCCCGCCGGGGTGCGCCCCGTCTTGTCCGCCCGCCGGGCCTGGACCCTGTGCCACGTCACCTTCACCGACGGGAGACCGCCAGAGGTGATGCCGCCGGAGTACAGCGGATGGGGGGCACGCGACCAGTGGCTGTGGTTGCTGGCCTCGGCGACGCCGTTCAGCCGGTTTCCTCCCGATCCGGAGGACGACGGGCTGTTCGCCGGACGGGTCCGGTTCTCCGCGGACTGGCAGGCACTGGTGCTGCGGGACGGCGCCGCCTTCCTCGGCACCTCCCCCGACTCCGCGGGCGAGGACGGGTTCCACCCGGCGGCCGAAGTGCTCGCGCACACCATCTACCTCGACGCGTTCCTGCTGGGCCGCCTCCAGGTGCTGGGCGTCAACTTCCTGGCCAACGCCCTCGCCGGGCTGCGCGCCCACGAGACGCAGGCACGGCGCCTGCTCGCGCTGGAAGGCCGTCAGATCGAACTGCGGCGTGCGCTGTGGTCGTCCCACATCACCGTGCACGGAAAGGCGAACGAGCTGCTGGAACGCTTCCAGCAGCAGCACCGGCTCCCCGAACTCCTCTCCCAGACGGGGACCGGCCTGGCCGACGCCGCCCGTTACGTGGAGACCTCACGTGCCCGGCGCAGCGGTCTGGCCGTCGCGCTGCTGTCCACCGTCGGTCTGCCCTTCGCCATCTTCTACTCGGCCGCCGCGCTGTGGGGCGAACCCACCCCGAGGACCCTGCTCACCAGCACCGTGGCGGCCCTGGTGGTGACCCTGCTGTTGTTCGCCGTGCTCCCGCCGCTGCGCGGGCTCGTCTCCGCCGAACTGCGAAAGCCGAAGGACTGATCCCCGTGCTCGTGGCGCTCTACCGATCAGGCCCGCTCAGGCAGCGGCTGGCCAAGGGGTACACCGTCACCGGCCGGTCCGGCGACCGGGACCGGGACCGGGACCACCTCCAGACCCAGGCCTCGATAACCGCTCACCTGCTCTCCCGACCACCCCGGCTTCCAGTGCTGCCCACCGGTTCCTCCCTCGTCCTGCGGGGCGGCCGGCGCTCCCCGACGACACTCTGGATCGACACCGGGCGCGTCGTGCTGCACGACACGGGGACCCGAAGCGCCGTGGCCGCGGCGCTGGCCGAGGCGGTCGCCGTCGTGGCGGAGCAGGTCGACCGGGCGGGGGGGCTCCTGATGCCCAGCGGCTGGTCACCGGGCGGAGCGGGCGACCCGGCCCTGGGACTCTGCGCGGACCTGCACTCGGTGGAGGTGGTCAGCGACGTACAACGCGAGCTGACGTGCAACCTCGTACGCGAGTACTCGCCGGCGCTCATCGCTCTCACCGGCCGCCAACTGCACAGTGCCGACGGGGTGTCCACGCGGGGTTCGGCACGGCTCTCCAGGGCCACCGACCAGGTCGCCACCCGCTACATCGCCTCGTTCTCCCCCCAGCACCTCGACCGCGTCCGGGCCGGACTCCGCCGCAGCGAACGACTCGCCCGGCTGGAGGCCATGGACGTGAACCCGCTGGGCGAACCCGACCTGGACGCGCACGACGACGTGACGCTGCGCCTCTTCGACGCCCAGCTGTCGGTCTCCTCCGCCATGGCGCACGCGCTGCTCGCCCAGGCAATCTCCATGCGGGTGCGCGACCTGGAGCGGGAGGGCCGGCGGGTGCGCTCCGCCTCGCAGCCGATGCTGGAGCGTAACCGCTCCCAGGCGGTTGCCCACGGTCTGGCCGCGGAGTTCGACGCCGAGCAGCGGCCCCAGGGCGGCAGGGGCGGCGGGAGACCCACCGGCTCCCGGACCGCCAGGAGCCGCCCGATCCCCGCGGACCGCGCGGTGCTGGACATGCTGCGCGAGCTGCTCCCCTACTTCCGTCAGCTCGACGCGACCGCCGACGAACTCGCCCAGCTCTTCCTCGGACTGGAGCTCACCGGCGGCCCCACCGGCGCCTCCTTCGTGCGCAACGAGAACGACCTCCTCGCCCTCTGGCACGAGCAGGATCCCGGGCTGCTGTCCGCCGACCGCCTCTCCCGGTGCCTCCGGTCGCCGGAGTGGCTGACGACGGATCACCTCAGCGCCGCGAACCGGGAGCGCGCCGCGGGCAGCACCGCCGCGGGCCGGATGTGGCTCGTCGGCCGGCTCGACCCCGTGCGCGCCCGGCAGGAGGAGCGGGGCGGGACAGCGCGCCACGACCGCGGCGGGCGAGTGCCTGGGCAGGGGAACCGGAACGGCAGGCCGTCGTCCGCGGACCGCAAGCGGGCCGCCTCCGGGCCCGCCCTCTCCGACGAACAACTGCTGGACACCCTCTCGGGTGCCACCACCGACACGGACGCCGTCGTCGAGGCGCTGCGCGCGTACTGCCGCTCCGCCGGCGCCCTCGACCTCACCCGGTCACTGCGCAACCGGGGCCGCGAGGAGGCGAAGGCGCTGCGCCAGATGCTGCGGCCCCGGCCCGCCCAACGGGTCACCTGCCAGGCCCCGCTGTCCTCCTGGGACGAGCCGGTCGCGGAGCGGGCAGTGCGCAGCGCCGCCGAGACGGGGCGGGCGCTGTTGCGCTGGGATCTGCCGGACGCCGAGCGTCCACGGGTGCGTGCGGGACTGCGTGCACTGGGACGACCGCCCGGCGACGTCCGGTACGTCCTGCTGACCGACACCGCCTACACCGGCAAGGCGAACGAACGGCGCGGCACGGTCGAGGTCCTGCTGGTCGCGCCGGCCGGAGAGGATCACCGGAAAGCCGCCGAGGAGGCCGCGTCATGACCACGGCACCGTCCGCAGCCGTCCCGGTGATGCTGGACCTGCGCGCCCATCTCCGGCCTCCCGCGTCCCCGGACGGCTACGTCGAGATGTGGAACCGGCTGGAGCCGGTCCTGGTGACGTTGGATCCCCGCTCGGGTCCCCGGATCTGCCTCGACATGGCGGAAGAGGGCACCGTGACGGTGCTGTTCCTCTCCCCCGCCACGGCGCCCGTGCCGTTCAGCGCGAACACCCCGTTCGCAGTGCGCGGCATCCTCGAGCCGCCCCGCGTCCGTTATTCCTGCGCCACGTGCCGGAGGGAGGGCGCCACCACCTACGCCCCCTTCACCTGCACCGGGTGCGGCAGCGACGAGCGGCCCGGCCGGGTCTGCGACGCGCACGCGGTGTTCCTGGACGGAAGCCTGCGCACCTCCTGCGCCGAGCACGTGCCCGTCTGCCGCTGCGGCCGGACCGCCCGCGCCTGGTGCGGCGGGCCGCGCTGCCGGTCGGGGCGCGCCTGGTGCTCCGACCATCTCGTCCGCCATCGCGGCGACGCCTCGGTCGAGTACTGCCTGGAGTGCCACGAGGAGCGCTTCCCCGCCTGCGAACGGTCGGGCTGCACCGGCACCGGGCTCACCCGCTGCGAACACCGCGACCCGAACGACGGCAAGCCGTGCGACCGCCGCATGTGCGCCGAACACGTCACGCGCTGGCGGATCTACGGGGACCGTAGCCCGGGCCTCGCCCTGTGCGCCCGGCACCACGGGGGCCTGCGCACGGCTTCCCCCGACACGCTGGTCGCCTTGATCCTCATGGGCACCGCCGCCCGTGCGCAGAGCCGCCGCGGAAGCCGACAGGGCAGCCGGAGGTCGGCGTTCCTCCCCAGGATCGGCATCGTCCGGCACATCTTCATCAACACCTGCAACCGCGTCCTCGACATGGGCACCCTCGACTCCCTCTTCGTCCAGCTCCAGCGCGACCTCCAGCACCGGAAGGCCGTCGCGGGCGGTCGCGGCCTCACGGAGGCGGCGCTGCGTCTGCTGGACCAGCACGCCGCCTCGCGCCGGGAGGACGTGCAGAGGTTCCGCGACAGCCACACGGAGGGAAAAGAGCACTTCGCCCGGCTGAGAGCACTGCTCCAACAGTCCGGCAAGTACGAACTGGCGGACGCCATCACCTTCGCCGACTACCGGCCCAAGAGCGGCATCCTCTTCGTCCGCGTGCCCCAGGAGATGCGGAGCCGGTTCATCGGCTCCGGCGGTGCGGTCGTCAAGGATCTGCGGGCCCGGCTCGGTGTCAACATCCAATTGGAGCGGGAATGAGTCTCCTCGGTTTCACTCCGGCCGGCACAAGACTGGTCACGGCCACCGGACAGGGACTCGTGGACGGCAACCGACTGGCCGTGGGCGCGGGCCGGCTCGCCGCCGAGACGGCCGGGCTGCTTCTCCCACGCGGCGCGGCCTCCAGCCGGTCCGTAGCGGTCCGGCTGGTGCCGACTGCCGGGCTGCCCGAGGACGTCGTGGTGGTTCCCGAGGCGCTGGCCGACGAACACCGGCTGGCGGACGCCTCCTGGGTCCTGCAGCCGGCCGACGCCACCGTACCGGCGACGATCGAGCTGGAATCACCTGCCGAGCTCTCCCTGGACGAGGCCGCCCGTCAGCTGCAGAACTCGGCGCTGCTGTCGGGCCACGTCCTCGCGTACGGCCACCAGCACGAGGACGTCTGGATCGACCTGGGCGGACACCCCTTCCGGGTCCGGTCCGCTCTCGACGGTTCCGGCCGCCCCGTGCACGGTGTGCTGCGCGTCGGCGCGGACACCCACGTCAGCGTCTTCGCGCCGGGCGTGCGCAGCGCCGTCGACATCGTGGTGCTGGCGGACTGCAGCGGCTCCATGGGCGTCACCGACATCCCCGACGTACGGGAAAGCATCCGGATCACCAGGAACCGCGAGGTGAGCCGGATGGACGCGCTGAAGAGTGCGCTGCGCTCCATGATCGACGCGCGGGAGCAGGTGGACGGCCTGGTCACCCGGTTCGCCCTGATCAGCTTCGAGCTGACCCCCAGGGTGATCTTCCCGGGCGGTGACGGCATGGCCGAGGTGACCACCGCCCCCGGCGACCGGAGCCTGGAGCAGCTGCGCGGCGCGGTGACCCTGCTCAAGGAGTATGACGGCCGGCCCACCGACATTGGCCGGGCCTTGCACCGGGCGGCCGAACTGCTGCACCGGCATGGCGTGCCCGACAACGACAAGCTGATCGTCCTGGTCAGCGACGGCGCACACTGGGCTCCCATGAGCGAGGACCGCAGCGGCGAATCGGTGGCCGGCATCGACGATCCCGTCTCGACGATGGAGGAGCTGCACACCCATCTCGGATTCCGGCTACACGCGGTCGGCATCAGCGACCAGACGCTGTTCGCGAGCTGGTGGGACGACTACTGCCGGCAGCGGGGTCAGCGGCTCGTCCCGCCCGAGAGCCTGGTCCCCAACCACGGGCTGCTGCAGCAGCTGGTCGAGGTGACGGGCGGCGACCGCCACCGGATCGGCGGTATGGAGGTCCTGGAGGAGTACTTCAGGGAGCTGGGCAGCGGTGTCATGCGTTCGGTCGGCCGCCCCGCCCCCGCCCGTCTGCCCGCCTTGCAGGTCGACCCGGCCAGGGTGGCCGCCGAGCCCCGGCGCGCCTCCGTCGACCCCGCACAGCAGCAGGACTGGGAGTCGCTGGTGGAGACGGTCCTGGAGCGCTACTCCGAGGTCTGCACGGCTTCCGTGCCCCGCCTCGGCTATGCCCTGTTCGACGCCGCCCCTCCCACCGACCTGAAGCGACTGCGGCGGATCGCGTTGACGCACATGGACTTCACGGCGTGGGTGGCGGCTGCCGACAAGATCTTCCACGAGAGGCTGGACGAGGCCGTCCGTTTTCCCAGGTCCAATCCGAAGTACATCGCGAAGCTTCCTCTTCCCGAGCTGGCCGAGCCGCTGTGGGACGGCCGGCTGGGTGAGGTGCACGGGCTGCGGAACTACTACCTGCACAACCCCGAGTACGAGAAGCGGAAGCCGGAGCAGAACCGTGAGGTCGGCGAAGTCCTGCTCAAGCACACGGGCAGATACTCGATCGGGGAGGAGGAGGCCGAGGGCTGGCGCCTGCTGCAGAGGGGGCTGCTGAACAACCTGTCCGGGATGCTGTCGGACGTCCACTCCCTGCTGGTCTCCCCGCCGCCGGGCTTCCCGGTGCCTACCCTCCCCGCCCCCGCCCCGATCACCGGGCCGCTGGAGCCGAAGCACGTCGAGCAGCAGGGCTGGTGACGCCCCGGGGCAGGCACGCCGCCTTCCGTGCACACCGGGTCCCGGGACGGTCGGGATCAGGCGCGGGGTGCTCGTCCGTGGCCGGCGAGCGCGCGTCCCATGCGGGCGAGTGCTTGGCGCAGGATCGCCGGTGAGGTGGCGAAGTTGAGGCGGACGCAGCCGGCGCCGCCGGTGCCGAAGACGTGCCCGGAGCTGAGGGCGACGCGGGCCTCGTCCAGGAACATCCTCGCCGGTCCGGCCAGGTCGGTGACGACGCCCGGGCCGTCGCCCGGGCCGCCGGCCGGACGGTCCTCGTGCAGTGCGAGCCCGGTGCAGTCCAGCCAGGCGAGGTAGGTGCCCTGGGGCGGGGCGTACCCCACGCCGGGGAGGTGTTCGTCGATCAGCCTGCCCAGCAGGCTCCGGTTGGCGTCGAGTCCGAGCAGGAGTTCGTCGAGCCAGTCGGTGCCGTCGCGGAACGCCGCGGTGTGGGCGAGGACGCCCAGGTGGCTGGGGCCGTGGCCGACCTCTTCGGGCATGCGCCGCAGGTCGTCCGCGGCTTCGGTGCCGGCGATGGCCACGGCGGCCTTGAGACCGGCCAGGTTCCACGCCTTGGAGGCGGAGGTCAGGGCGAACCCGTCCTCGGAGCCGGGGACGCCGAGGAACGGGGTGAAGACAGCTCCCGGCAGCACCAGCGGGGCGTGGATCTCGTCGGAGACCACCCGGACACCGTGCCTTCGGGCGAGTGCGGCGATCGCCTCGAGTTCCGCGCGGGTGTGGACGACACCGGTCGGGTTGTGCGGGTTGCTCATCAGGAAGGCCGCGCGGCGGCCGTGGCGCCGTGCGCGGGTGAACGCCTCCTCGAGTGCGGCGAGGTCGACCCGCAGGTCGGGGCCGAGGCGGGCCTCGACGACCTCCCGGCCGTCGTGCGCGAGGAACGCGTAGAACGGCGGGTAGACGGGTGAGCAGACGACGACCGCGTCGCCGGGGCCGGTGACGAGGCGGAGGATCTCGACGATGCCCAGCATGACGTCGGGCACGATCGCGGTGTTCTCCACCCGCAGGCCGTCCCACTTCCAGCGCTCGGCGGCGAAGCCGGCGAGGGCCTCGGCGTAGGCGGTGCCGTACGGGTATCCGGTGTCTCCCAGGTCGACGGCCCGGTGCAGCGCGTCGGCGACGGCGGGTGCCAGGGGGACGTCCATCTCCGCCACCCAGAGCGGGAGGACGTCCGCGGGGTGCGTGCGCCACTTCATGCTGGTGCGCTGCCGCAACTGCTCCAGGGACAGCCGGACCAGCGGATCGGTGCGGCCGCCGTCACCGGCCTCGGGCTCGGAGGGCGAGTGGTGCGTGGCCTCACTCATACGTGACTCCCCTCGCCCGGGAGAACCGGGCCTGCATGGTGCCGGTGTGATCATCCTGCTGGACGGTACCCCGTTTCCACCAGATACCGGCCAGAAGATCGAACGACCGCATCGGAATCGAGCCAGTGGGTCCGGGCTCGGTCACCACCGACAGGTGCCACCGACACAGCCGGACGGTGCCGCATGGGGGCGAGCCACATGGTGGCGTCCGGTTCGTCGTCGCCGACGTCGGCTGCCCCGGTCACCTCACCGCCACCGACCGTGCCGTCGACGGGCGCCACCGGTGGGCGCCACAGACATAGCCGGACGGCGCCACATGGGTGTGAGCCACATTGTGGCGTCCAGGTGGCGTGAAACACACTGCCCGGACGTCGCTCAGGAACCGAATCCGTGAGGGACCCCTGGGGCGTATCCGTCGTCGCATCGAGGAGCCGTACGGCCATGCGTAGATCCGTTTTCCTTCCCGCCACCGCGGCCGCGATCGCCGTCGCGTTCACCGCTTCCTGCTCCAGCCCGGGCAGCAACGCCGCCTCCGGGTCGAAGGAGGTGCAGGTAGCCCTCGTCACCTCCACCAGCGGGCCGCTGGCCTCCTACGGCGAGCAGTACCTGCAAGGCTTCGAAGCCGGCCTCGACCACGCCACCGAAGGCACCGGCGCCGTCGACGGCATCAAGATCACCGTGCTGAAGGACGACGACGCCGGTGATCCGGCCAAGGGCGTCTCCCTGGCCAAGAAGCGCATCGGCCAGGGAGTGCCGATCATCGCCGGCACCGCCGCCTCCGGGGTGGCCACCCAGATCGCCCCGGTGGCGGCACAGAACAAGACGCTGTACATCAGCGGGCCCGCGGCCACCGACGCGCTCACCGGCGTCAACCGCCACACCTTCCGCTCCGGACGCCAGACCTACCAGGACGTGACGACCGCCAAGAACATCCTGGGCGACTCCCCGGGCAAGAAGGTCGTCGTCCTGGCCCAGGACAGCGCCTTCGGGCAGGCCAACGCCGAGGCCGTCAAGGCCGTGCTGGGCACCGACGGCACCACGGTGACCTCGGTGCTGGCGCCGCCCAGCGCCACCGATCTGACCCCCGTGGCGAGCAAGGTCAAGGCGGCCCAGCCGGACATGGTCTTCGTCGCCTGGGCGGGAGACACCGCCCAGTCGATGTGGTCCACCCTGGACCAGCAGGGCGTGCTGGACGCCGCCACCGTCGTCACCGGCCTGGACATCCGGGCCAGTTACCCGGTCTTCGGCAAGGCCCGCGAGAAGGTCACCCTGCTGGCCCACTACGTGCCCGAGGCCACCAGCACGCCGGAGGCCGAGGCCATGCGGGCGTACTTCGCGAAGAAGAAGTGGGACGAGGACCTGTTCTCGCCGGACGGCTTCAACGCCGCCCAGATGGTCGTCGAGGCCGTCAAGGCCGGTGGAGCGGACGGGGACACCGACGCCATGATCAAGGCCCTGGAGGGCTTCACCTTCTCCGGCGTCAAGGGGGAGAACACCGTACGGGCGGGCGACCACGCACTGCTGCAGCCCACCTTCCAGGCGAAGTTCACCTCGGCCGACCACCCGGAGGTGTCGAAGACCTTCCCCGCCGAGCAGGTCGCGCCCGCCGAGAAGAAGATCGGCTGACGCATGACGCCCGTGCTGCAACTGGACCGGCTCAGCTGGTCGGTCGGCGGAGCCACCATCATCAACGAGGTGTCCCTCGACGTGGGCGAGGGGGAACTGCTGGCCGTCATCGGCCCCAACGGGGCCGGAAAGACCTCCCTGTTCAATCTGATCTCCGGCCTGACCTCCCCGACCGGCGGCACCATCCGCCTCGACGGTCACGCCGTCACCTCCCTGCCGCCGCACCGGCGCTCCCGCCGGGGTGTCGGGCGGACCTTCCAGTCGTCCTCGGTCTTCTCGACCATGACGGTGGCCGAACACGTGGAGCTGGCCGCCCGGTCCGCCGGGGTGCGCCGCGTGAGCGAGGCCGACGTGAGGGGGGTGCTGGCCCGGGTGCGCCTGGCCGACCGCGGCGCCGGTCTCGCGGCCGGCCTGTCCCACGGCGACAAGCGCAAACTCGAGCTGGCGATGCTTCTCGCGCCCACCCTCGCCGGCGGATCGGCCGGAGCGCGGCTGATGCTGCTCGACGAGCCGATGGCGGGTGTGGCCGCGGAGGAGACCGGCGAACTCACCGACCTCATCCGCTCCCTGCACCGCGACGAGGGCCGGACCGTGCTGCTCGTCGAGCATCACATGGAAGTGGTGCTCGGCCTGGCCGACCGGGTCGCCGTCATGCACCACGGGCAGCTGCTCGCCGCCGCGGCACCGGCCGAGGTCATGGCGAACGCGACCGTCCAGCAGGCCTACCTGGGAGACGAGCTCTGATGTCCTCTCCACCGATACTCACCGTCAGCGGCCTCGAGGTGGACATCTCCGGGTCGCACATCCTCAAGGGCATCGGTTTCGACGTCCCGGCCTCCGGGGTGACCGCCCTGCTGGGGCGCAACGGCGTCGGCAAGACCACCACGATCCGCGCGGTCCTCGGACTGCTGCCCGACGGCGGACGGGTGACCGCGGGCCGCGTCACCTTCGACGGCCACGACATCACCGCCGAGCCCACCCACCGCACGATCCGCCGCGGCATCGGCTACGCCCCCGAAGACCGCGGGATCTTCGCCGGCCTGACCGTCGCCGAGAACCTCGCCCTGGCCGAACGCCCGGGCAGCGCCCACCACTACGACCTCGTGCACGACCTGTTCCCCGAACTCGCCACCCGCAGCGGCCAGCGCGCCGGCACCCTGTCCGGCGGCCAGCAGCAGATGGTCGCCCTCGCCCGGACCCTGCTCAACGACAACGCCCTGGTCGTCGTCGACGAGCCCACCAAGGGCCTGGCTCCCCGCGTGGTCACCGAGGCCACCGAGGTCCTGGAGCGCGCCGCGGAGCGGGTGCCGCTCCTGCTCGTCGAACAGAACCTCGCCGTCGTCCGCCGACTGGCCCGCAGCGCCGTCGTGCTGGACGCCGGACAGGTGGTGCACACCGGGGACGCGCGCGAACTGCTCGCCGACGCGGAGCGGACGACCGCGCTGCTGGGTGTCGGCAGTCACTCGAGCAACGGAGCCGCCTGATGGACACCCTCGTCCTGCTCACCCTGACCGGTCTCGGTCTGGGAGCCCTGTACTTCCTCATCGCCTCCGGTCTGGCCCTGATCTTCGGGCTGATGGACGTGCTGAACTTCGCGCACGGCGCGTTCCTCACCGTCGCCGGCTACACCGCCTGGCGCACCGCCGAGACGGTCGGCGGGGTCCCGGGGCTGCTGCTGGCGGCCGTGGTGGGCACGGTCACCGGCCTCGCCCTGGCGGTGGTGGTGGAGCTGGTCCTCATCCGGCGGCTGTACGGCCGGGTCAGGGAGCAGATCCTGGTCACCGTCGGGCTCTCGCTGGCCATTCCCGCGGCGGTACAGACCGTCTGGGGCGCCGACGCCCGCACCTTCCCGGTGCCGGACGCGCTGAGCGGCACCGTCGGGGTGCTCGGCGCCCGGGTGCCCGTCAACCGCTTCCTGCTGATCGCGGTGGCGGTGCTCGTTCTCTTCGGCGTCCAGCTGTTCCTGACCCGTACCCGCTACGGGCTCATCGTCCGCGCCGGGGTCGAGGACCGGGCGATGGTGACGGCGCTGGGCATCGACGTCACCCGGGCCTTCACCCTCGTCTTCGCGCTCGGCGGTGCCCTGGCGGGGCTCGCCGGCGTGCTGGGCGGCATCTACTTCGGCTCGCTCTCCCCTCATCAGGGGACCTCACTGCTCATCTTCGCCTTCGTCGTCGTGATCATCGGCGGTCTCGGCTCGATCCCCGGCGTCGCGCTGTCCGCACTCAGCGTGGGCCTGGTGCAGCAGTACGCCAACTACTACGCGGGCGGTTACGGCGACCTCGCCGTCATCATCCTGCTCGCCGCCGTGGTGCTGGCCCGGCCGAAGGCCGGCACCGACTCGCCGCTGCTGCGGCTGCGGCGCGCGCTCACCGCACCCCGGGCACAGTCCGCAGGAGGCACGGCATGACCGACACCCGTACCCCGCGGGCGATGCCCGCCGCCGCACCGGTGAAGCAGTCCGCACCACCGCGGGCCGGGCGACTGCGGCGGGCCCGGTCGGTGACCGTCCCGGCCGCCGTGCTGCTGGTGCTCGCACTGCTGCCGTACTCGGCGGTGGAGATCCCCGTCCTCCTCGACGGCCCGGTCAACTCCCCGGGATCACTGCAGCTGTTCGCGCTCTGCCTGGTCTTCGGCGCGCTCGCGCTCGGCTACGACCTGATGTTCGGCCGCACCGGGCTGCTGTCCTTCGGCCACGCCCTGTACATCGCCGGCGGCGCCTACGGCACACAGCTGGCGATGGCCGAACTCGGCCTCGGTCTGCTGCCCGCAGCCCTGCTCACCCTGGTTCTCGGCACGGTGGCCGCCCTCGTCCTCGGCGCCATCTCGTTGCGCACGCTCGCCCTCGGCGGCGTCGGCTTCGCCATGGTCACCCTGGCCTTCGCCCAGGCGGGGGCGATCTGGGTGGAACGCAACCCCGGTGGTCTCACCGGCGGCGAGGAGGGCCTGCCGCTGTACACCGACGGGGTGCCGGCAGCGCTGGTCGGCGTGCAGAACACCGTCCACATCTACTGGCTCGCCCTCGCCTACCTGGCCCTGGTCGCCACCGTCGTGTGGATCGCCACCGCCCGCCCGGTCGGCCGCGTCTGGCAGGGGATCCGCGACAACGAACAGCGCGTCGCGGTCCTCGGCCGCAGCCCGTTCGCCTACAAGCTCGGTGCCTTCACCCTCGCTTCCGCGCTCGCCCTGCTCGGCGGCGTGCTGCACCTCCTGGTCACCGCGGGCGCCACTCCGCACACCTCCACCTCGGAGTTCACGCTCACCCTGCTGGTCATGGCGGTGCTGGGCGGCAGCGGCACCCGCTGGGGGCCGATCGTCGGCGGGGTGCTCTTCACCTACCTCGACCAGCGGCTCGGTGGCTGGAACCTCGGCGTGGAGCCCATGCTGATCCTGGGTGCGCTCTTCGTCATCGCCGTCTACGCGGCCCCCGGCGGCATCACCGCCCTGGGCCGGAGGAGGAGTTCATGACCGCGTCCGTCCGAGGCGTCGTGCAGAGTCTCACCGTCCCGGTGGACGGCGGCGAACTCGCCGTCACCCGGTGGCCGGGCGACGGCCCGCCGGTCATCGCGCTGCACGGCATCACCGCCAACTCCCTGGCCTTCACCGCCGTGGCCGAAGCGCTGCCCGACGCCGATTTCCACGCTCCCGACCTGCGGGGCCGGGCCGCCAGCGCGGCTCTGCCCGGCCCGTACGGCCTGACCGCCCACGTCCGCGACGTCCTCGCGCTGCTCGACCACCTCGGCCGGCGGCAGGCGGTGCTCCTCGGCCACTCCATGGGCGCTTTCGTCGCCGCCCTGGCCGCCGCCCGGCACCCGGAGCGCTTCCCGCGCGTGGTCCTGGTCGACGGCGGCCTGGGCTTCCCCGCTCCCCCGGGCACCGACATCGACACACTGCTGCAGGCCGTCATCGGCCCGGCGATGGACCGGCTGTCGATGACCTTCGAAGACCGGGAGGCCTACCTCGAGTTCTTCCGGGCCCACCCCGCGCTCGGCCCGCACTGGAGCCCGCAGCTGGCCGCCTACGTCGACCGCGACCTCACGGGCCGCTCACCCGAGCTGCGCAGCAGCTGCGTGCTCGACGCGGTACGCGCGGACGGCGCCGGTGTGCTCGGTGACCCCGAAGTCCTGGCCGCCGTCCATCAGCCGCAGGTGCACGGCACCCTGCTGTGGGCCGAACGCGGCCTGCTCGACGAACCGCAGGGCCTCTACGATCCGGCCCGTGTCGCCGCGGCCGCCCTCGACCCCGACCGGATGCCCACCCGGTGCATCGGCGACACCAACCACTACTCGATCCTGTACCCGCCGGCCGCCGGCGAAGTCGCGGACGCCGTGCGGGCCTCGACACCCGCTTCGGGCGGGTGGTGAGACGCGCCGGACGCGGGAGTCCGGCCGGCACCGGCCCGGTCCCGGTGTCGACGCCTTCGGTTCCGCCCCCGCGGCCCGGAGCGTGAACACGACGGTCACCGCCTCGGGTTCACGCTCCGGGCTCCGCTTCTTCAGGGCTTCTTCAGGCCCACCGCCCCGGCGGCGTGGGCCTGCTCGCGGGTGACGGCCGCGGAGTCGGGGAAGTTCCGGGGGGGTCGGTTCGCCGGCCCGGCCGTCCACCGGACAGTGGTTCTCGCCGCCGGGCAGGTGGTCCCGCACACGCGCCGAGTGGGCTCGATCGGCCTGCGGCCCGCTGTCCCGGGCTTCTCGGTCAGCCATGATCGAGGCATGGCACAAGGCGGCCCTTGGATCTCTCGACTCCCGCTTTCGATCTGGAGATCGGACCCATGGCGCCGATCGCCGGATCCGGCTCAGTGGCCGGGATTCCGGTTCCGGGCGAGGTGGTGCAGGCTCAGGGCGACCTGGATCTCCAGGGCCCTGCCGGGTGTGTTCCAGTCGGGGCCGAGGAGTTGGGCGACCCGGTCGAGGCGCTGGACCACGGTGTTGACGTGGACGTGCAGGGCGTCCTTGGCCTTGGCGAGGCTGGCGCCGTGGTCGTAGTAGGCGCCGAGGGTGCGGGCGAGTTCGGTGCCGCGCTGGGCGTCGTAGGCGAGGACGGGGCCCAGGACGCGGTCCACGTATCCGTGGATGTCCGCCCGGTCGCCGAGGAGCACCCCGAGGAAGCCGAGGTCGGCCAGACCGGCGCCGGTGCCGGTGCGGCCGAGTGCTTCGAGGGCTTCCAGGCAGCGGCGTGCCTCGTCGTAGGTGCCGGGGAGGTGTTCGGGGGCCGTGCCGGGGCCGGCTGCCCCGACGGTGACGGGGGTGCCCAGGCCCCGGGAGAGGCCTTGGGCGAGTTCCTGGGCGAGGGGACCCGGGGTCGGGGTGGGGGCGAGCAGGACGGTGTGCCCGTTGCGGGTGCCGGCCAGGCCGCCGAGCGTGCGGGCACGGCGTGCCGCCTCGGTCAGCAGGCGTGAGCGCAGGTCCGGGTCGCAGTTGAGGACGAGTACCGCGTGCGGCTGGGCGAGGTTGATGTCCAGCTTCCTGGCGCGCAGCGTCAGGCTGCCGGTGTTGCGGTGGCTCCCGGGGGGTTGGGCGGTGAGCAGGTCGTCGAGGAGTTCGCCGCGCACCCGGTCCTCGGCCTCGGCCACGGACCGGCGCAGGAGCAGCAGGAGGGCGGTGACCATGCCGGCCCGTTCGAACAGGCGCCGGTCGGCGTCGGTGAGGTCGGCCCGGCCGGTGAGCACCAGGCTGCCGAGGAGTTCCGGGCCGGCCAGGACGGCGCACACCCAGTTGCCGCCGACGGGGACGGCCCGGCCGCCTCGGCGGGAGGCTTCGATGCCCTGTTCGGGCGGGCGGACCGGGCCGGTGCCCAGGCGGGCGAGTTCGGTGCCGTCCGCGTCGTGCACGGCCAGGCCGCCGCCGAGGAGGGCGGCGATCTCGCGGGTGACGTCGTCGACGTCGCCGCCTCTGAGGACCAGGTCGGTGAGCCGGTCGTGGGCGTCGGCCGCGCGGTGCAGGTCTTCGCTGTGGGCCCGGGCCGTTTCGTTGGCGGCGTTCAGCTCGACCAGCGCGGAGCGGGTCTCCTCCAGCAGGCGGGCGCCGTCGATGGCCACGGCGGCGTGGTCGGCCAGGGAGGAGAGCAGGGCGATGGCCTCGGGGGTGAACTCGCGCGGGGCGCGGTCTCCGGCGAACAGGACGCCGATCACCCGCCGGCCGACGCGCAGGGGGACGCCGAGGATGCCGCGCAGGCCCTCCTCGTCGACGCCCTCGTCGATGGTTCCGGTGTGCTTGAAACGGCGGTCGGTGCGGTAGTCGGGGCTCGCGTAGGGGCGGGCGGTCTGTGCGACCAGACCACCGAGTCCTTCCCCGAGGGCGAGGCGCAGTTGCTGGAACTTGGCGGAGACCGAGCCGGCGGTCACCCGCATGAACGTGTCGCCGGCCGTGGGGTCGTTCAGCGTCATGTACGCGGTGTCGGTGCCCAGCAGGGTTCTGGCCCGGTGCACGATGGCCCGCAGTACGGCGTCCGGGTCGCGCAGTGCGGCCAGGTCGCTCGCGGTGTCGAAGAGGGCGGCGAGCTCGGCCTCCCGGCGCCGGCGCTGGGTCAGGGTCCGGTGGATGTCCAGCGCGGTCCGGGTGGCCTCGTCGAGGACGGCCTGCTCGCTCGGGTCGGCTCCGGCCGCGCGGGCCCGGGCCGCGGGCTGGGCCAGGCGTTCGGCGGGTGCGTCGGCGGCGAGCAGGTCGAGCAGCTGCCGGAGTGCCGCCGTCGCCGTGTGGGAGGGGTCGCCGCCGACGGTCGCGGGGCTCACGGGGGGCATGGGGCGGTCCTCCCTCCAGCGTGTGCGGCTGGTGTGTGGATGGGCTGTGGCGGGCCCGCGCGGCGGGCGCGGTGTCTGCGGACGGGCATGCCGCGGTCCGCCCGTTCACTCTCGCACGGGGCGGACCGCGACACGGTGGCCTCTGGGCCCTTGGGCTTCCGGGCCTTCGGGCCTCTGGGCCTCTAGCCCCGGTCGGTGCCGGCGACCGATGCCCCCTGCCGCTGCCGGTCCGACGGCTCGTCCGCGATCGAGACGGTCAGGTCACGTCCGCGGGTCTCCTTGATGACGAGGACCGTGACGGCGGTGACCACCGAGGCGGCCGCGAGGTAGAGGGCGATGGGCGTCGAGGAACCGAAGCGCCTGAGGAGCTCGACGGCGATGATCGGGGCGAGGGCGCCGGCGAGGATCGAGGCGAGCTGCGAGCCCACGGAGGCCCCGGAGTAGCGGACCTTGGTGTCGAACATCTCGGAGATGAAGGCGGCCTGCGGTCCGTACATGGCGCCGTGGAGCAGCATGCCCACGGTGACCGAGAGGGTGATCACGGTGAAGGACTCCGTGTCGACCAGGGAGAAGAAGGCGAACGCCCAGCCGGCCATGCCGACCGCGCCGATCAGCGTCACGGGCCTGCGGCCGATGCGGTCGGAGAGCGCTCCCCACAGCGGGATGGTGACGAAGTGGACCGCCGAGGCGATCAGGACGGCGTTCAGCGCGGTGCTCTTCGGCAGTTCCAGGTGGGTGGTGACGTAGACCAGCAGGAAGGAGGTCACGATGTAGTAGGAGATGTTCTCGCCGAACCGGACGCCGATGGCCCCGAGCACCTCGCGCCAGTTGCGGCGGAAGACCTCGACGACGGGCGGCTCCTCCTTGGCCCCCTGGGCGGCGGCCGCTTCGGCCTTGGCCTGGGCGGCGAGGAAGACCGGGGACTCGGACACCGAGACGCGGATCCACAGTCCGATCAGGACCAGGACGCCGGAGAGCAGGAAGGGAATGCGCCAGCCCCAGGAAAGGAACGCCGCTTCGGACTGGACGGAGGCCAGCACCGCGAGAACGGCGGTGGCCAGCAGGTTGCCGGCGGGGACGCCGCACTGCGGCCAGGAGGCCCAGAAGCCGCGGTGCTTGTCGCCCCCGTGCTCGGAGACGATCAGCACGGCGCCGCCCCATTCGCCGCCCAGGGCGAAGCCCTGGATCAGGCGCAGGACGGTGAGCAGGATCGGGGCGCCGACGCCGATGCTGCCGTAGGTGGGCAGCAGACCCATGGCGAAGGTGGCGCCGCCCATCATCAGCAGGCTGAGCACGAGCAGCTTCTTACGGCCGATCTTGTCGCCGTAGTGCCCGAAGACCATGCCGCCGATCGGCCGGGCCAGGAAGCCGATCGCGTAGGTCATGAAGGCGAGCAGCGTGCCCACCAGCGGGTCGCTGCTGGGGAAGAAGAGGGTGTTGAACACCAGCGCGGCGGCGGAGCCGTAGAGGAAGAAGTCGTACCACTCGACGGTGGTGCCGATCAGACTCGCTCCGACGATGCGGGCGATGCCGCCGGAGCGGGGCTCGCCCGGCTTGGCGGTTGTGGTCTCGGACATGGGTTCACCGATTCTCGGGTGAGGCGTGGGTGCGGGGACGGGCGTGGGGGGCGGTCTTGGGGCGGGGCGGCGCAGGGGCGGCGCCCGGTGCGGCGGGTCAGCTGGCTCCCCAGCCGCCGTCGAGGGGCAGTGAGGTACCGGTGATGTAACTGCTGTGGTCGGCGCACAGCCACAGCGCGGCCGCGGCGACCTCCTCCGCCTCCAGCAGGCGTTTGATGGGTGAGCGGGTCAGCAGCACATCGGTCAGGACGTCGTCGGGGCTGATCCCGTGCGCGGCGGCCTGGTCGCGGATCTGGTTCTCGACCAGAGGGGTGCGGACGTAGCCGGGGTTGATGCAGTTGCTGGTCACACCGTGGGCGGCACCCTCGAGCGCGGCCACCTTGCTCAGGCCCTCCAGCGCGTGTTTGGCGGTCACGTAGGCGGACTTGTAGGCGCTGGCCCGCAGTCCGTGGACGCTGGAGATGTTGATCAGCCGGCCCCAGCCCTGCGCGTACATGTGCGGCAGGCTACGGCGCATCAGCAGGAACGGGGCGGTGACCATCACCTGCTGGATGAGGGCGAACCGTTCCGGCGGGAACTCGGTCAGGGGCGCCACGTGCTGCAGGCCGGCGTTGTTGACCAGGATGTCGACCTCGGTCGGCAGCGTCCCGATCGCGGCCGGGTCGGCCAGGTCGACCACGTGCGCCTCGCCCCCGATCCCGGCGGCGACCTCCTTGGCCGAATCGGCGTCCCGGTCGACCACGTGCACGGTGGCACCCGCGGCGGCCAGCGCCGTGGCGCACGCCTTGCCGATGCCGCTGCCGCCACCGGTGACCAGAGCGGTCCGGGACGTCAGGTCCACGCCGGCGCCGGACGGCGCCGAGTGGGCGGTGGGAGGAGGGAATTCGCTTGTCATGGCCGGAAACAGTACGGACGCCGCCCAGACACACCTATGTATGCGACCCACACAGTAAGGGCTGCTTCTGTAGCGACCCCATCCACAAGGCTAGGCGTGGCATGACGTGCTCCGTGGACCGGGCCCCGCGGCGGCCATCGCCGGCAGGGCAGGAGGGGCCGACGGCGCGGTCGGTGGCCGACCGACCGCGCCGGGGCCGACACGGCGGCGGCTTCCGGGCCGCCACCATGACGGGCACGGGACCGCGGGGGGTGCGGGGAGGCGTCCACGGTCATGACCGGCCCTGCGCCCTGCGTCAGTTGCAGGTTCCGTCCGCGACGGTGAAGTGGCCGACGGGCGACTCCCTCAGGGTGCGGGTGACGAACACGTTGTACAGACCCATGTTCTGTCCGGAGCCCTTGGCGTAGGTGTAGCCGCCGCTGGTGGTGGCGCGTCCCGCCTGGACGTGGGCGTAGTTGGTGGCGGTCCAGCAGGCGGTCTCACCGCCGGTGGTCCGCACGGTGACCGCGCCGGAGGACCGTCCCGGCCTGCCGTCCGCATCGCGGGCGGCGACCGCGTAGGTGTGGGAGGAGCCCGCGGTCAGGCCGGTGTCGGTGTAGGACGTGGCGCCTGCCGTGGCGAGCGGGTCCGGGGCACCGTCGCGGTAGACGACGTAGTCGCCGGCGCCGTCGACGGCGTTCCAGCTCAGGCGGACGGTGGTGTCGGTGGTGTCGGTCGCGGCCAGGCCGGTCGGGGCCGGCAGCCTGTCGTCCTCGAAGGGTTCCGTCAGGCCGAAGAACTGGGCGATCCAGTGGCTGGAGCAGATGGAGGCCTGGAAGTTGACGGTGCCGGTGCTGCCGCACTGCTGGGGCCCGCTGCCGGGATCGACCGGCGTGGCGTGCCCGATGTCCGGGACCCGGTTCACCTCGACGGCCACCGAGCCGTCCGCGGCGGCGTACTCCTCGTGCCGGGTGGAGTTCGGGCCGATCACGGACGTGCGGGTCGGCTTCTGGGACAGGCCGTGCAGTGCGGTCCACTGGTCACGCAGCTCGTCGGCGTTGCGCGGGAGGACCGTGGGGTCGTTGTCACCGTGCCAGACGGCCACCCGGGGCCAGGGTCCGGACCACGAGGGGTTGGCGTCGCGGACCCGCTTCGCCCATTGGTCCGGCGTCAGGTCGACTCCGGGGTCCATGCACTTCAGGGCGGCCATGACGTCGCCGGCGCAACCGTAGGGCAGACCCGCCACGACCGCGCCGGCCTGGAAGACGTCCGGGTACATGGCGAGCATCACCGACGTCATGGCACCACCGGCGGACAGGCCGGTGACGTAGGTCCGCCCGGCGTCCGCGCCGTAGGCGGAGACCGCGTACGCGGCCATCTGCCGGATCGACGCGGCTTCGCCCTGGCCCCTGCGGATGTCGGTGCTCTGGTACCAGTTGAAGCACTTGTTCATGTGGTTCGAGAACGTGGTCTCGGCGAACACCACCAGGAACCCGTGCCGGTCGGCGAGTTCGGGCAGACCGGAGTTGTCGGCGTACATCTGGGCGTTCTGGCTGCAGCCGTGCAGCGCGAACACCACCGCCGGCTCGGCGGGCAGGGACGCGGGCCGGTAGACGTACATGTTCAGCTGGCCCGGGTTGGCGCCGAAGTCGGTGACCCGGGTCAGGCCGACCGCGGCCTGAGCGGTCGGCGCCGGACCGACCAGGGCGGCCACGAGGGCGAGGACCACGACGGCCACGAGACGGGACAGCGGTCCGCGCCACCCGCGCCCCGCCGGGCGCGGCAGCGGATCGGCGGGCGGCGCGGACGAAGCGCGGGACAGCGGGGCGACGGCGCCCCGGAAAGGCGACGGTTGCATGGCGGCTCCTCGGTGCAGTGGGGACACCGGGTCGCTCCATGGGCGTGGGTCGGCCGGAGCGGCCCGGTGTCCGGCACCGTAGGGTCCGTTGAACGTGCAACGATATGGCAGGGAGCACCACAGCCTGCCTGCCACGATGTGGACCCGAACCGGTTGTGCCGCCGGGAGGCATCTGCTACTCAGACACCGGCGACCGTCTCCAGCCGCTCGGGAACGCGCAGGTCGGCCCCGGTCGCGGCGCGTACCTCGTCGACGCCGACACCGGGAGCGAGTTCGGCCAGCGAGAAGCCCTCCGGCGTGATGTCGACGACGGCGAGATCGGTGATGACGCGCTGGACGACCCCGGTGCCGGTCAGCGGCAGCTCGCACCGCTCGACGAGCTTGGGGCTGCCGTCCTTGGCGGTGTGCTCCATCAGCACGATGACCCGGCGCGCCCCGTGCACCAGGTCCATGGCACCGCCCATGCCCTTGATCATCTTCCCCGGGATCATCCAGTTCGCCAGGTCTCCCGAGGACGACACCTGCATGGCGCCCAGCACCGCGGCGTCGATGTGCTCTCCGCGGATCATGCCGAAGGACAGCGCGGAGTCGAAGAACGACGCCCCGGGCAGGGTGGTCACCGTCTCCTTGCCCGCGTTGATCAGGTCCGCGTCGAGTTCCTCCTCGAGCGGGTAGGGGCCGACGCCGAGAATGCCGTTCTCGGACTGCAGCACCACCTCGACTCCCGGCGGAAGGTGGTTCGGGATCAGTGTCGGCAGGCCGATGCCGAGGTTGACGTACGTTCCGTCCACCAGTTCGCGGGCCGCCCGGGCCGCCATCTGCTCGCGCGTGAGCGCCATGTCAGGCACCGCCTTCCTGTTCGGTCCGCACACACCGTCGTTCGATCCGCCGGGTGGCGGTCGGGTCGTCGGGGAGGACCCGGACCACCCGCTGCACGAACACCCCCGGCAGGTGCACCTCGTCCGGGTCCAGTTCGCCCGGCTCCACCAGCTGCTCGACCTCGGCGACGGTGACGCGCCCGGCCATCGCGGCCAACGGGTTGAAGTTGCGGGCCGAGGAGCGGAACACCAGGTTGCCGTGCCGGTCCCCGACGGCCGCCCGCACCAGGGCGTAATCGGTTCTGATGCCCTCCTCCAGCAGGTACTCCCGCCCGTCGAAGACCCGGGTCTCCTTCGGCGGCGACGCCACCGCGACCTGCCCGTCCGCGCCGTACCGCCAGGGCAGTCCGCCCTGCCCGATCTGCGTCCCGACCCCGGCCGGTGTGTAGAACCCCGGGATGCCCGCCCCGCCGGCCCGCAGGCGTTCGGCCAGCGTGCCCTGCGGCACCAGCTCCACCTCCAGTTCCCCGCTGAGGTACTGGCGGGCGAACTCCTTGTTCTCGCCCACGTACGAACTGGTCATACGCGCGATCCGGCCGGCCCGCAGCAGGAGCCCCAGCCCCCAGTCGTCCACCCCGCAGTTGTTGGAGACCACCTTGAACCCGCCGGCCTCCCGCTGCAGCAGTGCGGCGATCAGCGCGCTCGGTATGCCACACAGGCCGAACCCGCCGACGGCCAGCGACGCCCCCTCGGGGATGTCCGCCACTGCCTCGTCCACGCTGCCGACCGTTTTGTCCAGCCCCATACGGC